>CAILKX010000001.1 GCA_903834975.1 uncultured Curvibacter sp.
CGAGGGCGATTCACAGCCCCCGGTTGGTCTGCCACCTGAGTTTGGCTTGGTCTACTCGACGCCCACACACACCCACGCACCAACGGGCCATGGGCTTGGTGCAGGCCGTCATTCAAAAAACCTTGGGCTGAAGCCCGAGGGATCCAAGAGGTCCGCTAGAGGTCCGCTCGAGGTCCCTTCGATGTCCTCTTGCCGCTCTCTGTTGGTCAGAAAAAATCCTGCCTGGGCGTCAAGGATTGCGAATCGCTTCGCGCACGGCGGCCAGTTGGCGTCTCGACACCAGCAACCGTTCGTCCAAGCCCTGCAAGCGAATGGCCCAGCTGTCGCTTTGGTCGCTGCTGTAATGGCGCTCCAAAGTCCTAACGGCCGAACGGGCCACCAAGGCATTGCGGTGCACCCGTAAAAACTGGTTGCCGTAGCGTTGCTCGAGTTCGCTCAGCGAGTTGTCCAAGATGTAACTGCGGACCGCTGTGCGCACGGTGACGTACTTCAGTTCGGCCTTGAAATACAGCACTTCGGCCAAGGGCACGCGCTCGGTGCGGCCACGGTCTTGAATGATCAGGGTTTCAGCTTTGGGCTCCATGGTCTTGATGCGTCCTGTTGACATGCGTCGTTCGGCCTTGTCCAAAGCCTCTTGAAGGCGCTCCAGTCGGACCGGTTTGGTGATGTAATCCACGGCATCTAAATCAAAAGCCCGCGCGGCGTGTTCTGCATAAGCGGTGATGAAAATGATCATGGGCGGGCGGCGCAGCGTGCTCAAATGGCTCGCCAATCCCAGGCCATTGGTGCCGGGCAACTTGACGTCGAGCAAGACAATATCGACGGGCTCTCGGTCCAAAATGGCCATGGCGGTGACGGCGGTGCTGGCTTCATGCAGGTTTTTCAGCAGACTGGCATCGCAGTCGCCCAGCAGCGTTCGCATACGCTGTCGAGCAGCGGGATCCTCGTCGACGAGCATCAAGCTCAGCGGGGTTTGGTAGAGGGACTTTGAATCGCGTCGAGGCATGGGCCGGTAGGCTCGGTCGACTTGCAAAATGTGGGATGTGTACATAGTGGTTGTCATCATGCGGGGCGGCGCCAACTCAAGTTTCCCAATTCGTAACAATCGAAAATAAATGACAACCAGACAAGCCAAGTGGATAAGCGGTAGGCCCGATCCGGCTGTTACCAATTAACACCCTTTTGTGCCGCAAGGGTCAGCTCGATACGGGGTCGATAGAATCCGGGGATGACTTTTTCGCACACTTCCCAAGCCACAGCCGAGGGCAATCAGCTCGACAAAAAATCACAAGCCTGGTCGGCGCTTTTCTCCGAGCCCATGAGTGACTTGGTCAAGCGCTACACCGCCAGCGTTTTTTTTGACAAACGGCTGTGGGAGGCGGACATTTCCGGCTCCTTGGCGCATGCAGAGATGTTGCATGCGCAAGGCATTTTGCGCGACGCCGATTGGGCCGATATTCAACGCGGGATGGCGCAAATTCGGTCTGAAATTGAGGGCGGCGCTTTCCAGTGGCAACTGGATTTGGAAGACGTGCACCTGAACATCGAGGCCCGCTTGACCCAATTGGTGGGGGACGCTGGGAAACGCCTTCACACCGGACGCAGCCGCAATGACCAAGTGGCCACCGATGTGCGCCTGTGGTTGCGCACTGAAATTGACTTGATCGTGGGCTTGCTGAACGAATTGCAGCGGGCCTTGGTTGAGATGGCCTCACACCACACCGAGGTCATATTGCCGGGCTTTACCCATTTGCAAGTGGCCCAGCCGGTCAGTTTTGGGCACCATTTGTTGGCTTATGTCGAAATGTTTGCGCGCGATGCAGAGCGGATGCAAGACGTTCGCCGCCGTGTCAACCGACTGCCTCTGGGGGCGGCCGCTTTGGCGGGCACGCCTTACCCATTGGACCGTGAACGCGTGGCCCGTACTTTGAACATGGAAGGCGTTTGTCAAAACAGTTTGGACGCCGTCAGCGACCGTGACTTTGCGATTGAGTTCAGCGCCGCTGCGAGCTTGGTCATGGTGCACATCAGTCGCTTCTCGGAAGAGCTGATTTTGTGGATGAGCCAAAACTTTGGCTTCATCCAAATTGCCGATCGCTTCACCACCGGCAGTTCCATCATGCCGCAGAAGAAGAACCCGGATGTGCCCGAATTGGCGCGCGGTAAAACCGGTCGGGTCGTGGGCCATTTGATGGCGCTCATCACCTTGATGAAGGGCCAACCGTTGGCCTACAACAAAGACAACCAAGAAGACAAAGAGCCTTTGTTCGACACCGTCGACACCCTCAAAGACACGCTGCGCATTTTTGCCGAAATGGTGCCCGGCATCACTGTCAAGCCAGAGGCCATGGCGCTTGCTGCTAAGCGCGGTTATGCCACCGCCACCGACCTGGCTGATTACTTGGTACGCAAAGGTTTGCCTTTCCGTGACGCCCATGAAGTGGTGGCGCACGCGGTCAAAACGGCGATTGCCCAACAACTCGACTTGTCTGAGTTGTCCTTGGCGACCTTGCAGCAATTCAATCCCGCGATTGAAGCCGATGTGTTTGAGGTGCTGAGCTTGAGCGGTTCGCTCCACGCGCGCTCGGTTTTGGGGGGAACCGCCCCCGTTCAAGTGCGTGCTCAAATTGAGCGCCACCGCGCGCGGTTGGCTTCAATCGATTAAAAAAACAGGAGACGGAAATGAGCAATTTGTCCAAAATCACTTGCATTGAAGACCTTCGCCGTGTCGCGCAAAAACGCGTCCCCCGCATGTTTTACGACTACGCCGACACGGGCTCTTGGACCGAAAGCACCTACCACGCCAACGAAAGCGATTTTCAAAAAATCAAGTTGCGCCAGCGCGTCGCGGTCAACATGGAAAACCGCAGCACCGAAACCACCATGATTGGTCAAAAAGTGGCCATGCCTGTGGCGATAGCGCCCACGGGTTTGACCGGCATGCAACACGCCGATGGTGAAATTTTGGGCGCCAAAGCGGCCAAAGCCTTCGGCATTCCGTTCACCCTCTCCACCATGAGCATTTGCTCGATTGAAGACATTGCTGAGAACACCGATCGCCATCCATTTTGGTTCCAGTTGTATGTCATGAAAGACCGCGACTTTGTGGAACGGTTGATCGACCGCGCCAAAGCGGCCAATTGCTCGGCCTTGCAATTAACACTCGATCTGCAAATTTTGGGGCAGCGTCACAAAGACATTAAAAACGGTTTATCGGCTCCGCCCAGTCCGACCTTGGCGAACCTCATTAACTTGGCCACCAAGCCGCGTTGGTGCTTGGGCATGCTGGGCACGCCACGCCGCAGTTTTGGCAACATCGTGGGTCACGTCAAAGGGGTCGCGGACACCTCCAGACTCTCCTCATGGACGATGGAACAGTTCGACCCTCAGCTCAATTGGAACGACGTCGAGTGGATTAAAAAACGCTGGGGAGGCAAGCTGATCATCAAGGGCATCATGGACGCGGAAGACGCCAAGTTGGCCGCCAACAGTGGGGCCGATGCCTTGATCGTTTCCAACCACGGGGGTCGACAATTGGACGGAGCGCCTTCTTCTATTCAAGCCCTGCCCGCCATTGCGGATGCGGTGGGCAAGGCGATCGAAGTGTGGATGGACGGTGGCATTCGCAGCGGCCAGGACGTGCTCAAAGCGCGGGCCTTGGGCGCGCAAGGCACCTTGATCGGGCGTGCCTTTTTGTACGGCTTGGGCGCCTATGGTGAAGAAGGCGTGACCAAGGCGCTGAAGATCATCCGCAACGAGTTGGACTTGACCATGGCCTTTTGCGGTCGCACCAACATCAACCAAGTCGGCAAAGACATCTTGTTGCCTGGCACCTACTAAGCAGGGCCTTGTCGAAATTGCTCGACCGTCCCTGACGCGCCGTGAGACGAATTGCGCACCTCGACATGGACGCGTTTTACGCGTCGGTGGAGTTGTTGCGTTACCCGCAACTCAAGGGTCTGCCGGTCGTCATTGGCGGCCGTCGACGTTCGGTCGATGAACTGAATGGCCCATGGCCCTCACTGGCCGACATTCCGGTGGGTGTATTTCCCAAGTTGTCTGGCTACACCGGCCGCGGCGTCATCACCACCGCCACTTATGCAGCGCGGCAATTCGGCGTGGGCTCGGCCATGGGCTTGATGAAGGCCGCCAAGCGCTGCCCCGATGCCATTTTGTTGCCCGTTGATTTTGACGAATACCGAAAATACTCACGTCAATTCAAAGCCATCATCACCGACATCGTGCCCTTGATGGAAGACCGGGGCGTCGATGAGGTCTACCTCGATTTCACCGAGGTGCCTGGCGGACAACGCGAAGGCGGCCGGGTGCTCGCGAGGCTGATTCAAAAAAGCATTTTTGAAGCCACCGGTTTGACCTGCTCGGTGGGCGTGGCGCCGAATAAATTGCTCGCAAAAATGGCCAGTGAGTTCAACAAACCGAATGGCCTGTCGGTGGTGTTTGAAGAAGATTTGCAGACCAAGATTTGGCCTTTGAGTTGTCGAAAAATCAACGGAATCGGCCCCAAAACCGACGAAAAACTCAGCGCGGCTGGCATCCACACCATTGGCGAACTCGCAGCCCGTGACCCGTTCGAATTGCAACAGTTGTTTGGCCAGAACCAAGGCCGTTGGTTGCACCAAGTGGCCTGGGGTCGCGACGACCGCCCCTTGGTCACTGAAAGTGAGCCGGTTTCTCTTTCTCGCGAAACCACCTTCGAGCGCGACTTGCATGCGCAGCACGACAAGGCAGAGTTGGGGGCCCTTTTCACGCGGCTGTGTGAGCGCTTGGCCGGGGATTTGACGCGCAAGGGCTATGCCGGCCGCACCATTGGCGTTAAGCTGCGTTACGACGATTTTCGGTCCGTGACACGCGACCAAACCTTGCCCGTCGCGACGGTCGATCCTGCTTTGATCAGGCGCACGGCAGGCTTGTGTTTGAATCGAGTCGACTTGACCCGCCGCTTTCGTTTGCTCGGCGTTCGCGTGGGCAATTTGGAAAAAACAAACTTCAATCAGGAGACAACATGAGTCCAGAAACTTCCCCCAAAACAGCCGCAGAACCCAACCTTTCCATGCAGCATTTCACCTTCGATGAAAAAGACCACATCGCCCATTTGGTGCTGAATCGCCCCGATCAACTCAACACCATGGGCCCCTCTTTTTGGCGCGAACTCGATGCGGTGTTGCGTCAATTGAACCGCGAAGGCACGGCCCGTGCGTTGGTCATTTCGAGCACAGGCAAGCACTTTTGCGCGGGCATGGCCCTGGACACTTTCGACACCCAAAAAGAAGGCAACGTCGGCCTGAACGACCAAACCCCCGAGGGTCGCGCGGCCGTTTTTGACTCCTTAATGGACATTCAGTCGACCTTCAACCTGTTGGAGAATTTGCGCATCCCCGTGATTGCAGCGGTGCACGGCGGCTGTATTGGCGGCGCGGTCGATTTGCTCACCGCCTGCTGCTTGCGGTACGCCAGCGCCGATGCGTTTTTCTGCATTCAAGAAATCAACATCGGCATGGTGGCCGATTTGGGCACCTTGCAACGCCTGCCCAAGCTGATGCCCCTGGCCCTCGTCAAAGAACTGGCCTACACCGGTCGCCGCTTGCCCGCAGCCCGCGCCCTGGCGCATGGTTTGGTCAATGAGGTTTTCGACACCCAAGCGCAAGCGTTGGCAGCCGCCATGGCCTGCGCCCAAGAAATTGCCAGCAAGCCCCCCGTCGCTATTTGGGGAACCAAGCAGGCCATCCACTACGCCCGAGACCATTCTGTGGAAGATTCACTCAAACAAATGGGCTGGATGCAAGGCGCGATTTGGAGCAACGCACACGTGGCCTCCGCCGTGAAAGGCTTCCAAACCAAAACCCAGCCAGTGTTTCCTGATTTGGCGAAGCTGCATCCTTTTAATGAGCGGCGTTGATGGGATGACCTGACATCGAGTTGATTTCATTACGTCATGAAATGTTTTTCGCCAGTATTGGACTACTTTTTATATGAGCTGTATTGCTTACTATGAAGCCAGTATTCAAGATTTCTTGATTGCTGATGAGAACAGCATTTTTGGTTTGTTGTCAATCGAGCATGGTTTTTCTTTAGATCATCCACAAAAGTTTGCTTGGCTTTCTCAAATTCAGATCTTAAAAACTCAGTTGAAATCCAACTTGGAAGGGATGATTTATTTTGAGTTTTCGATACCCAGGATGGGGAAAAGAGCGGATGTCGTTCTGCTTATAAAAGGAGTTGTTTTCGTCATTGAGTTCAAGGTAGGTGCGAGCAGTTTTGATACTCACGCGATTGAACAGGCTCATGATTACGCGTTAGACCTTAAGAACTTTCATCTTGGAAGCCACAATCTTCAAATTGTTCCAATTATTATTCCTACTGCTGCTGCACATTTAGCGATCCCACCAATTAAGTGGGCGAAAGATCAGGTTGCTGAACCACTGCATATCTCAAAAGAAAACTTAGCAAAAGCGATTGAAATCGTAGTCAAACAGAGTGAAGTAGTTGCCATCGATCCCACTATTTGGGCGCAATCTGGTTATCAGCCTACACCAACAATTGTCCAAGCAGCTCTTTCCTTGTATCGAGAGCACGACGTTAAAGAAATAACGAGGTTTGAAGCGGGTGCGGTAAATCTTGGCCTGACCGCAAAGAGGGTTAATGAAATTATTGATCAGGCGAAATCTTCAAACCGAAAAGCAGTGTGCTTCATCACCGGTGTTCCTGGTGCTGGGAAAACGTTGGCTGGACTGAATATTGCAACTTCACGAACTGAAACAAATCTAGATGAACATGCCGTGTTCTTGTCTGGCAATGGGCCTTTGGTCGATGTGCTTAGAGAAGCACTCGCCAGAGACAAGGCTTCAAGAGAAGGTATTTCAAGAGCTCAAGCTCACAGAGAGGTTTCAACCTTTGTTCAGAATATTCATCATTTTCGGGATGATGCGTTGAAGAGCAAGAAACCTCCAATTGAAAAAGTGGTGATATTTGATGAGGCTCAGCGTGCTTGGAATCGGGAAATGGCAAGTAAATTTATGCAACAAAAGCGAGGACATCCGACTTTTGATATGTCTGAGCCTGCCTTCTTGATTGGTGCAATGAATCGCCATGATGGCTGGTGTGTTGTTGTTTGCCTGATTGGTGGAGGTCAAGAGATCAACACAGGTGAGGGTGGACTTGCAGAGTGGATTGCAGTAATGCGTAATCAGCATCCAGATTGGGATGTTCATATCTCAAGTCGTCTGAATGACCCGGATTACATCTGGGATATTGGGCTCGCCAATGAGCTTACTAACGCCCCTTTTTATTGGGATGAAGCTTTGCACTTGGGTGTTTCAATTCGTTCTTTCAGAGCTGAGGCCTTATCGAATTTTATTGGCTATTTGATTGACAACAAGCCGGAGGAAGCCCGTTTAACCTATAGAGCAATGGCTGACAAATACCCAATATTTTTGACTCGTAACTTAGATAAGGCGCGATCTTGGCTTCGGGAGCGTGCTCGAGGAAGTGAACGATTTGGACTTACTGCATCCTCAGGCGGGAATCGTCTTAGGCCTGAGGGAATTTGGATAAAGTCAAAAATTGAAGCGCCAGTTTGGTTTTTAAACGACAAGCTGGATATTCGATCATCCTATTACCTTGAAGAAACAGCGAGTGAATTTGACATCCAAGGACTTGAACTTGACTGGACCTGTGTTGCCTGGGATGCCGATTTCAGGCGAGGTGATATTGGTTGGGAACATTTCAGCTTCCGTGGCACAAAATGGCAGAGAGTGAATTCGGTTGATAGACAGCTATATCTCAAAAACGCATATCGTGTTTTACTGACCCGCGCTCGCCAAGGGTTGGTGATTTTTGTGCCGGCGGGCGATTCCACTGACCCGACAAGATCCCCTTCCTTTTATAACGGTATTTACGAATATCTTCAGCTGTGTGGAATACCGCTTTTCCAAGAGACCTAGCGGCCGAGCTTACTGCCTTGCCATCCGAATGTTTGGTGGCAGGCCTTGAGGAAAGCTGGTCCTGAAGGGGTTGATGTCCAGCCCGCCGCGGCGGGTGTAGCGGGCGTAGACCGACAGTTTGATGGGCTGGCAGCGGCGCCAGATGTCGGTGAAGATGCGCTCAACGCATTGCTCGTGGAACTCGTTGTGGTTCCTGAAACTGACCAAATACGCCAGCAAACCAGCTTGGTCGATTTGCGGGCCGCTGTAGCGAATTTGGACGCTGCCCCAGTCGGGTTGGCCCGTCACCAAGCAATTGCTTTTGAGCAATCGGCTGCACAAGGTTTCGCTGACAGGCGCTTCATGGGTGGCTGCGTTTAACAATTCGGGGGCTGGGGTGAAGTGGCTGCACTCAATGTCCAACCGGTCGAGGTTGAGGCCGTCGAGTTCGTGAATGGGTTGCTGATCAAATCGATCGGGGTCGATGAGTTGGACCCCCACGCTGAAGGCCTGGGTGGGTGTTGAAACGGCAGCGCTCAAGTCGCGGCGCAGGGTGTCTTGCACGGCAGCGGCATCGGCAAAAACGCTGTTGTTCAGGCTGTTCAAATACAGCTTGAAGGATTTGCTCTCGATGATGCAGGGGCTTTCGCAAGGGATGGTGATGTGGGCCAAGGCCACTTGCGGTTTGCCGCGGGGATTCAGCCAAGACAGCTCATAGGCCGTCCACAAATCAGCGCCCATGAAGGGCAGTGCTTGGCTTTGGACGCCAATTTCTTGGCGTTTGCCTTCCCGCGCGATGGGGAACAAAAGCCCGGGCGCATAGTGGTCGACATAGCGGGCGGCTTTGCCCAAGGGGGAGTTTTCGGGGCTGGAGGGCTGGTTGGTCATCTGAATTCTTTCATTTGAATTCTCTTATTCGAATTTTCTTTCACGCAGCCATTTGGTGGCGACCCATTTTTCGCCTTCCCGGACGGGCGCGCCCCCATGCAGGGTGCGGCTGACAGGGTGGGCGCGGTCGTAATTGAAAAATACAGCGCTGCCTTTTTGGGGTGAAATTTCGAGGTTCACACTGGGGAAGGTCGTGCCGCCACCCCGGGTGGGTTCGTTGAGGTACATCAGCACCGTGGCCACGCGTTGACCGCCACGCGCCAACACGGTGGCGGCGCTGGGTTCGTTCAGGTCAAAGTAGTCGTAATGCGGCTTGTATTCATGCCCGGGTTGGTAACGCAAGACTTGGAGGCCTTCACCGTTTTCAACCGGCCAATTCAATAATTTGGCCAAGCGATTCTCGATGCGTTGGATCACTTCGTTTTCGCCGCGGCTGAAAAACATGCCGTGGCTGGTGCGTTGCGCGTGCACCTGGTCAGCGCCGGTCTGGTGGTCCACCGTGAGCGAGCGCTGCATTCGGGGGGCGGCTGCTGAGATGAGCGCCTGACATTCTTCGTCCGACAAAAAACCAGACAACACCACGACGCGGGGCACCTGCATCGCCATCACCACGCCCACGACGCGGTCGCCTAAATTCAAGGCATTGGCTGCGTCTTCGAGCGAAATGTCAGGCACGGCGACCGGTGCTGGGAGGTTCATCTCCACGCTGCGCTGTTCTAAGAATTGGCTCAGGGTTTTTTGAATGGTTTCCAGTGCGGCCTCTTCTTGCCAACCTGAATCGCACATGGCCTTGAGCAAGCTGGTCGCATCATGGCCGGCTTGGGCTTGGCTCACAATCCATTGTTGAATGTCAGAGGTCACGGCGGTCGTCTCAGCTTCAATCTCGACGAAAGACCAATCGATTCGGCTCTGAAACCGCTTCTGCATAACGATAGCCGTCGAGGTCAAAGCCCTTCAATTGCGCCAAGTCAACGAGCCGATTCTGAACCGCATAGCGGACCATCAAACCGCGTGCTTTTTTGGCAAAGAAGCTGATGATTTTGTAGTTGTCGCCCTTGCGGTCTTCAAAGACGCAGTCGACGATGTCGGCCTTCAGTGTTTTCTTTTGAACCGCTTTGAAATACTCTTGCGAGGCCAGGTTCACAACCAAGGGCGCCTTGCCTTTGAGCGTGGCATTTTTCAAGCGTTGGTTAAGGTGCTGCGCAATGTCGGCACCCCAAAATTGATACAGGTCTTTGCCTTGGTTCGTGGCCAGGGCTGTGCCCATTTCTAAGCGGTAGGCTTGCATCCAATCGAGCGGTCGAAGCACGCCATAAAGGCCACTCAGAATGGCCAGATGGTCTTGCGCCCAGGCCCAGTCGTCAGGACTCAGGGAGCGGAAATTCAAACCGTCGTAAACATCGCCGTTGAATGCGAAAGCGGCGGGTCGTGAATTTTTGGCGGTGAAGCGGGGCGACCACGCTTGATAACGACCGACGTTCAAGACCGCCAAGGCATCGCTCAAGTCCATGAGGTGGGCGATGTCTTGCGGGCTTTTTTCTTTCAGAACGGCGATGAGTTCTTGGCTGCGCGCTTTGAAGGCCGGCTGAGTGGGGGTCAGAGGCTGTGGTAGCGGGGTTTCATAGTCCAATGATTTGGCAGGGGACAACAAAAACAACATGGCACAACCCTCTCACTTTGCTCTCACTGAGGCCTTGATTTTGAGCTTAAACCTGATCAAACGACGAGGTCATGGCGCTCAAATCGCGGCGGGTTTCAACCAAGACCAAGGGGCCTTCGTCAAACACCACCACGGGGGGGCGCTCGCGTGGCACATGGACCGGCTTGGGCTCTGCAGCAATCGCTGCTTGAACCGCAGCCACTTTGGTGGCATCGGAGTTGACCCAAGCCAAACCAGCGGTGATGGCGATTTGCTCCAGATCATGCACGGGCAAGGTGAAGGGCTGGGCCTTGGGCATGCCAACCTTAACAGCGGTATCGGCGACTTGAGGCGCGTTGGCGGGGGCAAAGTAAGACGCTGGACGTGCCGGTGCTGCGTCTGGCTGTTGGCCTTCGGCTTGCCCTTCAGAATGACCTTCAGAATGGCCTTCGCTGTGTGCTTCACTTTGTCCTTCGGTTTGAGGCGCATCGGTGTTGTCTCGACGTTCGCGGCGATCACGGCCATAGCGGTCGCGTGAGCGACGTTCACGGCGTTCACCGGTGGCTTCCGCGTTTTCGGGCGCGGTGTTTTGAGCCCCCTCTTGTGAGTTTGAGGCTGAACTGCCCTCGGTTGTCACAGGGTTGGGCTCGAAAGCCGCATTGCCCGTGTTCAAGTTCTCGTTATTGGCGTCCGTGTTCCGCGGGGTGCGTTCACGGCGGGGGCTGCGTTCACGACGCGGTGCGCGTTCGGTTTGGGCTTCGTTGGCGGTATCGGTGGCGGCAGAATGAACGCCCAGGTTCAGTTCGCCTTGCAATTCGCCGGGGGAAGAAGCTGATCCAGAAGCTGATCCAGGGGCGTCTTCACGGCGGGGTCGCTCGGCCCGTGGGGCGCGTTCACGGCCCTCACCACGCGGACTGCGTTCGCCGCGCTCTGCACGTTCAGGACGCTCACCGCGTTCACCACGTTCACTGCGCTCGCCACGCTCAGCGCGTGCTGGCCGCGAGGTTTCTTTGCCTGCATCGGCGCGTTCGCCTTCTGGACGTTCTGGGCGCTCTGGTCGCTCTTGGCGCTCGGCGCGGGCGCCGTTGCGACCACCACGACCACCGCGGCCTTGACGACCTTCGCCTCGGCCTTCACCACGCCCTTCACCACGCCCGTTACCGCGTCCTTCAGACCGGCCTTCGCCACGTTCACCGCGGCCTTCGGTTTTGGCTTTGTTGGCATCGACCGCTGGTGCGGCAGCGGGGCTGGCTTGCAGACCCAGCAAGGATTTAATCCAACCAAAGAAACCGGCTTGAGCGGGCGCCGTGCTGGCGGTTGCGGGGGGCTGATTGGCTTTCTTCGGCGCTTCGGCCGGTGCCGCGGCACGCGGTGCGGCTTGTGGCAACGGGGCGTCGGGCAAAACGCCCTTGATCACCGGGGTTTGGCGATTGGTCGGTTCTTGTGAACGGCGCGTTACGGTGGTGGGGTCTTCCACCAACTCGGCCATTTTGTAGCTGGCTTCGAGGTTGTCTAACCGGCTGTCGTCGTGCTTCAGGCGCTCGAGTTTGTAATGCGGGGTTTCCAAGGTTTTGTTCGGAACCAGCAGCACGTGGATGCGTTGCTTGAGCTCGATCTTGGCAATCTCGGGGCGCTTCTCGTTCAACAAGAAAGAGGCGACTTCCACCGGCACTTGCGCGTGGACAGCGGCGGTGTTGTCCTTCATGGACTCTTCTTGGATGATGCGCAAAATTTGCAACGCCGAGCTTTCGGTGTCGCGCACATGGCCCGAACCGCCGCAGCGGGGGCAAGGAATGCTGGAGCCTTCTGACAGCGCGGGCTTCAAGCGTTGGCGGCTCATTTCCATCAAGCCAAATTTGCTGATGGTGCCGAATTGCACGCGGGCGCGGTCCTGGCGCAGCGCGTCACGCAGTCGATTTTCGACTTCACGGCGGTTGCGCGATTCTTCCATGTCGATGAAATCGATGACGATCAAGCCACCCAAATCGCGCAGGCGCATTTGGCGTGCCACTTCGTCGGCGGCTTCCAAGTTGGTGCGGGTGGCGGTTTCTTCGATGTCACCGCCTTTGATGGCTCGGGCCGAGTTGACGTCCACGCTGACCAAGGCTTCGGTGTGGTCAATCACGATGGCGCCGCCCGAGGGCAAGGTCACGGTGCGGGCGTAGGCCGATTCAATTTGGTGCTCGATTTGGAAGCGGCTGAACAGCGGCGCGTCATCGCGGTAGCGTTTGACGCGGGCGGCATGCTCGGGCATGACGTGGGCCATGAACTGCTGCGCTTGTTCATAGATGTCGTCGGTGTCGATCAGGATGTCGCCGATGTCGTGGTTGAAGTAATCACGAATGGCACGGATCACCAAGCTGGACTCTTGGTAAATCAGGAAGGCCCCTTTGCCGCCCTTGGCCGCGCCGTCGATGGCGGTCCAAAGCTTCAAGAGGTAGTTCAAGTCCCACTGCAATTCGGGGGCGCTGCGGCCAATGCCTGCGGTTCGGGCGATGATGGACATGCCATTGGGGTATTCCAACTGGTCCATGGCCTCTTTGAGTTCGGCCCGGTCTTCGCCCTCGATGCGGCGCGAAACGCCGCCGCCACGGGGGTTGTTGGGCATCAGGACCACATAACGGCCGGCCAAGCTGACGAAGGTCGTGAGGGCAGCGCCCTTGTTGCCACGTTCTTCTTTTTCGACCTGAACCAGCAGTTCTTGGCCTTCTTTGATCACGTCTTTGATGGTGGCTTGGCTGGCAGGAACGCCGGCCGCAAAGTACATGCGCGAGATTTCTTTGAACGGCAAAAAGCCGTGGCGCTCTTCGCCGTAATCCACAAAACAGGCTTCCAGGCTGGGCTCAACCCGGGTCACGACGGCTTTGTAAATATTGCCTTTGCGTTGTTCGCGCCCTTCGATTTCAATTTCGTAGTCGAGCAGTTTTTGCCCATCCACAATCGCCAAACGGCGTTCTTCTGCCTGCGTGGCATTGATCAGCATCCGCTTCATAAAGCACTTCCTTTCGGGCCCAAATGGCCCTTGCAATCGTCATCACTCAACGACTTGACTGCCCAGGAAATCCGAGCCGGTCGAGTCAACAAAGTCAGGACAGACGCTTTGAAACGAAGGTGAACGAAGGGGAATTGCCGAGACGGTCGATGTTCAGACCCGCAAGGAGCGGGGCGGAGACAAAGACAAGGGCGCGTGGAGTAAAGCGAAGGGGCCAAGGCCAAGGCGGGCTTTGCAGGTCAATGCCTGCCCCGCTGGTGCTGACAGGCATGACGGAACCTGGGTGCAGGGGCAGAAGCCACCGCAGGCAGGTTGGTATCAAGGCCAGGAGCATCATCATCTCAACAGTGTTTCGCTTTATCCGCCAAAGATGCTCAACGTCGCATGAACGCATTGGGCACCCCTGACATGGGTATTCCAGTTCGGTGTGTTTCAAAAAGTCGGTCCAGATCGGGCGCTGTGAGAGGGTTCCGCCTTTTGAGGAAACACCTGCACATCGACCTGGCTAACGCGGCTATTAAGCGACGGTGGGCGTCTCTGGACTAAACTCCTGAGGCATCAACCCCTTACGGCGCAGCGCTAGTGAAACACATTATAGAGGCTAAGCCCTCCTTGCCCCAAGCCAGTTGGTTGGAAGTGGACGAAGAGTCCGAAGGCCAGCGGTTGGACAACTTTTTGATGCGCCACCTCAAAGGGGTGCCCAAAACCCACGTTTACCGCATCATTCGCAGCGGCGAGGTGCGGGTCAACAAAGGCCGGACGTCGGCCGACGCTCGGGTGCATGCCGGCGATTTGGTGCGCTTGCCCCCCGTCAGAGTGGCCGAAAAACCCCCCGAGTTGTTGGCGGGGTCTGCCCCCGCGCGTGACTTCGATGTGTTGTTTGAAGATGAGCATTTGCTCGCCTTGGCCAAACCCGCTGGCGTGGCGGTACACGGTGGCAGTGGTGTGAGCTTTGGCGTGATTGAGCAACTCCGAAAAGCGCGCCCGCAAGCCCGCTACTTGGAATTGGTGCACCGACTCGACCGAGAAACCTCGGGCATCTTGTTGGTTGCCAAAAAGCGCTCGGCCTTGAATGCCTTGCAGGACCAGTTTCGGGAACGTGTCACGGGCAAGACTTATTTGGCCTTGGTCACCCTGGCAAGGGGGGACGGCAAATTGGAGGCGACGGGCGCCTTCTGGCCGGAAAATAAAAAGGTCATCGATTCCCCCTTGCACAAATACCTGCTGCCCGACGGCGAGCGCCGGGTCAAAGTGGTCGCCAAGGACGACCCGGACGGCATGAAATCCGTCACCTTGGTCAAGGTGCAGCAAAAATTAGCGCCCACCCCCCTCTTGGCCGCCAGCGACCTGCCGCCATTCACCTTGCTGGAAGTGACCATCAAAACCGGCCGCACTCACCAAATTCGGGTGCACTTGTCTTCACAAGGTGGCCCGATCGCTGGCGACGATAAATATGGCGACTTTGAACTCAACAAGCGCTTGCAAAAAGCCGGCCTCAAGCGCATGTTTTTGCACGCTTGGCGCTTGCAGTTCGACCACCCGGCCAGCGGCGAGCGCGTCGCGTTGGAACTGAATCTGCCCCCAGAGTTGCAGGAATTTGTTGGAAAATTGCAGCCCCTGCCCCCTTCATGATTCATTCACTGATCGCACCTCCTCTAACAATCTCGCGAACCTCCTCTCCATCATGAACCTTGCTCAAACCCCTACTGCCCCGTCCAAGCCCAGGGCTTTTGACTTGATTGCCTTTGATTGGGACGGTACTTTGTTTGACTCCACAGGCATCATCGTGCGTTGTATTCAGGCGGCGGTGGTTGACGTCGGTGGCCAACGGCCCAGCGCCGAGGCCGCGGCCTATGTCATCGGTCTGGGCTTGATGCAGGCATTGGCCCATGCGGCCCCCGATGTTCCGCCAGAAAAATACCCGGAGCTGGGCAAGCGTTACCAGTTTCATTACAAACAACACCAAAACGACATCGTGCTTTTTGAAGGGGTCTTGCCCATGCTGGCGGCCTTGAATGAGCGTGGGTACCTGGTCACCGTGGCCACAGGCAAAAGCCGACGCGGCTTGGACGAGGCCTTGCAATTCAGCGACTTAAAAGGTGTTTTTGCGGGTTCTCGAACCGCCGACGAAACAGCCGGCAAGCCCGACCCCACCATGCTCCATGAGCTGATGACGCAATTCGAGGTGCCACCAGAACGCACTTTGATGATTGGCGACACCACACACGACCTGCAAATGGCACTCAACGCCGGCTGTCCCCGGGTGGGCGTGAGTTACGGCGCCCATGAGCCCGCCGCTTTTCATGCGCTCAAGCCCCTCCACATCGCCCATTCAGTGCCCGATTTACACACTTGGTTGTTGCAACATGGCTGAAAACACGTCCCCCTCCACCACACAAACCAGCGTGGCCATCCCGCTTTGCAACAGCCAAGATTTGGTGGAAGGCAGCTTGGCGGTGCCCTTCGATGTGAATTACGCCGGCCAAACTTGCCGCGCGTTTGCCATTCGTTTTGAAGGCCAGGTCCATGCCTACCTGAACCGCTGCACCCATGTCGCGATGGAAATGGACTACCAGCCCGATCGTTTTTTTGATCCTTCTGGCCGGTGGTTGTTGTGCGCCACGCACGGCGCAGAATACGCCCCCGACACCGGCGAATGCGCAGGCGGCCCTTGCCGCGGCGGCCTGGTCAAAATTGAGTTGTCCGAAGACCTCGGCGTGGTCCACTGGCATACTGCCTACAACTTACAGCCACTGGCTTTTTAAACTTTTTAACGCTGCACCATGGACAACCACGCCACCCCAGAACCCGAACCCCAGTACCAACCCAATCACGAGCCCAAGCACGAACCCACCGCGGCGGCGCCTGCTTCGACCGGCCACTGGGAGCGTGCGGTGTTGGAAAAGCTGGTTTTGTCGACCTTGACCGAGCAGCGCACGGCGCGTCGCTGGCGCAACGGCCTGCGCTTGGCATGGCTGCTGGTGTTTTTGGTCTTGATTTGGTTCGGTTTCCACAAAGCCGATCCGTCGATGGACATCAGTGGGCCTCACACGGCGGTCGTCGGCATTAAGGGTGAAATTGCGTCCGGCTCAGAAGCCAGTGCGGAAGGCATTTTGAGCGCCTTGCGCAGCGCCTTTGAAGCCGATGAAGCCAAGGCGATCGTGCTGCAAATCGATTCGCCTGGTGGCAGTCCGGTGCAGGCGGGGTTGATTTACGACGAAATCATGCGCCTCAAAAAGAAACACGACAAACCCATTTACGCCGTCTGCGAAGAAGAGTGCGCCTCCGCGGCCTACTACATTGCCGCGGCCACCGACCAAATTTATGCCGACAAAGCCAGCATTGTGGGCAGCATCGGCGTGCTCATGGATGGCTTTGGCTTCACCGGCCTGATGGACAAGTTGGGCGTTCAACGCCGTTTGATGACAGCGGGCACCAACAAAGGCATGCTCGACCCCTTCAGCCCCGAATCGGAGGCCCAAAAAGCCTACGCGCAGGCCATGCTGAATCAAATTCACCAGCAGTTCATCAAGGCCGTCAAAACCGGCCGTGGCGATCGTTTGAAAGAAGCCCCGGACCTCTTCAGCGGCCTGTTTTGGAACGGGGAGCAAGCCGCTGCCTTGGGCTTGATCGATGGTTTGGGCAGCGTGGACTCGGTGGCGCGCGACATCGTCAAAGTCGACAACTTGGTCGATTACACCCAACGTGAAAATGTCGCTGAACGTTTGGCCAAGCGCTTTGGTGCGGCCATGGGCCACGCGGCCGTTGGGGCGCTGACTTCATCGCCGTCTTTGCACTGAGGTTCTTAACTACTTAGGCAGTTAATTAGTTAGGTACTCAAGCGCCAAAGCGTTAACGATTAACGACTTACCGCCCCAAGCCAAATACCGCCGGCAAATCCCCTGCTGGGCAAGCGCTTGGGTGGCTTTGTCGCCATGCTTTCACGGTCTGACTGAAGTGGCCGCCATGGGCCAAGCTGATGCCGTAGCTGATGGCCAAACGGGTCTGTGGCTGCAAGCCTTCGAGCAGGCCACGCCACAAGGCGGCGTTTCTGAACGGGGTTTCAATAAAGAGCTGGGTTTGGCTGGTTTTGTGCGCCAGTTGCTCCAAGTCTTGCAAGCGTTTTTTCCGGTCGACGGCGTCTTGAGGCAGATAACCCACGAAGGCGAAATTCTGGCCATTCAAGCCGCTGGCCGCCAAGGCCAATAAAAGCGACACCGGACCGACCAAGGGCAGCACCGGCACGCCCAATTCGTGCGCTGCCCGAACGACAGAGGAGCCGGGATCGGCCACCGCGGGCATGCCGGCCTCGCTGACCAAGCCGATGTCATGACCCGCCAAAGCCGCTTTCAGTAAAGGCTTGGCATCAAACGAACTGGCGCCCACGTGGTCGCCTTTTTTGTGGGCCTCCCTTGGCAACTCAGTGATGGCCATGTCTTGCAGCGCGCAAGGCAAAGGGTAAATGGCCTGCACCCGCTTCAGGTAGGCGCGGGTGGTTTTGGCGTTTTCGCAAACCCAGTGCTGCAACGCTGCCGCTTGGCGCAAGGTCAAGTCGGGCAAGACATCGGTCAGCGGGGCTTGTTCAGCGCAGCCAAAATCCAAAGGCGCAGGCACCAAAAAGAGTCGACCGGTTGTCATGGGGCGCTTGGGCTTAGCAAAGGCAGGCCCGCCGCCCGCAGCAGGCGACAAGTCCGAATCAACGGCAAGCCAACCAGGGCAGTGGGGTCGTCGTTGTCGATGCGCTCTAACAACGCAATGCCCAAGCCTTCGCTCTTGGCGCTGCCCGCGCAGTCATAAGGTTGTTCGGTCAGCAGGTAATACTCAATTTCGGCGTCGCTCAAGTCTCGAAACTGGACGCGCACGGCAGCCAGGTCGGTTTCGACGAACCCGCTCGCTTGGCACACCACAGCCAGCGCGGTTTGAAAAATCACCGTTTGACCGCTCATTTGTCGCAATTGAGCGCGGGCCCGTTCATGGGTGCCAGGCTTGCCCAAAGGAAGCCCATTCAGATCGGCCACTTGGTCGGAGCCAATGACCACCGCCTGCGGGAATTGGCTCGCCACGGCGTTGGCTTTGGCCAGTGCCAAACGGGTGGCCAAGGCCAAAGGCGCTTCGCCAACGAGCGGTGTTTCGTCGACCTCAGGGGCCACCACGTCGAAAGGCCACTGCAGGCGGCTCAAAAGTTCATGCCGGTAGCGGGAGGTTGAACCCAGGATCAAGCGCCGATGGGGCGATGCGGCGGGCAGGGCGGAAGCGGTCGGGGATTCGTGGATTTCGGACATGGTTGGATTTTCTTACGAATTCAATCAAGTTGTTTGAATGGGTTTCTGCGGGTTTCTTTTACACTGACCTGATGTCTATCCCCCGCACCAGTGACCCTCGAACCAGTGACCCCCGCACCGTGGATCCCCGCGCTTTGGCTCAGGCAACCCCAGCCCAAGAAGTGGTCGGCCATGCCCCCCTTTTGGCATTTCATCGTTTGACCGATTTGTTGTGGCCCGATCAAGCCGCCAGCGCCGAGGTGCATTGGCAAGCGCAAGGCGAACTGCGCCCAGTAACGGGCGGTGCTCCCCAAACTTGGTTGCACTTATCCGTTCAATCCCAGCCCACCTTGCGCTGCGAGCGTTGTTTGGGGCCTGTCACCTTGGATTTGGCCTTTGAGCGCGATTACCGCTTTGTCGCTGATGAGGCGACCGCTGAAATAGAAGACGAGGTCAGCGAAGAAGATGTGCTGGTTTGGCAGCGTGACTTTGATTTGCAAGCCTTGGTTGAAGACGAGTTGCTGATGGCCCTGCCCGTGGTGCCCAAACATGGTGTTTGCCCCGAGGCGGTGCCTTTTTCAGTGGTCGACGAAGATTTCATTCAATCCGAGGCTGAAAAACCCAATCCTTTTGCTGTTTTGGCCCAGCTCAAAAACGAGGGGAAAAAGGGGCCAGCCAAATAAACCTTGGCATTCTCAATTGCTTACGTTATACTCGCGGGCTTCGCACAAATTTTTAGGAGCCTGTCATGGCTGTTCAGCAAAACAAAAAATCGCCTTCCAAGCGCGGTATGCATCGTTCGCACAATGCCCTGAACGTTCCGGGTATTGCTGTTGAGCCGACCACCGGTGAAACCCACCTGCGCCACCACATCAGCCCCAACGGCTTTTACCGCGGCCGCCAGGTGTTGAAAAACAAGTCAGAAGCTTAATCAGCCACTGCCTCACAAGCCCGATGCTACCCCTCCGTAGCGCGGGCTTTTCTTTTGTCTACGCCACCACTTTGACCTCATGATCACCATTGCAGTGGATTGCATGGGGGGCGACCATGGCCCCCAAGTAACCTTGGTGGCGTGTCGCCAGTTTTTGTCGGCCCATCCCGATGCCCAGTTGATCGTGGTGGGGTTGCCTCAGGCCATGGCGGCTTGGTCGCATCCGCGCAGCCACGTGTTGACGGCCAGCGAGGTGGTCGAGATGGACGACCCGATTGAAGTGGCCTTGCGCCGCAAAAAAGACTCTTCCATGCGGGTGGCGATCACCCAAGTCAAAGACGGACACGCCCAGGCGGCGGTCTCGGCGGGCAACACGGGTGCTTTGATGGCCATTGCCCGCTACGTGCTCAAAACCCTGCCGGGCATCGAACGCCCCGCGATTGCCTATCCCATGCCCAATATATTGGGCGGTGCCACGACCGTGCTGGATCTGGGTGCGAATGTAGATTGCAACGAACAGCATTTGCTGCAATTTGCAGTGCTGGGGTCGGCCTTGGATTCGGTGCTCAAAGGCCGTGGCAACCCCACCGTGGGTTTGCTCAACATTGGCTCAGAAGTCATTAAAGGCAACGAAGTCATCAAAAAAGCAGGCGAACTGCTGACAAGAGCAGCCGAAACAGGCGATTTGAACTTTGTCGGTAACGTCGAAGGCAACGATATTTTCAAAGGAACGACCGACATCGTGGTTTGTGATGGCTTTGTCGGCAATGTGGCACTCAAGGCCAGCGAAGGCGTTGCCAAGATGATTGGCGAATTCCTGAAACAAGAGTTTTCACGCAGTATCTTTACGAAAATGGCTGCTATTTTGGCTTATCCGGTGTTATCTGCGTTTAAAAAACGAGTTGACCATCGTCACTACAACGGTGCTGCCTTTCTGGGTTTGAACGGTTTGGTCTTCAAAAGCCATGGCTCGGCCGATGCGTTTGCGTTCGAACAGGCCTTGAACCGGGCGTATGATGCCGCCAGTCACAACTTGCTTGACCAAGTCAAAGAACGCATCGCCCATGCATCGCCCTTGTTGGCAGCGGCACACAGCGAAGCGACGACGACGCAGTCGGCCTAACCAGCTTCATGACGATTTATTCCCGAATTGCGGGCACTGGCAGCTACCTTCCCCAGCGCCGCTTGAGCAATGCCGACTTGGTCGCCGAATTGGCCGCCAAGGGCATTGAATCTTCCGATGATTGGATTGTTGAGCGAACCGGCATCCGGGCTCGCCACTTTGCGGCCCCCGATCAAATGGCCAGCGACCTGGCTTTGCAGGCTTCACAACAAGCCTTGGCGGCGGCGGGTTTGACGGCCGGCGATCTCGACTTGATCGTCGTGGCCACCTCCACCCCGGACATGGTGTTCCCCTCCACCGCTTGTATTTTGCAAAACAAACTGGGCACCTCGGGCTCAGCCGCCTTTGACCTTCAGGCGGTTTGCAGTGGTTTCATCTATGCCACCACCGTTGCCAACGCCATGATTCAAAGCGGAGCGGTGCGCCGCGCCTTGGTGGTGGGCGCTGAAATTTTTTCACGCATTCTGGATTTCAACGACCGCACCACCTGCGTCTTGTTTGGCGATGGCGCTGGTGCGGTGGTGCTGGAAGCCTCCGAAGAACCTGGCATATTGGCCACCGACTTTCATGCGGATGGCAAGCATGTGGGCATTTTGTGTGTCCCCGGTCATGTGTCCGGTGGTCAAATCACCGGCGACCCCTTGCTGAAAATGGACGGCCAAGCGGTCTTCAAACTGGCGGTCGGCGTCTTAGAAGACACTGCTAGAACCGTGCTCGCCAAGGCCGGCAAAACCGAAGCCGATTTGGATTGGTTGATTCCCCATCAAGCCAACATCCGGATCATGCAAAGCACCGCCAAGAAATTGAAATTGCCGCTGGACAAAGTGGTCGTCACGGTGGATCAGCATGGCAACACCTCGGCGGCGTCCATTCCCTTGGCGCTGGACCAAGCGGTTCGCGCGGGCCAAATTCAGCGCGGCCAACACCTGCTGCTTGAAGGCGTGGGGGGTGGATTTACCTGGGGCTCTGTTTTGGTGCAGTATTGAGTAGAGATGGCAATTGAGATGACAGCATTTGCATTTGTATTTCCGGGCCAAGGCTCTCAGTCGGTGGGCATGTTGGCGGCTTGGGGCGATCACCCTGTTTTGCGTGCCACCTTGCAAGAAGCCTCAGACGCTTTGGGCGAAGACTTGGGGTTGCTGATTCAAGAAGGCCCCAAAGAAGCCCTCGCCTTGACCACCAACACCCAGCCCGTGATGCTGGTGTCGGCCATTGCGGCTTATCGGATTTGGTTGTCTGAAACGGGTTTGACGCCCATGGCTGTGGCCGGTCATTCTTTGGGCGAGTACTCGGCCTTGGTGGCTTCGGGTGTGCTGAGTTTGAGCGAAGCGGTGCCTCTGGTGCGTTTTCGCGCGGCGGCCATGCAAGAAGCCGTGCCCGTCGGCGTCGGTGCGATGGCGGCCATTTTGGGCTTGCCCTCGGCACAAGTCGTGCAAGGCTGTTTGGAAGTCACCCAAGGTTTTCAAGCCGAAGGCAGCCCTGAGGTGGCACAAGCCGTCAATTTCAACGACATGGCTCAAACCGTCATTGCCGGCACCGCCGCCGGCGTGGCCAAAGCCTGCGAACACTTGAAGGCCATGGGGGCCAAACGCGCCTTGCCGCTGCCGGTCTCGGCGCCGTTTCACTCCAGTTTGATGCGCCCAGCAGCCGAGGCTTTGCGCGAACGTTTGCAAAGTGTGAATGTTCAAACGCCGCAAATTCCGGTGGTGAACAACGTCGATGTGGCGGTGGAGACCGACCCCGCCCGTTTGCGCGATGCTTTGTACCGCCAGGCTTATCAACCCGTGCGTTGGGTGGAATGTGTGCAAGCGCTCAAGGCGCGCGGCGCCAAAGCCATCGTAGAGTGTGGTCCTGGCAAGGTCTTGGCGGGGATGACCAAGCGCATCGAACCCGAGTTGCTCAGCGGTTGTGTGCAAGATCCTGCCAGCTTGTCTGAACTGCACGAACTTTTAAAGAACACCCCATGAACTCTCCTCAAGCCCACCCCATCCACCCGCCTTCGGAGCGTCGATTCAATGGCCAAGTGGCCTTGGTGACCGGTGCTTCACGGGGCATTGGTGCTTCGATTGCTTTGACCTTGGCAGCACAAGGCGCCCGTGTGGTCGGCACTGCCACCACCGAGGAAGGCGCGGCCCGCATCAGCAAGGCCTTGTCGGCTTACCCCGGCAGCCGCGGTGCCCGCTTGGATGTGAACGACGTGGCCGCTGCCGAAGCCCTGGTCGAAGCCATCACCCAAGACTTGGGGGGCTTGCAAATCTTGGTGAACAACGCCGGCATCACCCGCGACATGTTGGCCATGCGCCTAAAAGACGCTGACTGGGACGCCGTGCTGGACACCAATTTAAAGGCGGTTTTCCGCATGAGCCGCGCCGTCATGCGTCCGATGATGAAGCAACGCTTCGGCCGCATCATCAGCATCACCAGCGTCGTAGGCGCTTCGGGCAACCCCGGTCAAGCCAATTACGCCGCCGCCAAAGCCGGTGTGGCGGGCATGACCCGCGCCTTGGCCCGCGAACTCGGCAGCCGCAACATCACGGTCAACTGCGTGGCCCCGGGGTTCATTCAGACCGACATGACCTCCGGCTTGTCGGACGACCAACAAAAAGCCCTTTTGGCCCAAATTCCTTTGGGTCATTTGGGTCAGGCTTCCGACATAGCCCATGCGGTGGCCTATTTGGCCTCGAGCGAAGCGGCCTATGTCACGGGTCAAGAATTGCATGTCAATGGTGGCATGTTCATGGCTTAGTCTTTTTTTGAGGCAGGCGCCTCAATTTGGCTAAAATTACATTTTTTCTACAACCCTCAGAGGGACTTATGAGCGATATCGAAGCACGCGTTAAAAAAATCATTGCAGAACAACTCGGCGTTGAAGAAGCCCAAGTGACCCCCGAGAAGGCTTTTGTGGCCGACCTGGGCGCTGACTCCTTGGACACCGTTGAACTGGTGATGGCTCTGGAAGACGAATTCGGTATTGAAATCCCTGACGAAGACGCGGAAAAAATCACCACCGTGCAAAACGCCATCGATTACGCCAACACCCACCACAAGGCCTAACCCTTTTCATGTCCCGTCGTCGCGTCGTCGTCACCGGCTTAGGCTGTGTGACCCCCGTTGGCAACACGGTTGCCGAGTCTTGGGCGGCCTTGTTGGCCGGTCAGTCTGGTATTGACATCGTTAAAAGTTTTGATGCTTCTGCGCTGGCTTGCCAGTTTGCAGGCGAAGTCAAAAACTTTGACATCACCCAATACCTGCCCGAAAAAGAGGCGCGACACATGGACCGCTTTATCCACCTTGGCATGGCAGCGGCCATGCAAGCGGTGGTGGACTCAGGCCTGCCGACGGGCGACGCCTTGAGTGACGAACAAGCGGTGCGCATCGGTTGCAATGTGGGCGCCGGCATCGGTGGCCTGCCCATGATCGAGCGCACCCATGCGGAATACACGGCCCGAGGCCCTCGCCGCATCTCCCCATTTTTCGTGCCCGCCTCGATCATCAACATGATCTCGGGCCATTTGTCGATTCAATACGGCTTCAAAGGCCCCAACATCGCCGTGGTAACGGCCTGCACCACCGGTTTGCATGCCATTGGTTTGTCGGCCCGCATGATCGAATACGGTGACTGCGACGTGATGGTGGCCGGCGGCGCTGAATCAACCGTGTCGCCTTTGGGCATCGGCGGTTTCGCGTCGGCCCGTGCCTTGTCAACCCGCAACGACGACCCCAAAACCGCCTCGCGCCCTTGGGACAAAGACCGCGATGGTTTTGTGCTCGGCGAAGGTGCCGGCGTCTTGGTACTCGAAGAATACGAACACGCCAAAGCCCGTGGCGCGAAAATTTACGCTGAATTGGCTGGCTTTGGCCTATCGGGCGACGCCTATCACATGACCGCGCCGAACGTGGATGGCCCCCGCCGCTCGATGCAGATGGCCTTGCAAAATGCCGGTGTCAATGCCGATCAGGTGAACTACGTGAACGCGCATGGCACTTCCACACCGTTGGGTGATTTGAACGAAACCAACGCCATCAAAGCGGCCTTGGGCGAGCACGCTTACAAGACGGTGGTCAACTCCACCAAGTCCATGACCGGCCACTTGTTGGGCGGGGCAGGGGGCATTGAAAGCGTGTTCACCACCTTGGCGGTGCACCATCAAAAGAGCCCGCCCACCATCAACCTCTTCAACCAAGACCCCGAGTGTGACTTGGATTACTGCGCCAACACCGCGCGCGACTTGAAGATTGACGTCGCCGTCAAAAATAACTTTGGTTTCGGCGGCACCAACGGCACCTTGGTCTTTAAACGCTTCAATTAAGCGCTTGAATTGAGCGCTCACCACACGCCCCCTGCGCTGCGTTTTCCTGTGCAGCGCCAGGTGTGGGTGTTGGGTGCTTTGTTGGTTTGGACCCTGATTTCTCTTTTTGCCTGGGGCTTTGTGTGCAGCACTTGGTTGCAGCCGAATGGTTTCTGGCTGCGTGCCGGGTGGGTCGCTTCAATGGCTTTCGGAGGTTTGTTCATCCTGGCGCTGGCTTTTTGGGCCGCATGGGGTTGGCGAGCACAAGCCCTTGGCGATTGGGTTTGGGACGGAACCCAATGGCACTTTCAAGCCGCTGCCTGCGAACCCTCTGGACCAACCGGCTCTGTTTCCATGCAACGACTCGACGTGGTCTTTGACCTCCAGCACACCCTGTTGATCAGGGCCCAGTTGGAATCGATGCTGGCGTCGGCGCAGAATAAAAACCGGTGGAGCCTTGTTTCTAAAGCCAATGCACCCCATCTCTGGCATGGTTTTCGGTGTGCGGTATATTCCCGCGCTTGAATGTCTTGTGAAATTATTTGGGTTTTTTTGAAGGTCAACATGCGCAGCGCGATTACTTTATTGGACTCTTTAGCACTTGGACGCTCTCCCCTGAGCCCAGCCCCTTCCAAGCGATGGATGACTTGGTTGTTAACAGGCACCTTGCTCGCCGCCACGGTGGGATGGGGGTTCTCAAAACCCGCCCATGCGGCGACCACAGCGAACGCCTCGAACGCCTCGAATGCAGCGTCTGTATCGGCCGCCATGCCCGCCAACAATGGCCGTGGGTTGCCCGACTTTACCGACCTCGTTGACTTGGTCGGCCCCTCGGTGGTGAACATCCGCAATTTGGAAAAAGCCTCGGCACACGCCACCCCCGAAGGGGAGGGACCGAATGCCGACATGGAAGAGTTTTTCCGTCGCTTTGGCATTCCGATGCCCAAGTCGCCGCGCCAACGAGGCCCGCGTCAGCCAGCACCTGAAGCCGATGACGAGCCGCAAACCAAGGGCGTGGGCTCGGGTTTTATTTTGACCTCCGATGGCTATGTGTTGACCAACGCCCACGTGGTTGACGGCGCCGATGAACTCCTCGTGACCTTGCCCGACCAGCGCGAATTCAAAGCCAAATTGATTGGCGCTGACAAGCGTTCCGATGTGGCAGTCGTCAAAATTGAAGCCACCGGATTGCCCGCCGTCAAGCTGGGTGATGTGAGCAAATTGCGCGTGGGTGAGTGGGTGATTGCCATTGGCTCGCCCTTTGGCCTGGAAAACTCGGTGACGGCGGGCATTGTCAGCGCCAAGGGCCGCGACACCGGTGACTACTTGCCTTTTATTCAAACCGACGTGGCCATCAACCCGGGCAACTCCGGCGGGCCGCTGATCAACATGCGCGGCGAAGTGGTGGGCATCAACAGCCAAATTTATTCGCGTTCTGGCGGTTACATGGGGATTGCGTTTTCGATCCCCATCGACGAAGCCACCCGAGTGAGCGATCAGCTGCGCGCGCAAGGCCGTGTTTCGCGGGGTCGCATTGGTGTGCAAATCGACCAAGTTACCAAAGAAGTGGCTGAATCGATGGGCTTGGCCAAAGCCCAAGGGGCCTTGGTGCGTGGCGTGGAGACGGGCTCACCGGCAGACAAAGCCGGCATTGAAGCCGGCGACGTTATTTTGAAATTTGACGGCAAAGAGATCAACAAGAGCATTGACTTGCCGCGCATTGTTGGCAACACCAAACCCGGCACCCGCAGCACCATCAGCGTGAACCGCCGTGGTGCCGCTAAAGAATTGAACGTGGTGGTGGCGGAGATCGAAGAAGAGAACGCCAACGCGACGGCCAAGGCTGGCGGCGCTGAAGGCGGCAAATCCAACGCCAAAAATTTAGCGCAAAACTGGGGCCTCACGTTGAGTGAATTGAGTGCCGATCAAAAACGCGAATTGAAATTACGCGGCGGCTTGTACGTCAACAGCATCACTGAAGCGGCTGCCCGCGCGGGTTTGCGCGAGGGCGATGTGCTCCTCGCGGTGGCCAACGTCGAAGTGGCGAGCCTCAAAGACCTGGATGCGGTCTTGCAAAAAGTGCCCCCCACGAAGCCCTTGCCAGTTTTGTATCGCCGTGGTGACTGGACCAATTTCACGGTGATCAAACCTTTGAAGTAAGGAAAAACCCCCAATTCCCATGGGGGGATGGGGGTTTGCTTATGTTTGAATTCAGCATAAAGGTCGCCCCCATCCTGCTTTTGGATAGAATGGATCCGCGATAATTCACATGAAGGACAATTGCCCGGCTGGCCCAGCGTTGTCCCATGGTGATCCACCGATCTTGCACAAGTTATCCCCTTTTTTTCTTATTAAATTGTGAATAACCTGTGTATAAATAGTCTGTTGCTGCGTCGCAACAATCCGCCTTCTGTGCATCGGGGCCTTGGTTTTGCAGGCTTTTTGCCTACAATGAAGTCCCAACTATCGCAGTTGCTATTGATTGTTGGTTTTAGGGCGCGTCAACATCAGACGCGCCCTTTTTTATTTGTGCCTCATTGGGTTTCTTAGAGTTCGTTCATTGATGAATCACATCAGAAATTTTTCCATCATCGCCCACATCGATCACGGCAAGTCCACCTTGGCCGATCGACTCATTCAACGCTGCGGTGGCTTGGCCGAGCGTGACATGGAGGCCCAAGTGTTGGACTCCATGGACATTGAAAAAGAGCGTGGCATCACCATCAAGGCGCAGACCGCTGCGTTGCAATACAAGGCCAAAGATGGTCAGGTCTACAACCTCAACTTGATCGACACGCCCGGTCACGTTGACTTCTCCTACGAAGTCAGCCGCTCCTTGTCGGCCTGTGAAGGCGCGCTCTTGGTGGTCGACGCTTCCCAAGGCGTCGAGGCGCAAACCGTGGCCAACTGCTACACCGCCTTGGACTTGGGCGTTGAAGTCGTGCCCGTCTTGAACAAGATGGACTTGCCGAACGCCGACCCCGACAACGCCAAGGCCGAAATTGAAGACGTGATTGGCATCGATGCGACCGACGCGATTCCCTGCTCGGCCAAAACGGGCTTGGGGGTGGATGAAATATTGGAAGCCATCGTGGCGCAAATTCCGGCGCCCAAAGGCAACCCGGATGCGCCCCTGCGCGCCATGATTGTCGACAGTTGGTTTGACAGCTATGTGGGCGTGGTGATGTTGGTGCGCGTGGTCGACGGCCGCTTGGCCAAGGGTGAGCGCTTCAAGATGATGGCCACCGAAACGGTTTACAACGCCGACAACTTGGGCGTCTTCACGCCTGCCAATGAACCGCGTCCCTCCTTAGAGGCGGGCGAGGTGGGCTACATCATCGCCGGCATCAAAGAGTTGCAGGCCGCCAAAGTCGGTGACACCATCACCCTCGAAAAGAAGCTGCCCAACAACCTGGGACCGGCCACCGAAGCCTTGCCCGGCTTCAAGGAAATTCAGCCCCAGGTGTTTGCTGGTTTGTACCCCACCGAGGCCAACCAGTACGACTCGCTGCGCGACAGCCTAGAAAAGTTAAAGCTCAACGACGCCTCGCTGCAATTTGAGCCCGAAGTGTCGCAAGCCCTGGGTTTTGGTTTCCGTTGCGGCTTCTTGGGCTTGTTGCACATGGAAATTGTGCAAGAGCGTTTGGAGCGTGAATTCGACCAAGACCTGATCACCACCGCGCCCAGCGTGGTTTATGAAGTGGTCAAGAGCGACGGCGAAGTGACCATGGTGGAGAACCCCGCCAAGATGCCCGACCAAGGCCGCATGCAAGAAATTCGCGAGCCCATCGTCACCGTGCATTTGTACATGCCGCAGGAATACGTCGGCGTGGTGATGACGCTGGCCAATCAAAAACGCGGCGTGCAGCAAAACATGGCCTACCACGGCCGTCAAGTGATGCTGACCTATGACATGCCCTTGGGTGAAATTGTGTTGGACTTCTTTGACAAGCTCAAATCGGTCAGCCGTGGTTACGCCTCCATGGACTACGAGTTCAAGGAATACCGCGCCTCGGATGTGGTCAAGGTGGACATTTTGTTGAACGGTGAAAAAGTCGATGCCCTGTCGATCATTGTTCACCGCAGCCAAGCGACCTACCGGGGTCGGGCGGTGGCTGCCAAGATGCGTGAAATCATCAGCCGCCAAATGTTTGACGTGGCCATTCAGGCCGCCATTGGCGCCAACATCATCGCGCGTGAAACCATCAAGGCTTTGCGCAAGAACGTGTTGGCCAAGTGTTATGGCGGCGACATTTCACGCAAACGCAAATTGCTGGAAAAGCAAAAAGCCGGTAAAAAACGCATGAAACAAATCGGCTCGGTCGAAGTGCCTCAAGAAGCGTTCTTGGCCATTCTGCAAGTCGAAGATTGAACTAGGGAAAAAAATGGGTGCTTTAACGGGCGTGATTTTGGGGGCTTTGGCGGCTTATTTGGCGGCCTGGTATTTGGGCATCGGCGGCGTCGAGGGCAATATGGCCTTGCTGCTGATGTCGGCCACCGTCGTCACCGGCGCTTATTGGTTGGCCGACCGATTCTGGTTTGCCCCGCAACGCCAAAAAGCCGCCGAGGCGCTGGCCAGCGCGGCGGCCAAACGGCGTCAAGACTTGGCCCAAATGGGCATTTCGGCGCCTGACCAAGCCCAAAGTGAAGCCGATGTGCAAGCCGCTCAAGCGGCCTTGTTGGCCCCACCTTGGTGGTTGGATTGGACGGCCGGTTTGTTTCCCGTCATCATCGCCGTGTTCATCTTGCGCTCATTTTTGTTTGAGCCCTTCAAAATCCCGTCCGGCTCCATGATCCCGACCCTGCTGGTCGGCGACCTGATTTTGGTGAACAAGTTCACTTACGGCGTTCGCCTGCCTGTTTTCAACACCAAGTTGACCGACGGCACGCCGCCCCAACGGGGTGACGTGATGGTTTTTCGTTACCCGCCGAAGCCCAGCTTGGATTACATCAAGCGCGTGGTCGGCGTCCCTGGTGACACGGTCACCTACATGAACAAACAATTGAGCGTGAATGGCCAGCCCGTCTCTAAAGACGCCATGCCCGATTTCTTTGACGAAGACATGGTGCGCTACTTCAAGCAATACCATGAAGACCTCGGCACGCATGCCCACGCGATTTTGAACGACCCCGACCGGCCGGCTTTCATTGCGGGTGTCGATTCATTCAAGTTCCGCGAAAACTGCAACTACACCATCGAAGGCCTGACCTGCAAAGTGCCCGAAGGCCATTACTTCATGATGGGCGACAACCGCGACAACTCGCTCGATTCGCGTTATTGGGGCTTTGTGCCTGAAGCCAACATCGTCGGCAAAGCCGTCATGGTGTGGATGAACTTCAGCCATCCCAAACGGGTGGGGCCCTTCAACTGACATTGAAGCGGATTTGCATTGACCCCCTCCCTGCACCAACTTCAACAACGCTTGCAGCATGCGTTTGCTGACACGCGCTTGTTGGAGCGGGCACTGACACACCGCAGCTTTTCTGCCGACCACTATGAGCGCCTGGAGTTTTTGGGCGACTCGGTTTTGAACCTCACCGTCTCGGACTTGTTGTACCGCCGCTTGGCGCAAACCACAGAAGGCGACTTGTCCCGCATCCGGGCCAACTTGGTCAAGCAAGACACCTTGCACCAAATTGCGCTGCGGCTGGAGTTGGCCACCTGCTTGCGTCTGGGTGAAGGCGAGGTCAAATCGGGCGGATTCAAGCGGCCTTCGATTTTGGCCGACGCGGTCGAGTCATTGATCGGCGCCGTTTATCTGGACGCCGGATTCGATGCGGCGAATGCCTTGGTGCAGCGTTTGTTTGAGTCGGTAGACGTCAATCCCAGCATGCCCGCCGTCGGAAAAGACCCCAAAACCGAGCTGCAAGAATGGCTGCAAGGTCGCAAATTGGCCCTGCCCATTTACCGTGTGGTGGGCACCACCGGTGCCGCACATCGCCAGACTTTTGATGTTGAATGCGATATTGTGGCGCTGCAACGGGTTGAGCGTGGCATTGGCGGATCGCGCCGTGCCGCAGAGCAAGCAGCAGCGCAAGCCATGTTGCAACAATTGAAAGACAGTCCCACTTGAACACCAAACCGAACCCTGAAACGATCCACGAAGCCACTGCGGCACTGAACTTGGATCCCCAAGTTGATTTGACCACCGACTTGGTGCCCGATTTAGACGCGGATCCAGCGACCCAACACTGCGGCACGATTGCAATCGTGGGCAAACCGAATGTGGGCAAGTCCACTTTGATGAACGCCTTGGTCGGCCAAAAAATCAGCATCACTTCGCGCAAAGCCCAAACCACGCGGCACCGCATTACCGGCATCTTGACCGAGGGCGTCAACCAGTTTGTGTTTGTCGACACGCCCGGTTTCCAAACGCGCCACAACGCAGCGCTCAACAAGTCGCTCAATAAAACCGTGTTGGGCGCTGTGGAAGACGTTGACTTGGTGTTGTTTGTGGTGGAGGCCGGCCGCTTCAACGACGCCGACGACACGGTTTTAAAGCTCCTAAAACCCGGCGTCCCTTGCCTTTTGGTGGCCAACAAGCTGGACGAGGTGAACAGCCGCGCTGAGCTCGCGCCTTGGTTACAAACCATGCAAAAGCGCTTTCCTTTCGCCGAGTTTGTGCCCATGTCGGCCACCCACAAAGCCGATGTCGGACGGCTCTTGAACATTTGCGCCAAGTACCTTCCCTTGCAACCTTGGTTTTATCCGGCCGATGAGTTGACCGACCGCAGCGAGAAATTCATGGCGGCTGAAACCGTCCGCGAAAAGCTGTTCCGCTTCACCGGCGATGAATTGCCCTACACCTCAACGGTCGTGATCGACAAGTTTGAAGAAGAACCCAGCAAAAACTTCAAGCGCATGATCCGCATTTCAGCCACCATCGTGGTGGAGCGCGATGGCCACAAGGCCATGGTGATCGGCGACAAGGGCGACCGCTTGAAACGCATCGGCACCGAGGCCCGTCAAGAACTTGAGAAGTTGTTTGACGCCAAGGTGTTCTTGGAACTTTGGGTCAAGGTCCGTTCGGGTTGGGCCGATGACGAGGCGCGGGTGCGCAGCTTCGGTTACGAATAAGGGCCATGGCGAGCAAGACTTCGCGCTCCAAAATCCAGCGAGTGACGGACGAACCCGCCTTTGTCTTGCACCACTACGACTGGAGCGAATCCAGCCTGATTTTGGATGTCTTCACCCGCCACCACGGGCGTTTGGCTTTGGTGGCGAAAGGGGCTAAAAAGCCCACGTCGCAATTTCGTCCGGTGCTGTTGCCCTTGCAACCCCTGAGCCTGACCTACAGCCTTTCGCCCGATGAAAACGCAGAAATCCACACCCTCAAAGGCGCTGAGTGGGTGGGGGGACACATCATGCCCACTGGCGACTCTTTGCTCTCGGGCTATTACCTCAATGAGTTGCTGCTGCGCTTGGTGGCCCGAGAAGACGCCCACCCTGCCTTGTTTGACGCCTATGCCGGCGCGGTGCGCGTGCTGGCGTCGGAGCATGGCGAGGCCTTGCAACCCTTGCTAAGGGCCTTTGAATGGGTGCTGTTATTTGAGGCAGGTTTGTTGCCTGCACTTGACCATGAAACGGTCAACCTGGCCCCGATGCAAGACGACCGGCTTTATGTCTTGACGCCTGAAACGGGTTTGCGAGCGGCGGGAGAGAGCGACCGGGGCGGCTTGCCGGGGCGTTGGTGGCGCCAACTCCACGCCATTTTTCATGGTGAGTCAGCACAGGCCGAACCTTTGCCTTTGTTAAGCCGCGTCTTGGGCGTCAGTGCCGAGGTGGCGTCCGAATTAAAGGTTCAGCTGCGGTGGCTTCTCCACTACCATTGTGGCGCTCGAACCTTGCGCACCCGCCAGCTGATGCAGGATTTACAGAACCTCTGAGCCCTTCGCTTTGACCCCCTGTCCTTACTTGTCCTCAGCCTGTTTTTGACTTGTTTTTTGAATTTGATAGACGACAAAACCATGTCCCAGCAACCCAATCAACCCCAGGGTCACGAGTTCGCCCCGGCCGCTTTGTCGGTGAACTTGAACAAAGTGGCCTTGGTCCGAAACACCCGCCACTTGGGCCTCCCCAGCGTGGTGCGCGCCGCCGAACTTTGCTTACAAGCCGGTGCCGCCGGCATCACGGTGCACCCCCGACCCGACGCGCGCCACATCCGATCGGAGGATGTGGCCGACTTGGCGGCGTTGCTGAAACATTGGCCGCAGGCCGAGTTCAACATCGAGGGCAACCCTTTCCACAATTTAATGGACTTTGTGCGGACCTTCCGTCCGCAGCAAGTCACCTTCGTTCCCGACAGCGAAGGCCAGTTCACCAGCGACCATGGCTGGCTGTTTCCACAAGACGCCGAGCGGCTAAAACCGCTGGTCGCCGAGGCCAAGGCCTTGGGCGTGCGGGTCAGTTTGTTCATGGACGCCGACCCCAATCCCCAAGTGAATCTCAATGCCATGGCGGCCGCGCGCGCTTTGGGTGCTGACCGGGTGGAGTTGTACACCGAGCCTTGGGCGCAGGCGGTGGCCCAAGGCAACCCCGAGCAGATTCAGCGAGTGCTCGGCCAATTTGCCCAAACAGCGCAGGCCGCGTTGGATCAAGGCTTGGGCATCAACGCCGGCCATGATTTGTCGTTGCTCAACTTGACGGCGTTTGCGCAAGGGGTGCCGGGCTTGCTGGAAGTGTCCATTGGCCACGCCTTGATTGGCGATGCTTTGGAAATGGGCTACGCAGCGGCTGTGAAAGCCTATCGGCGGTGTTTGGCGGCGGGACCAACAAGCCCCTCAGGGACGCCCTTGTGATTGTCGGCATCGGCAACGATATTTGCGATGTTCGCCGCATCCGCGCGAGCTTAGAGCGCCACGGCGAGCGCTTCGCCGCGCGCATTTTGTCGGACGCCGAAATGAAGATTTGGCGTCAACGCGCCGAACGCTGGCCCGAGCGCGGCGTGCGTTATGTAGCGACCCGTTTTTCGGTGAAAGAGTCCTTCAGCAAAGCCATTGGCCTGGGCATGCGCTTGCCCATGACCTGGCGTGATTGCGAAGTGGCCAGTGCGCCCTCGGGCCAACCCCGCTTGGTTTTGCACGGCGAGCTCAAAACTTGGTTTGAGGCCCAAGGTTGGCGCGCCCATGTCACCTTGTCCGACGAAACCGATTACGCTATCAGCCATGTGATCGTTGAAACCGCTTAAAAAACAGCGTTTATAGAAAGACTTCAATATGACTGAACATGCGCCTTTGATCATCGATGTGGCCGGCACCGCCCTGAACCGCAGCGACGAACGCCGACTGGCCCACCCCTTGGTGGGTGGCGTCATTTTGTTTGCCCGCAACTGGCAAAACCGCGAACAATTGGTCGACCTGACCAGCCAAATCAAGGCCATCCGCGACGACCTCTTGATTTGCGTGGACCATGAAGGCGGCCGCGTGCAGCGCTTCAAAACCGATGGCTTCACGCCGTTGCCGCCCATGCGCTCGCTCGGCAAGATGTGGTTCAAAGACACCAAAGGCCAACCCGGTTCGGGGGCCATGAAAGCCCTCAACGCCGCCACCGCCACCGGCTATGTGTTGGCCTCGGAGTTACGCGCCTGTGGCGTGGACTTCAGTTTTACCCCCGTGCTCGATTTGGACTGGGGCGCGAGCGGTGTGATTGGCGACCGGGCCTTTACGCGCGATCCCCGCGTCGTCACGATGCTCGCCAAAAGCCTGATGCAAGGCTTGCTCAAAGCGGGCATGGCCAACTGCGGCAAACACTTTCCTGGACATGGTTTTGTCAAAGCCGACTCGCACACCGACGTGCCGGTCGATGTACGTCCGCTCAAAGCCCTCTTGGCCGACGACGCTGCGCCCTATCCTTGGTTGACCAGTTGCTTGTCCAGCGTGATGCCCGCCCATGTGATTTACCCCAAAGTCGATGACCGTCCGGCGGGGTATTCCGCGCGTTGGTTGCAAGACATTCTGCGGGGTCAAATGGGGTTTGACGGCGCGATTTTCAGCGACGACCTGAGCATGGAAGGCGCGCGCCAGTTGCAGCCCGGTGGCCGCACCGTCAGCTACACCGAGGCGGCCGTCGCGGCTTTGAATGCCGGTTGCGATTTGGTGCTGCTCTGCAACCAGAGCCTTGGCGAAGGCGCCGCGGTCGATGAGCTGATTGAAGGCCTGTCCCACGCGCAAAACCTGGCCCAGTGGCGTCCCAACCCGGACAGCGAATCGCGGCGTCTGGCCTTGCTGCCCGAAACCTTGCCCTATGCGTGGGACGACCTGATGTTCCACCCGCCTTATTTGCAGGCACTGGAACTGTTGCCTTAAGCCGACCCGGGGGCTTCAACCCGGGGGCATTAAGCTTCCCGGCGCAGGGCGGGGAACAAAATCACGTCGCGGATGCTGGGGCTGTCGGTCAGCAGCATCATGAAGCGGTCGATGCCAATGCCGCAGCCGCCAGTGGGGGGCAGGCCGTATTCGAGCGCACGCACAAAATCATGGTCAAAGAACATGGCTTCGTCGTCGCCGCTGTCCTTGGCCTCGACCTGGGCTTGGAAGCGTGCTGCTTGTTCTTGCGCGTCGTTTAATTCCGAAAACCCATTGCCGAATTCACGCCCGGTGATGTAGAGCTCAAAGCGCTCGGTCACTTCGGGGCGTTCGTCGTTGGCGCGGGCCAAGGGGGAGATTTCGGTCGGGTGCTCCATGATGAAAGTCGGCTGCCAGAGCTTTTCTTCCACGGTTTCTTCAAAGAACAGCACTTGCAAGCTGGCCAAACTGCGGGCTGAGAGTTTGTCTTTTTCTTCGTTCTTGCCAAGCTTTTTGAGCTTTTGAATCAACCAAGCGGCATCGTCAACCAGGGCCACCGTTTGTGCGTCGCCTTGTGATTCCTCGGTGTATTTCAGAATCGCTTCGCGGATGGTCAGGCGCTCAAATGGAGCGGCCAGATCCACCGCCTTGCCACCGTAAGTCAGGGACAAGGTGCCGACGGCTTTCATCGCGGCGTCGCGGATCAGCGACTCGGTAAAGCCCATCAAATCTTGGTAGTTCCAATACGCCGCATAGAACTCCATCATGGTGAATTCGGGGTTGTGGCGCACCGAAATGCCCTCGTTGCGGAAGTTGCGGTTGATTTCAAACACGCGCTCAAAACCACCGACGATCAGTCGCTTCAAGTAAAGCTCAGGGGCGATGCGCAAATACATTTCTTGGTCTAGCGCGTTGTGGTGCGTCACAAAAGGACGCGCATTCGCGCCCCCCGGAATGGGGTGCAGCATCGGTGTTTCGACTTCCAAGAAGCCGTGCTTCACCATGAATTGACGAATCCCGCTGACCGCTTTCGAGCGGGCCTTGAAGCGCGTGCGGGCCGCTTCATCGCTGATCAGATCGACGTAGCGCTGTCGGTACTTTTGTTCTTGATCGGCCATGCCGTGGAACTTGTCGGGCAAGGGGCGCAGGCTCTTGGTCAACAAACGCAAGGACGTGACCTTGATGGAGAGCTCACCGGTTTTGGTTTTGAACAGCGTGCCTTCCGCGCCGATGATGTCGCCCAAGTCCCAGTGCTTGAAAGCGTTGTAAGCCGCTTCACCAATCGTTTCGCGCTGCACATACAGTTGAATGCGGCCACTTTCGTCTTGCACGGTAGCAAAGCTGGCCTTGCCCATGACGCGTTTGAGCATCATGCGGCCAGCCACCTTGGCGCCATGGTGTTGGGCTTCCAACGCTTCTGCGGTGGCCGAGCCGTGGTGGGTGTGCAGGCCCTCGGCGTGGTGGCTGGGTTTGAAGTCGTTGGGGAAGGCCACCCCTTCGCCACGCGCCTGGGCTTCGCGCAAGGCTTTCAGTTTCTCACGGCGTTCGGCCATGAGTTGGTTGTCGTCTTGGGCGATTTCGGGCGTGGTTTGTTCAGACATGACAGGCGTTCTGGGGAAACCGCCTATTTTACGGGCCTGAATCCCCCTCAAATCGCTTGGGCCGCTTCCACCAAGAAACGCACCTTGCGCGCGCCTTGCCACTCGTCAATGTCCAAGCGAAAGGCCAGCCTGAGTCGCGGCGGCAGGGCTTCGGTGTGGCCAAACCACATGGCTTCGATCGGATGGCCTTGGTGCTTGAGTTGCAGCTTCAAATGCTTTTCAGCGATGAGGCGTTGTGACAACACCTCCACCTCGTCGCTGAAAACCGGCGCTGCAAAGCCTTGGCCCCAAACCGCTTGGTTCA
>CAILKX010000002.1 GCA_903834975.1 uncultured Curvibacter sp.
CATCGACACCGCGACGTTTTTGGGTTCACAAAACACTTCGTAACTCCAAGTGCCGCCCTCACGGCCTGTGCCGCTGGCCTTGGTGCCACCAAAGGGTTGACGCAGATCGCGCACGTTTTGGCTGTTCACAAAACACATGCCCGCCTCCACTGCAGCCGCGACGCGGTGGGCCTTGCCGATGTTTTCGGTCCAGACATAACTTGACAAGCCGTACTCAATGTCATTCGCCTTGGCGATGGCATCGGCCTCGTCTTTGAACGGAATCAAGCACGCCACGGGGCCAAAGATTTCTTCTTGGGCGATTTTCATGCGGTTGTCCACATCGGCAAAGACGGTGGGCCAAACGTAGTTGCCATGTTGAACATGGGCTGGCAGGTCGGGGGCATAGGCGGGTTTGTCAAGCCCGCCGCACAACAAGGTCGCCCCTTCTTTGGGGCCGAGTTCGATGTAGCTGCGCACCTTGGCCAAATGGCCTTGGCTGATCATCGGGCCGACGATGGTTTTTTCGTCCAAGGGGTCGCCCACGGAGATGCGTTTGGCGCGCTCAGCAAACTTGGCAGCGAAGTCGGCATAGATGCTTTGCTGCACCAAAATGCGGCTGCCCGCAGTGCAACGTTCGCCGTTGTTGCTGAAGATCATGAAGAGGGCGGCATCCAAGGCGCGGTCGAGGTCGGCGTCTTCAAAGATGACGAAGGGGCTCTTGCCGCCAAGTTCCATGCTGAACTTTTTGAGGCCCGCCGACTTCACGATGCGGTTGCCGGTGACGGTGGAGCCGGTGAACGAAATGGCCCGCACATCGGGGTGTGACACCAAGGGTTCTCCGGCGTTTTGACCGTAGCCATGAACCAAGTTGAGGACGCCGGCAGGGATGCCGGCCTCCAACGCCAACTCGCCCAAACGAGCGGCCGTCATGGGGCTGAGTTCGCTCATTTTCAAAACGGCCGTGTTGCCGAAAGCCAGGCAGGGCGCCACTTTCCAAGTCGACGTCATGAAGGGCACATTCCAAGGTGAAATGAGCGCACACACGCCGACGGGGTGAAACAGGGTGTAGTTCAAATGGGTCGGGGTGGGGTAGGTGTGGCCGTCGACCCGGGTGCACATTTCAGCAAAATAATAAAAATTGTCGGCGGCACGGGGAATCAATTGCTTGGCGGTTTGGCTGATGACTTGGCCAGTGTCTTGGGTCTCGGTTTGTGCAATTTCAGGCGCCTGTTGGGCGATCAGGTCGCCCAGCTTGCGAATCAGCTTGGCGCGCTCTGCCGCCGGTTTGTTGGCCCAAGCAGGGAAGGCGGCTTTGGCCGCTGCCACCGCGGCATTCACTTCGGCTTCGCCGCCCGAAGCCACTTCGGCCAAGACTTCTTGAGTGGCGGGGTTGATGGTTTCAAAATAGGTTTTTCCTGCCACCGATTGGCCATTGATGAGGTGATCTATGCGCATGGGTAAGTCCTTCAATTCAATTTTTCGACCGGCGGGTTAACGACCAAAAAGTTCATCGCCCACGAGGGTGTTGACCAATCGACCGATGCCCTCAATTTCAGTCACCACCTCATCGCCGACGTTGACGTTCACGACCCCTTCTGGGGTGCCGGTCAAGATCACATCGCCAGGCAAGAGGGTCATGAAACTGCTCAGGTATTCAATCAGCGCTGGAATGGCGTTGACCATGTTCGCGGTCGTGCCTTGCTGCGTCAGCTTGCCATTCACATAGGTTCTCAGTTGCAATTGATGCGGGTCGGGCACGGCGTTGGCATCCACCAGCCAAGGGCCCAAGACCGTGCCGCCGTCGCGATTTTTGACGCGCAAATTGGGGCGATACCAGTTCTCAAGGTAGTCGCGAATGGCGTAGTCGTTGCAAACGGTATAGCCGGCCACATGGGCCATGGCGTCGGCGGCTTTGACGCCTTTGGCAGTCTTGCCAATCACCACCGCCAACTCGCATTCGTAGTGCATGTAGGTGGCGTCTCGGGGGCGACGGGTTTGACCGCGGTGGCCGATCAAGGCGCCCGGGCCTTTGAGAAAAACCAAGGGCGCATCTTGTGTGGTGACCGTCAACTCTTTGGACAATTCTTTCAGGTGGTCCGCGTAATTCAAGCCCAGCGCGATGATGGTGCCAACTTCAAAAGGCGGCAACCACACCACGGATTCTTCAGCCACCACACGACCATCGCTGAGCCGAAGGCCTTTTGGGTCAGGGGTCGCTGAATGAAGGGCGCCAGCGTAGGCCACGATGGCTTTGGGAGCAGGGACGAGGGCGCGATTCATGCTGCCACCAATTGATTTTGAAGCCGTCCAACCTGCTCAATTTCAATCTCAACGCGCTGACCGGCTCGGACAAGGGGCGCGCCTGCAGAGACGCCAATCATCAGCACATCACCCGGTTGCAGCGTCATGAAATCGGTCACGTCGACCAAAAGTTGTTCAACGTCACGCACTCGGTGGTCGGTTGAAGTCTCTTGCACCAACTGACCGTCGACCCAGACCTTGACCTGCAAATGATTGGGATCTTTGACCTCGTGGGCCGCCGTGACGCGCTGGCTGATGGGGCAAAAACCATCTTGGGCTTTGAGCTGAACCGAAGGGCGATAAAAGTGGGTGTGGGGCACGCTGAGGTCGTTGACCACGGTGTAACCGGCTAAATGAGCGAGGGCGTTTTCTCGCGTCAAGCGGCAGGCCGTTTGGCCGATGACGAGGCCCAAGGCGGCGCCCACTTCCAATTCAGGCACACCCACAGGAACCTCGACTGCATCGCCTTCGACGGTCAAGGTGTTGCGTGGTTTGATGTAAAGCACGGGCGCTTGGGGAGGGGCCTTGTAAGGGGCTTCACTGGCGGCGGCGCCCAAAGCGGCCAAGGCGGGGGCATGGTTCATCAGCGTGCCGTAAACCACGCCGGAGAGTCGGTAAGGTGCAAAGTCAAAAAACGAAGACCAAGGGGTGAGCGCCATGCGTTGTCCCTAATTACTAATATGTGAGTATTTTAGTGGTTTCACATCCGATTCGGTCAAATTCTTGCCCCTTGGGGTGATCGCTTTCCCTGATGCCCTTTGTTTGGATCACTTCATCTTGGCTCACTTGGTTCAAGGGCAGCAGGTGCTGGGCAAAAAAGGCCTTGAGCTCTTCACGCGCACCAATGGGAAAGACGCCGGCCACATACTGATCGGGGCGAACCACAACGAGGGCACCGCCTCGGTCAATCTCACGGTCTCGGAAGATGTCACGCCCGTGTCCTGAGGCGAATATTTGATTCACGTCGACCAGACCATACGGTGTTTTTGTGGGTTTAAAAGCGTTCGGCACCTCTCCGGGCTCCACCTCGGTGTAGTCCTGTTGGTAAATGACCTTGGTATCGAACGTGGCGTCGGTGTCTCCCGCCTTCTGGGTGTAGAGCACTCGAGGCGATTCGGGGTCGTTGGCCCACCAAGCCGCCCACTCAGCGGTGGCGGTGCCGCTGGTGGCGGGCGCTGCGGGGTCGGCAAAAACATAGACCCGCCAGCGGCCATCGGCCTCGTGCAAGTGACCCAGATGACGCCAGCGGTTGTCCGCACGGCGCATGACCTCAGCCGACTTGAAACGCTTGCCAATGGGGAAGCCTTTGGCGAGTCCCTGGTGTTCTGACCCCGCCACGATTTGATTTTTAGGGTACTGGGTCATGAACCCCATCGGGAACTCAATGGTTTTTTCGTACCAACGGGCCAAGTCTTGTGGGTCGTCCCATTCGTCCACGGGGCGGGCCATGAGCGTCGACCATTCTTTGTCAAAATTAATGAGGTCTTGGGCTATCACCCGACGTTCGCTGGAATAGGTATTGAGCAGTGAAGCCGGGGCACGGCCTTCCAGCACCGCCGCCAGTTTCCAAGACAAGTTCCAGCCGTCTTGGATGGACACGTTCATGCCTTGGCCGGCTTTGGCCGAGTGCGTGTGGCAGGCGTCACCCATGATGAAGGCCCGGGGATGGCGATCTACAACCTGTTCGGCAGGGAGGTTGTCAAAACCCGTCGTGACGCGGTGCGCCACTTCGTAAACCGACCACCATGCGATGCCCTTCACATCGAGTGTGTAAGGATGAAGGATCGCATTGGCGCGGCGGATGATGTCCTCCAGGGGGGTTTTCCGAATGTGACCCGCATCGTTTTCATCGAGGTTGCCGAGGTCGACGTACAGGCGGGAGAGGTAGCCGCCTTCGCGTGGAATCAACAAAATATTGCCGGCGCTGTGCGATTGAATCGAGCACTTGACTTGGAAGTCGGGGAAATCGGTGTTGCACAAAACGTCGATCACGCCCCAGGCGTGCAGGGCCGCATCGCCTTCAAGTTGGTGACCCAGAGCGGCGCGAACGTTGCTTCGAGCGCCGTCTCCACCGACCAGGTATTTCGCCCTGACCGTGCGTTCTTCGCCTTGGCGTGGCCCTGCGACATAGCGGATGCGTGCCGAAACGGGGTATTCATTTTTGTCTGGTCTGTCGTCGATGTTGAGGCCGAGAAACTCAACGCCGTAATCCGGCACCACTTTGCCGGGCGCGTTTTCGGCAAAGCCCAGAAAATAATCCAACACGCGAGATTGGTTCACATAAATGTGCGGAAATTCACTCACGCCGTGTGCGTCGTCGGGCACGCGGGAAACCCGAACAATGTTCTCGGGGTTCTTTTCATCGGGCTTCCAAAAGCACATCTCCACATTGCGATAAGCCTCGTCAGTGATGGCGTTGGCAAAGCCAAAGGCCTGAAAGGTTTCAACCGAGCGCGCTTGAATGCCGTCCGCTTGGCCTTGCGTCAACCGGCCTTCGCGCCGCTCAATGGCGCGCACGTTGATGCTGGGAAAGTGGGCCAGTTGCGCCGCCACCGTGACCGCGGCGGGGCCGGTGCCGACGATCAGCACGTCCATTTCGTCGGGGAGGTCGGTGGGGCGATTCACCCCATGACCAGCAGCTGGTTTGATCCTGGGGTCGCCTGAAACATAACCGCGGTGGTGAAACTGCATGGCGCGTCTCCGAAAATTGATGGGTTTCTGTCGAGGGGCGGCTCAATCAAACACGATCAAATCGCGCATGGATTCGCCGGTGTGCAAGCGGTCAAAGCCTTCGTTGATTTGGTCCAGCTTCAAGCGCTGGCCCATCAATTTATTGACCGGCAATTTGCCCGCCAAATAAAGATCAACGTAGCGCGGCACATCCCGAGCGGGTACGCAAGAGCCCACATAACTGCCCTTGACGGTGCGCTCCTCGGCCACCAAATTGACCTGTTGCAAAGCCCAGGTGTCGCCAGGAGGGGGCAAGCTGGCGGTGACGGTGGTGCCCCCGCGCCGGGTCATGCGGTAGGCCGACTCCATGGCGTGCACAGAGCCCGCGAACTCAAAAGCAAAATCCACCCCGCCTTTGGTCAGGGCCTTGATTTTTTCGAGCAACTCGGGGTCTTTGGCGTTGAACGCAGCGGTCGCGCCCAGTTCCAGCGCGGTGGCCAACTTGCTGTCGTGCAAATCAACCGCAATCACATGGCGAGCGCCAGACGCCACAGCGGCCAGCACCGCCGAGAAGCCCACGCCGCCCAAGCCCACAATGGCCGTGCTTTCGCCCGCTTTGACGCCCGCGGTGTTGATGACCGCGCCCGCGCCAGTCAGCACCGCGCAACCGAAAAGGGCGGCTTCAACGGGGTCAATCGGGGCGTCCACTTTGACGCAGGATCGGCTGGAAACGACGGCGTGGTCGGCAAATGCCGACACGCCCAAATGGTGGTTCACAGGCGTGCCACCGAAGCCATACAAACGCCGTGCGCCGCTGAGCAGCGTGCCGTCGGTGTTGGCTTTGGCGCCGGGCTCGCACAGGGCTGGGCGGCCCTCGGCGCAAGGCAAGCATTGGCCGCAACTCGGCACAAAGACCAAGGCCACCAAATCGCCCACTTTCAAATGGTTCACGCCTTCACCCAAGGCCTCCACCACCGCGGAGGCCTCGTGCCCCAGCGCCATCGGCGTCGGGCGGGGCCGCACGCCGGTGATGACCGACAAATCGGAGTGACAAAGGCCTGCGGCTTTGAGCTTGATCAGCACCTCCCCTGGCCCTGGGTCGCGCAAATCGAGTTCTTGAATCTGCAAAGGTTGGCTGGTGGCGAAAGGGGCTTGTGCGCCCATTTCGCGGAGGACGGCGGCTTTGATTTTCATGGGGAGGCTTTCCTGAGTTCGAAGGGGCGGCGAATTGAATTTGAAACTTTAGTGCAACCCCGTTGTTGAGACGCTGGTCAAAAGTCATCTTGGTGTCAGCATACCTTCGCCTGGCGCTTGGCCAAGGCCGGGCATTCGGGCGCCATCGCACGAATTGCTTGGCGCCAAGTTAGATGTGTAACAAAATGGGGACTCTTTTTTGATGCCAGAGGTTCCCCGTGAAGCATGAACATTGTCAAAGCCTGCGCAAGGGTCGCTTTTGGGGATATTTCTTTGGTCATGGTCATGGTTATGGTTATCGTTATGGTTATCGTTATGGTCTCGGGCTCTTGTCCCTGTTGCTGAGTGCGGTGCTTGTTGGCTGTGGCGGTGGCAGCAGTCAGCCCAATGCGCCTCAAAACGCTGCCACCACCTACTCGGTTTCGGGCAGCGTTTCAGGATTGGCCAGCGGCACGCAGGTGACGTTGGGTCTCTATAACCAAAGTCTGCTGGTCAGCCCCCTCACCCTGACGGGTAACGCTGCTTCATCGATGGGTTATTCATTTCCCATTGGTTTGATGTCCGGCTCCCCTTACAGCGTCTCGATCACGAGCACACCCAGTGGGGTCACCTGCAACTTGTCCAACCCGAGCGGCGTGGTGGGCAGCAGCGCTGTCACCAATGTCAATCTCAATTGCTACACCCCGCAGCTCGCCATTAGCCCTGGGTTTGGCGTTTTCAGAGGCCCTTCACCGGTGAATGGTTCGGGCAATGCTTTTTATTCAGTTTGGCTCCCTGGAAGTTCCAATTCAAACGCCCTGTTCTACGGGATAGAGCTGCTCAGTGCCAATGTGGCCAACCTTTATTCAGCCCAGGCAACGCTTGCACAGGGCAGTGGTTTTTGGCAATTTGCGGGTTCAATGAACAACGAGACGGCCAGCGCCCCGCGCAGCGGAGCCGCCACTTTGAGTGTCAACTCATCAACCTCGACTGCCTATGCTGCCACCGTGAACTTGACCACACCCAGCAACTTACCAGGCCTCACACTCAACCTCACAGGCAATAAAATATCGACCAGTACCACCAGCGTGAATGGCACCTGGACGGGCACTTGGCTAGAAAATGCCAACTTGGGCGTTTACAACAACTCAACGGTGACCCTCACTGGCGCCACCACAGGCGCCTCGACGGGCTCCACGATTGGCTTTGCCTTTGGCAGCTGCTCCAGCCTCAACGCTTCCACTTTGAACCCCGTTGCGGGCTTGAGTGACGTTTTCACTGTGACGCTTTATTTTTCAGCCGCCTCGGGCAGCAACTGCGGATTCGCTTCCGACACCCCCATCAACACGCCTTTCAACGGCGTGGCTTTTGTTTATTTGGATCCCCTGACTTCAAAGCCCACCTTGCAACTCATGGCGGTCAATTCAGCGGGTCGGGGCGTCTCATTCAAGGGCATTTGAGCGGCCCTGTTTGACGCTTTTCTGCTAACCTGCGCGGCATGAATTCAGTGCCAGAAAATGCCCGGGACACGACTCAGGAAGCGCCCCGGGTGCTCAGCGTCATTGCCCCAATGACGCAACTCAACACCCCTTATCCCTCGACGGCTTATTTGACCGGTTTTTTGCGCAGCCAAGGCGTGGTGGCCGAGCAGGCGGACCTGGCGTTGGAATTGGTGTTGGCGTTGTTTTCTCCCCAGAGCTTGAAAAACTTGGTGCAAGAAGCCCAGGTTTTGCCATCCTCCCCCGTGCTCGAAAATTTCTTGGCACAGAGCGACCGCTACTTAAACACCGTTGCGCCCACCTTGGCTTTTTTGCAAGGCCGCGACAGCACCTTGGCGCACCGCATTGTGGGCAGGCACTTTTTACCCGAGGGCCCGCGTTTTGCCTCACTGGATGTGTATCTGGCCGAGGAAGGCGAAGACCCCTTGGCGTGGGCCTTTGGCGCTTTGGGATTGCAAGACCGGGCCCGCCATTTGGCCACCCTGTATCTCAACGACTTGGCCGATGTGGTGCGCGAGGTGCTCGACCCGCGCTTTGAATTTGTGCGTTACGCCGAATCTTTGGCGGCTGCGCAAGCCAGCTTTGACCCTTTGGCGACGGCATTGGCCGCGCCGCCCAATCGATTGGACACCACTTTGCAAGGCTTGGCGCTGGCGGCGGTGGAGCGCCATCGGCCCAACTGGGTCTTGCTCTCGGTGCCTTTCCCAGGCTCGGTTTACGGCGCTTTGCGCATTGCGCAAGCCATTAAAGCCAAGCACCCCGCGATTCACATCGCTTTGGGCGGCGGGTATGTGAACACCGAGTTGCGCGAATTGCGCGAACCCCGCTTGTTCGATTTGGTTGACTTTGTCACCCTGGATTCGGGCGAGCGCCCGATCTTGGCTTTGTTGGAATGGGGGCGCGGCGCTCGGTCGACCCGTCGTTTGGTGCGCACCTACGTGCGTCAAGAAGGCAAGGTGAATTTTGTCAATTGGCCGGAGCCCGATGTGCCATTCGAGCAGGTCGGCACGCCGACTTGGGACGGCTTGCCCTTGGATCGTTATTTGTCTTTGCTCGACATGCTGAACCCGATGAACCGGTTTTGGAGCGACGGACGTTGGAACAAACTCACGGTGGCCCATGGTTGCTATTGGAAGAAGTGCAGCTTTTGTGATGTGAGTCTGGACTACATCTCGCGCTATGACGCCGCCAGCGCCGAAACCTTGGTCGACCGCATCGAGGCCATCGTCGCCGAAACGGGGCAGACGGGCTTCCATTTTGTCGATGAAGCGGCGCCGCCCAAATCGCTCAAGGCCTTGGCCGTCGAGCTGCAGCGACGCGGCACCGCCATCTCTTGGTGGGGCAACGTTCGTTTCGAAAAGACCTTCACCCCCGAACTTTGCCTGGCCTTGGCCGACAGCGGTTGTGTGGCCATCTCGGGCGGCTTGGAAGTCGCCTCGGACCGGCTCTTGAACCTCATGCAAAAAGGGGTTTCTGTGGCGCAAGTGGCGCGTGTCACCAAGGCCTTCAGCGACGCCGGCATTTTGGTACACGCTTACCTCATGTATGGCTTTCCGACGCAAACGGTACTAGACACCGTCGATGCCCTGGAGTACGTTCGCCAACTCTTTTTACACGGCTGCATTCAGTCGGGGTTTTGGCACCGCTTTGTCTGCACGGTGCACTCGCCCGTGGGGCTCCATCCGCAGGACTTCGGCGTCACCTTGCTGCCTTTGCCGCCAGGCGACTTCGCTAAAAACGACGTGGGTTTTTTTGACCCCACGGGCGTCGACCACGCTGCACTGGGTGACGGCTTGAAGAAGGCGGTCTACAACTACATGCACGGCATTGGGCTGGAGGAGGACGTGCGC
>CAILKX010000003.1 GCA_903834975.1 uncultured Curvibacter sp.
CTGCTCCGCTGTCTGCGGGAGTAGCTGAGCCACCGCTGGTGTTCGCTGGTGAAGTAGAACCACCACTGGTGTTGGCTGGCGTAGAACCGCTTGCTGAACCTGCTCCGCTGTCTGCTGGAGTAGCTGAGCCACCGCCCGTGTTCGCTGGTGAAGTGGCACCACCACTGGTATTGGCTGGTGTTGATCCACTTGCTGAACCTGCTCCGCTATCGGCGGGAGTGGCTGAGCCACCGCCCGTGTTCGCTGGCGAAGTAGAACCACCACTGGTGTTGGCTGGCGTAGAACCGCTTGCTGAACCTGCTCCGCTGTCTGCGGGAGTAGCTGAGCCACCGCTGGTGTTCGCTGGTGAAGTAGAACCACCACCAGCGTTAGCTGGAGTAGAACCGCTTGCTGAACCTGCTCCGCTGTCTGCGGGAGTGGCTGATCCGCCACTGGTGTTCGCTGGTGAAGTAGAACCACCACCAGCGTTGGCTGGAGTAGAACCGCTTGCTGATCCAGCACCGCTGTCTGCTGGAGTAGCTGAGCCACCGCTGGTGTTAGCGGGTGAAGTAGAACCACCACTGGTGTTGGCTGGAGTAGAACCACTTGCTGATCCAGCACCGCTGTCAGCGGGAGTAGTAGAACCACCGCTGGTGTTAGCTGGGCTTGAGCCGCCACCATTCGCATTTGCTGGTGTTGTTCCGTTGGTTGTCGCGCCGCCGGAAGCAGTGTCAGCAGGCGGCGTTGAAGGCGCGCTGGGTGAACCGCTAGGCACATTGGCCGGAGTCACCCCTCCACCATTTCCTGCAGGCGTCGTTGGCTGAACCACATAGATCGGACCAGCTGGAGCAGCAGGTGTATTTGGCAGAATCGTGTAAGGCGAATTCACAATCGTCACGATGTAATTTGAATTGCCCCCAGCTGATAAAGCCAAGTTATTGTTGTAGACACCAACCTGGGTGTCTGCCAGCAAGGAAACCCCTAATCCAGCCAAGCTGTCACCGGTGCCCAAATAGCCATTCACTGTGTAAGGCTGGAATTGAGCCAACCCATTGAAGATAACAGTCAGAGGCGTACCTGTTACGGAAGCATTCGCCTTGGTGATCGTCAACGCCCCATTGGTCACCGTGATCGCATAGTTGCTCAGCAACGTGCCAGCACCCGCCACAGCGGTCAAGCTGTCAGCGTAGGTGCCTGCATTCGTTCCCGATGCCACTCCAGAAGCCGTGATCGATTGACCAGCAACAACACCCGTCACCGTTGCTGCAGCATTGTTTTGAGCAGCTGCGCTGTAGACCGAGCTGGTCGTCGCACCACTGATCGTCACGGGTGCAGGTGTAATATTGGCCGTACTGGTCAACGTTGTGCTGCCCAGTGAATAGTTAGCCAATGTTTGTGCATTACCAGCCAGCGTCACCCCGTTGAAAGTAACGGTTTGGTTGTTACCAACATTCGAGCCCGCAAAAGTAGTACTGCTATCTGACGCAGTCAACACGTCATTGCCCAGCAGGTGCGTCACTGCCAAAGTGCCAGTTGCAGCCGTAGTGCCGTTGTAAACCTTGTTGTTGGCTGTTGCCGCCACGCTCGGTGCGTTAGCGCCACCCGAATTCAGTTGGTAAGGCGTGATCGTCAACGCCCCATTGGTCACCGTGATCGCATAGTTGCTCAGCAACGTGCCAGCACCCGCCACAGCGGTCAAGCTGTCAGCGTAGGTGCCTGCATTCGTTCCCGATGCCACACCAGATGCCGTGATTGATTGACCAGCAACAACACCCGTCACCGTTGCTGCAGCGTTGTTTTGAACAGCTGCGCTGTAAACCGAGCTGGTCGTCGCACCACTTATCGTCACCGGTTTGGGTGTGATGGTCAGACTACCGTTCGCATAACTAAAAATGTAATTGCCGGCATCCACACCCGCTGCAGCCAAGTTTGTAGAACCGTAGCTACCCACATTTTGGCCAGTGGCCAAACCGGAAACAGTCAGCAAATCCCCTGTTAGTACACCCACACCCGAATAGGTTTGTGTTTGCGCACTGCCGTTGTAAACCACGGTGCTATTGGTCGGCACTATCGTTGCCTGAGCTGGGGTAACGAGCTGGTTACCGGTGACACTAATTGAACTGCTCGTTAAATTGTTGGCTGTCTGAGAGAGGTTGCTGGCTCCAAGGGCGTAATTGCCCACCGCCACGTGGTTTGATGTGGAATTGACCAACCCTGAAGGTGACAAGGTGAAGCTGACTGTTTCACCCACGCCGTCGGTGTAGGTGTAACTGGTTCCAGATGCTGTAGTCACAGGTGAGCCGACTCGCGTCAACGTGCTGATCGTATTGCCCGTGGTGCTCAAATAAGCAACAGATGTCACATTGGGGTTGACTAAAGCCTGCCCGTAAACGTTGCTGGCCCCATTGGTTTTCACCAATAACTGACCCGCTGGCACGACTGTGTAGCTACCTGGCACATAGGTCAGACTGTAGTTACCAATAGTGGCTGGGCCAGATGCAGTCAGAGAGCCAACGTAAGTGCCGGGCGTTTCTACATTATTAGCACCCAAAACCGTAGGATTTGAAATTCCTGTACGTGAGACTGTAAAAGTTTGGTTGCCAATGGCAGAGACATTTTGGCCAGCTACAAAGCCTGACAGCTGATAACCGTTGTAGCCGCCTGTGCAAGTGGTGCCCAAGCAATTTGCTGCCATACCTTGCGCATCGGTTTGGGTCACAAACTTGGCGTCGTTTTGCACTGTTACGGTTAGCGGCGCAGGTGTGATGTTGGCTGCAGCCGTCAGCGTCGTGGAACCGCCCAATGTGTAGTTGGCCAAGGTTTGAGCGTTACCGCTTAAGCTAACCCCATTAAAAGTCACTGTTTGTGCATTGCCCACATTCGAGCCAGCAAACGCTGAGCCGGTGAAACTTGCGTTCAGAACGTCGCTGCCTAACAAATGGGAGACGGCAACCGAGCCAGTCGCTGCAGTGGTGGCGTCATAAACCTTGTTGTTGGCCGTTGCCACCACGCTCGGTGCGTTAGCACCACCTGAGTTCAATTGGTACGGCGTGATCGTCAGTCCACCATTGGTGATGCTGATCGAGTAGTTGGACAACGTGGTGTTCGAGCCCGCTACTGCTACTAAATTATCGGCATACGTGCCTGCATTCAAGCCTGAACCACTGCCAGTGGCTGTGATCGACTGCCCTGCCACAACACCGGTGATCACGGGTGGGGTGTTGGTTTGGGTTGATGCACTGTAAACAACGCTGTTATTGCCAGCAATGATCGTCACGGGTGCAGGGGTAATATTGGCGCTGGCCGTCAACGTGGAGCTGCCAAGCGAATAATTGGCCAACGTCTGTGGCGATCCAACCAAGGTCACGCCGTTGAAGGTGACCGTTTGGTTATTGCCAACGTTAGCACCCGCAAAAGTGGGGCCAGAACTCGTGGCCGTCAACACATCACTGCCCAGCAAGTGCGTCACTGCCAAAGTGCCGGTGGCAGCAGTGGTAGCGTCATAAACCTTGTTATTCGCTGTTGCGGCAATGCTCGGTGCATTTGCGCCACCTGAGTTCAATTGGTAAGGCGTAATCGTCAACGCACCGTTATTGACAGTCACGGTGTAGTTGGACAGACTTGTACCAATGGCCGGAATTGCTGACAAGGCGTCTGGATAGGTTCCAGCATTCGTGCCATAAGCCACGCCAACGGCCGTCACTGAATCGGTGCCCTTAAGGCCGCTCACCGAAGCCGATCCATTGGTCTGGGAAGCAGCGTTATAAACGGATGAGGTGGTTCTACCGGTAATAGTCAATGGTGCTGGTGTAATGTTGCCTGTCACCCCAGTTACCGCGCTCAAGTTGTAATTACTCAGCAAGGTACCAGCCCCTGCCACCAAGGCATTGGCCGGGTTGGTAACAGACACCGCAATAGCGTTGCCCACATTAGCCGAAGCAAATGTGCCAGTGGCTCCGCTAGAGGCAAAACCAATGGAGTCCCCGCTCACCACGCCAGTCACGGCTGCATTCGACGTATTCAAAGTCGCCGTCGTTGTAGCGTCGTAAGTCCGGTTGTTGGCGGTCAAACCAGTTACCGACAAAGAAGCTGGGGTGATGACTGCCGAAGCAGTCAATGAGGCATTGTTAGGAATCGAATAGTTCGCTAACGTTTGTGCACTGCCGCTCAGTGTCAGACCACCAAAAGTAACGGTATTGGCCGTCAAAACATTTTTGGTATTGAAGTTGGCTGAACCATAAGACGCCGTCAAAGAGTCACCGGCAAACAAGGTCGCTGTCACCGTACCGGTCGCTGTGGTGGTTCCGTCATAAACCTTGTTATTGGCCGTTGCGCCTAAGCCTGGATTGGTGCTGGTGCCCCCACTCAGGCTCAATTGATAAGGCGTGATGGTCAAGTTGTTATTGACCAAGCTGAACGTGTAGTTACCCGCATCCGCACCTGAGGTGGCCAAATTGGAGGCATAAACACCGACATTCTTGCCAGAGGTGGTGCCCGTGATGGTCACCAAATCGAGTGGAACGATGCCTGAGTTGGTGCTGGTTTGAACTTGGGTTGCGCCGTTGTAAACCGTAGTCAATGCATTGGCAGTGACAGTCGCTGGCTTGGGCGTTACCACGTAGTTGCCCGACACCACCAACGAGGCGTTGGCCAATGCGGGGTCTTGGGTCAAGTTGACGTTGTTAACCAATGGCACCAAGCCATAGCTTCCCACAACCACATTGCCAGAGGTAGAGAATTGCTGGGGCGTTGCCAAATTGAACGTGATGTAGCCGCCCACCGAATCAGTAAACCGGTAAGCCGTTGTCGCACTAGAACCCGAGCCCGATGTCACTGGGGAACTTGGAGACAAGGTGGTCACTGTCGAATTACCGGTCAGGTAACTCACGCTCAGAGGCAAGGTGCCTGTAGAGCCATACTCTATTGCGTTGTTACCGGCCAGCTTCAACAAAGCCTGGCCCGGGCCAGCTATTACATAATTTGCCCCAACATAACTCAGGGAATAGTTACCAATGGCTGCAGGTCCGGAAATGGCCAAACTGCCTTGGCTGCCCGCCGCATAAGTGCCCGCTTGTTCAACCGCTGTGTTGGAGGTCCCTCCCCCAACCACGGCTGGGTTCGCAATACCCAAACGTGTCACATTGATGGCGGGCGAGTTCAACACCGCGGCTGTTTGACCGGCGACAAACCCAGACAGGGTGTAACCGTTATAGCCACCGACGCAAGCGGTCACCGTGGTGCCGCCGCAATTGGCAGCAGAGCCCACGGCGTCTGTTTGGCTGTAGAACTTGGCGTCCGATGTGGCGTAAACAACCAATGGTGCCGGCGTGATGTTCGCCGTGGTGGTGGCCGTCGCGTTTGGATTAGCGGTGCTAGAAAGCACATAGTTGCCTGAGTGAGCACCAGAAAGGGCAATGCCCGTCACGCTCACTGGCAAGGAATTGCCCACATTGGATTGCCCGAAACCAAAGGTGCCGTTGGCAGACACCGTGCTGGCGTCAGTGCCAATTAAGCCCGTGATGGCCAAGGAACCTGTGGCGGCTGTGCTGGCGTCATAAACCTTGTTGTTGGCCGTCGCTGCCACCGACAGCGTGACGGGGTTGATGGTCAAAGAACCATTCACCGTGCTGATGGCGTAGTTGCTGAGGCTTGTGCCCACACCAGCGACTGCCGTCAAGCTGTCAGCGTAGGTGCCTGCATTTAAGCCGGAGCCAGAACCCGTGGCCGTAATGCTTTGGCCTGCAATCACGCCACTGCTGGCGTTGCCACTCACACCCGTTACCGTGTATGTGTTGGTTTGTGTGGCGTTGGTGTAAGTGTTGGTCGTCGTGGCGCCCGTGATGACCACGGGTCGGGCCGTAATATTGGCCGTCACGCCAGCCACACCACTTAAGGTGTAGTTGCCAGCAGATGCACCAGACAGGGTGATACCGCTGATGGTGATGGGCAAGTTGGTGCCCACATTGGTGGTATTGAACACCCCACTCACCGAACCCACGCTGGCACTGGCTGCGTCACCCGCAATAAAGCCTGTCACGGAAATCGTGCCTGAACTCACCGTAGCAGCGTTGGTGCCGTCGTACACCTTATTCTGAGCGACCACACCGCTGACCGTCAAGGGCAAGGGGGTAATGGTGCCAGTCGCTGACGTCACGGTCACGTGATAGTTGCCGCCGCTGTTGCCGTCATTGAGCACATAGCCGTTGGCCACTGTTAAGGCCGATGCATTGGTACCCGCGACATTTTTATTGGAGAAAGCTTGGCTCAAGCTGCTCACTGTGTCAGCACCCAACAAGCCCGTCACCAGAGGAGCAACGCTCGACGATGTGGTGCCGTCATAGACCTTGGTGTAAGTGCGCGCCGCAATTGTCAAATTGGCTTGGCCGATGGTCAAAGCGCCGTTGGCATAAGTCACTTGATAGTTGCCTGCTGCAGAACCGCCAGCCGCTAAATTAGGGGTGTAAGTGCCCGCATTGGTGCCACTGGCGATGCCCGTCACCGTCAGGGTGTCGCCGTTGATGCCAGTTGACACCACATTGCCGCTCACTGTCCCTAAGTTGGTGGTCAACACCCCAGACTGCGCGCTGCCTGAATAGGTAGTGCTCAAGGCCGCTTCGGTCAAAGTAATGGCCTTGCGGTTCACCACCACATTGCCCGCCACATAGCTGATGCTGTAGTTGCTCAGCAAAGTGCCGACGCCCGCTACCGCCGCACTGGGCAGCAATAGGCTGGTGTAGGTGCCTGCAGCTGTCGTAGCAGCCACACCCGTTGTCGCACCTTGGAAGCTCAAACCCACGCTGGTCAAGCTATCAGACCCCTTCAACCCAGTGGGGGTGAATCCGGTGGCGGTGTTAAAGGCCTGCGCTGTACCGTAAGTGGTTGTGACGTTGTTCGCAGTGACAGTCAATGGGGCTTGAGTAATCGTCAAACCGCCATTGGTGATGGTTGGTGTGCTGTAGTTGCTCAGCAAAGTGCCTACGCCAGCAGCCACCTGCAGGTTGTCAGCAAACGTGCCTACGTTGGTGCCTGAGCCATAACCGGTCACAGTAATGCTGTCGGAACCTTTCAGGCCAGTAATGGTCGCCGCTGCATTGGTTTGAGCAGAACCGCTATAAACCACACTGGTCGTCTTGCCTGCGACGGTCAGCGGGGCTTGAGTAATGGTCAAATGGCCTTGGGTCGTGGTGATTTGGTAGTTGGTCAAATCAGTCGAGCCCACAGCGGTCAAGGTCAAGTTGTCGGTGTAGGTGCCGACGTTTTTACCATTCGCATAGCCCGTGATGGTGACCGCATCGGTACCCGTTAAACCTACCGTGGTTGCACCCGTGTTAGCCTGAACCGCACCGTTGTAAACCACAGAGTGGTCGGCGCCCATCACGCTGAGGTTGACCAACACCCGGTTGATGACCAAGCTGCCTGGTGTGTAGGTGATGTTGTAGTTCGACAAGCCCGAGCCTGTGGCCCCGCTGATGGTGCCGGTGTAAGTGCCCGCATTGGTGCCAGAGGCGGCGGTATTGGTGGCCAAGCCCGTCACCGTATCGCTGCCCAGCAAGCCGCTCACCCCATAGGTGGTCAAACCGGTTTGAATTGCTCCGTTGTAGGTCACGGCCGGCGCAGAGTTCTGGGTCACCGTTAGTGCCGCTTTGCTGATGGCAAAGGTGCCTGGCGTGTAAGTGATGTTGTAATTGGACAAGCCCGAGCCCGTAGCGCCGGACATCACATTCCAGTAATTGCCCGCTTGGCCCAAGTTGGTGCCCGTGACGGCCGAGCCGCCCGAGGTGGTGCCAGTGGTGATCGCATGGGCCACACCCGTGACTGCGTCGTTCGTTGCAACGCCACCAATCGTAGATATCAAACCAGTGGGCACATAGAGCGAATTGGCATAGGCGTTGTAGCTGCTGGTGCCGTTGTACGTGGTCGCAGCCGAACTGGGCAAAGCGATCGTCAAGTTGGCTTTGTTGATCGTGTAAGTACCCGCTGTGACATTGACCAACCCATAAGTGGACAACACACTGGTTCCGCCAATCAGGGATGTATTGGTCTGAACCAGGTTGGAGTTACCACCAATGCCGCTGGCAAAAGTCAGTGAGGCCAAGACCTGATCTGCGCTGGGAACGACCGGGCCGTTGACCAAGCCGAACGAGGCGCCAGTGGTGGTGATGGCCCCCATGGTGGTGTTTGACGCAGAGTCCAACCAAGTCGTGGCGGTGCTGCTGTTGTACGCCGTGCCGTAGGGTTTAGCGTAATTAGACGACAACGCAATGCTGATGGTGACCGTCGAAATGCGGTAATTGATGTTATTCACACCGCTGTGCGCCGCCAACATCGTGCCACCCGTCTGCAAATAGGCGACATTGGTGTTGGTCGAGGCATTCGCGGAAGTAATGCCAAGAGCTGTTTCAAGCGTGCCACCCGTGTTGGATGTTGGCTGGTTGGTCGAGACCGAAATCACCCCGCCCGTGTTGGTCAAAGTGCCCACGGCACCCACATAGCCACCAGCTGTTGAACCTGAGTTGATGCCCGAAATCACACCCGCATTCACCCCTTGGCCGGCGGTGATCGACATGCCGTTGCTGCCCGAGTTGGTCACACCGGCCAGGGCCACGTTACCAATGGCGCTGATCAGAACGCCGGTGCCTGTTGTCCCGGTGTTGGTGATCGGAGCCGTGCCGGTAAATGAAATACTGTTGACAGTGCCGTCAGCTACGCCTGTTCCCGTCGTAGTCAATGAAACACCAGAAGCAGCTGTGACAGATGCTGTAGCGCTTATACCAACCGCAGAACCAGACTGACCTGTAATGCTGACAGACCCTGCAGTGGAGTTGATGGTTTCGGCAATCGTCACGCCGTTGGCGGAACTACCTGAAGTGCCCCCAATGGTGATGTTCCTAACCGCCTTAATACCGGTGTAAGTGGTTCCTCCATAGGACACCGAAGCTGGGGCAGCCAAATAAACGCCCCCAAAAGTAGCAGTTCCATTGGTAGAAGTTGCTGAAGAATTTGGTATGGCTGTGGCCACGTAGCTGATGGACGTGCCGCTACTGCCATTGGCATTGGTCAATGTTTGAGCTGCGGCATTTTCAATAGTCAGCTTTGCCCCAGAGCTCATCACGACGCCGTTGCCATTCGAGTAAACAGCCGCAGAGTTGTTGGTTGAGCTACCCGCAAGGGTCATGTCTCCACCAGAAATAAGGAGCAAACCACTTGAGCCATAGGTGTTCAAACCCAAGGCCGCCGATGTGTAATTGTTAGAGGATGAAACCCCCACCAAATTCAGCGTGGTGGCAGCCGAAAAAACCATATTGGAACCGGCTGGCGAGCTCATTCGAATGCCAAAACCGTCATCCGAGCCACCAGAATTGTTAGAGCCCTGAACCGTTATGGAGCCTGCATTTGCAGTTAGATTGTTAGTTAAGTAAACGCCGCTTGCAGCTGAGCCATAAGTGTTACCACCTCCGACCCCAATAATATTGATATTGCCAGTAGTGCTTTGGACGGGCGCTGCTATTTGAATGCCGCTAGGACCACCACTGGCAAGGTAATTTGCCTGTCCTCCTATCCAAATATTACCGACTGAATATAGACCGCTGTAGGTGGTACCACTGTAAACATATGAAGACGCACCAATATTGACCCCAAAATACATGCCGTTTGAAGTGGCTAATGTGCCTAGTACTCCACTAGACACATTTGGAATACCATTAGAAGTGGAGAGGGAGGCTCCCTCAATATTAATTACACCACCAGCATATAAAGGTGAATTAGTAAAATTAACTGCCGCATACGGCGATCTAGCCGGGGTTGTACTTGTCCCTGAAAATGTAATGTTTCCGCCAGCCTTATAAAAACTAGCAGCACCATAATTACCAATGAATCCATTGTTATTGCCATTGGCATAACCTGAAATAGATATGTTGCTACCTGCTACAACCTGGTTGTTACCCCAAAACCAAACACCAGCAGTGGTGACATCATTATTGCCAACACCGGTGACAGTGCCTTGTATGCTGATATTTCCGTTGGTGGCATTAGACGCAGTCAGGTTCAATCCATTACCAATATAAACACCATTCATGTTGGCGGCACCAGCTGAGGTATTGCTCACCCCAATGATGTTGATGCCGCCTAGCGTGGACGTGATATTGCCACCCGCAGCGTATACCGCCCAATTGCTGGTTGATTGTCCTGTTACAAAAACAGAGCCAGTGTTAGCCGTCAAAATAGCTGCCGCTGACAAAGAGACGCCATAGCTTCCAGAGGACACGCCATTGATCGTGATACCTGTAGAACCGGCATAGCTTCCAGCCGTCAAAGCGCCGGTGACCGTCACGCCGACAGAAGCGGTGGTGTTGGAGCTTGTGATATTTCCGTTGTTCAGATATGCACTTGCTGGCGTCCCGCTTGCAGCGCCATAGGTGTTGTCCAGCAAGATGTAGCCTGGCATGCTCAGGCCGGAGTTTGTAATGGCAGCACCTGCAGTTTTTTCGATGTAATTGATGGCTGTGCTTGAAGCAGAAACTCCCCCTGTCAAAGTTAATGCACCAGCTGTAATAGAAGAGCCACTTGTACCAGTAGTCGTGTCATAAGTAACTGAAGATGCTGTGCCAGATGTGTTTGCTGCAACAGTGATGCCACCTGTTTGGTTGATCGAGTTGTTGCTGGTGAAACTGATGCTGCCGCCATTGGCATTTTGTGTGATCGTTCCTGTGGCCTGATATATACCTGTATTACCTCCGGGTGCGGTGTCATTTCCTACGACAGAAATATTCCCCGAAGCGTTGGTCCAGTTACCCGTCACATAGGTGGCATATGTACCCGTTCCTGTCCCACCAGTAATGGTGATGCCGTTACCAGCACTGATGCCGGTCACGTCGTAAACGCCGTATCCCGTTGTACCCGCAGTACCCGGAATATTGACACTGCCAACTGCTTTCAGGTCTGTGTACGTTTGGTTGCCGGTACCGGGGTTGTAGGTAAACGAAACAGGCGTGGCTAAATACACTGCGTAAGAACCTGAGCCAGTAGACATGGACGTGCCAGCCGCAGGCTGGGCCACATTGACAATGCTGGTCGACGAAAGCCCTCCGTTTTGCCCCGTCAAAGTTGCCGTAGTGGCCCCTTGAAAAGTGATGTTGCCGCCGGCACTCATCGCCGCGGCGGTGAATTGCGCTGCCGTTTGATTCACACTGCTAGCAGAGAGTGTGATGTTGTTGCCAGCAATCCAAAGGCTGTAATTGCTATAGATGTTTTGCAAGCTCAAACTATTTGAAGTGGCCTGCGCCACATTCACGGCCAGATCCTTGCCGGCATTCATCAGCACATAGCTGCTGGTAGAGCCTCCGGCTTGCCAAAGCCCATAACCCTGGTTGGCAGAGGCGTTGATGGTGATGTTGCCATTGGTGGCATTGGTGGCCAGAATGCTCGAACCACCTGTGATGTCAATGCCATGCGCGTTGGGCGCAGCGGTGGTTCCGATCATGGTGACCGATCCGGTCGTCGATGTGATCGAGCCGGCGTTGAGCATGATGGCCAGGTTGTTGGCGTTGGTTGTACCGCCTGTATTGGCGCCTGCAATCCAGACATTGCCCACGGCATTCAAACCGCTTACCGTGCCCGAGATCGGTTTGTTCAATGGCGCTGCACCACCCAAATAAACAGCCGTTCCGTATGTTGAAACAGCAGAACCCGTGAGGCCCACGGCCGTGTTGGGCACGTTGTTGACCGTGGCTGTGCTCACGCCTTGTATCGTCAATTTACCGCCAGCACTGATGCCTGTTTGGTACAGGTACATGCCATAGTTGGCTTGACTGTTCCCCCCCACACCGCCAGAAACCACGGTGTCAGACCCAGACAGCCATAATGAATAGCCCCCCGAGGCCAAGATCACGCCCCCTGAACCCGGTCCGCCCGCTGCGGCAGCGCTGTAACCAGAGACATTCAAGTTGGCACCGGCATTGAAGTATTGGGGTGCCGTTGTCGTGCCTCCTGAAATCACAACGCCATTCCCAGTAGAGGTGCTGGTGCCCTGAACCGTGATGTTGCCTGCTGTGCTGTTGGTGGCGCTCAAATTGGCACCCGAGAGGAACCACACGGCATTGCCCGCACCGGCAATGACGCCATTGACATTGATGCCGCCGGTGGTGGCTGTGACTGCAGCATCGAGGCGTACACCGTAGGCCGTGCTGGCAGAGCTCTGGCCCGTGATGCTGATGTTGCCTGTGGCTGCAGTCAAAGCTGCCGAAGAGTAGACGCCATAATAGCTGGAGCCAACGCCATTGAGGGTCACACCAGTTGCGCCAGCATACGCACCTGAATTCAACGCTCCAGTCACATAGACGCCATAAGCAGCCGTGGTGGCCAAGGTGCTGGCGTTGCTGGCCGTGATGTAACCACTGGCTGGCGTCCCGCTGGCAGCGCCATAGGTGTTGTCCAGCAAGATGTAGCCGGGCATACTGAGGCCCGCATTGGAGATGGCAGCACCTGCAGTTTTTTCGATGTAGTTGATAGCGTTACTTGACGCTGCGAGCCCACCGGTCAAAGTCAGCGGACCTGATGTGATGGAAGAATCTTTCGTACCAGTAGTCGTGTCATAGGTAACTGCGGCAACATTGCTCGTGGTATTGGCAGCTACAGTGACGGTGCCAGTTTGATTGATCGAGTTGTTGCTAGTGAAACTGATGTTGCCACCATTTACGTTTTGATTGATCGACCCTGTTGAGTAGATGCCAACGTTCGCGCCTGGTGTGGTTTCATTGCCCACCACGGTGATGTTGCCTGCCGTGTTGTTGGTGAGCGTGGATGAATTCAAATTCACTGCAGTACCACCTGCAGCACTTTGACCAATGATCGAGATGCCACCGGATGATTGATATGCGGAATAGGTCACGCCACTGACGGTGATTGGCGTGATGGCTGCTAAGTAAACCGCTGCTGACGAAGTTGCGTTTTGTGCACCTGCCGAATTGAAGGTGGCAACGTTGGTTATGCCTGTGCTGTTAGAGGAACCATTGGCATTGGTTAGTGTCTGTAACGACGCACCACCGAAGGACATCAGACCACCACTGACCAATGCAGCACCCCCACCGTCGTAAATGCCGTAGTAAGGGGCAGCTTGATAGACGCCAATATTCATGGCACCACCAGATTTAACCAAGCCGGTTTGATTGAAATACACGGCTTGGCTGTTGGTGCTGTTGTTTTGATAGCCAATGATGTTCATGGTGCCGCCGGCCACCATGGTCATTGGGGTGCCGGCTGAGCCGCCAGATAAATAGATCGAATAAACACCGCCGGCGTTTGTCGTGTTGGTAGTGGCCTGCAAAGTAACGTTACCAGCTGCAGATACGTTGGTAGAAGACAGATTAGTCCCGTAGGATTGGCCTGCTGCTGTGCTGATGAGACTAACGTTGCCTGCAGTTGAAGTAAGACTACTGCCAGAAAAACTAATGGCAGAGCCACCAGAACCGCTGGAATTTGAGCTGGCAGCCATCCAAATGTCGTTGACGGCAGTGACGCCCGCTTTTGTTCCACTGATCCCAGTGATCAATCCACTGGGTACTGTGACACTACCCCCATCAAAGTAGATACCACTTGCATTGGTGGTGATGGCTGAGCCCGCAACAGGTGTGGCTGTGCCTGCGGAATAAGTTAACCCTTGAACGGTGAAAGATCCGCCGCTGTTAGCAGCACTGCTGCTGAAGTTCAGACCGCCATTGTGGCCTCCAGTAGTGGTTTGTGCGCCACTGCTAGAAATAGTTGTGTTCGCCCCAGAATTCAAAAAAACACTGTACGTGTAAATGGGGTTGTCAGCGGTTCCAGAAATCGGTGTGTAACCCACCATATTCAAATTACCACTGGCGCTGATGACCATCGCTGGAGTAGTTGGCCCGTTGTAAAGCCAAAGGCCAGCAGCACCATTACTGTTGCTGGAGGAAATGCCGGTTAGGTTCACGTCGCCAGCTTGAGCTATTACATTTAAAAGACCATTCAAATAAACGCCATAGGATGCAGATGTCGTTGCACCCGTGATACTGATGTTGCCAGCATTCGCTTGAATCGACTGAGTGCTGTAAACGCCGGAGTTACCAGAACTCACACCGTTGATAGTGACACCTGTGGTACCAGCGTTGGTACCTGCTGTTAAAGCACCTGTGATTGAAATGCCATTAGATGTCGTGGCATTTGAGGATGTAGCGGTTGCAGCATTTAAATAACCGCTGGTGGTACCGCCCACTTGGTAAGTGTTATCCAGAGTAATAGAGCCCTTAAGGTTGATGGCCCCAGCCGCGCTGATAGCGCCGCCTGCGCTGATGACCTTCAAGTTGACCCCAGAGCCTGTGGCCGAGGTGTTGTCGGTCATGGCGGCCAAGGTAATGTTTTGCTGCCCGCCTGAGGTGTTGTCCAACGTCAGGGTGGGTTTGGTGCTGGTCGGCGTGACAGCAAAGGTCAAGGCACTGGACTGGGTGATGCTGCCCGAAGCGGTGATGTTGACGCTGGTGCCTGCGTTGATTGATGCTTGAAGGTCAGTTGCCAGCACATACGAGGTCCCGGCGCTTGCAGTGAAGTTAGGCAAGGTGCCGCCACTGGTGGCAGTTCCGCCAATCGTCACGTTGTTGGGGTCCAACAACCAATTGCTCGCCAAAACCTTCACACCCGTGGAGTTCAGCACTTCGCCAGAGGTTTCAACGTTTTTTGCGGTCAGAGTCGAGCCGCTCACGTCGGTGGTTTGGGCCAATGCGCCTTGGCCATAAGCCGATCGGCCCACCACCAAGTTGCCGCCAGGAGCGCTTAGGTTACTGTTGTTAATACTGAGCGCTTGGCCTGTGATGGTGATGGCGTTGCTGCCGTCGTTGCTGAGCGAGTTGGCAATCAGTTCAGCTTGGCTCATGTTGACCGAAGCGGCGTCAAGGGTAATCAACGGCGCTTGCAGCTTGCCTTGAGGCACCACATTCACAGCCCCCGAGTTGGCACCCAGGGTGGGTTTGATGTAGCTGCCCGGTGCAATGTCTTGCGTAGTGATGAAAATTTCTTTTTGGCTACTGATACTGCCGCCCGCACCGACGGTGAAAAGGTTGCCCCCAGTGGCAAACCACAGGTTACCGTTCGATTGCACCGTGCCATTGACGACAGAGGCGCCGCCAATCCGGTTCAGGGTAATGTTGTTGGGGTTGGCCAAAACAAAGTCAACGCTCTGACCCGCGCTGACATTGAAATTGCTCCAGTTAATCGTGGCGTTGCCAACCGCTTGGTTGACCGTCATCACATTGCCCGCGCTGTTGGTGGCAATGGTGGCCGTGCCATTGACCACTTGCCCGCCGCTGGGTAATGCCAAGGCAGGGCTTGTGACACCCAAAGTAGCCAAACCGATGGCCATAGAGGCCACCAATTCTCGGACCCTCAGCGTCCAATTTAATTCACGGCTGTTGCCTGCCGGCGCTTGCGCTTGTGCCTGGCTGCTTGAGCCCTGCCCCCCTTTAGTTTGTGCGATTTCAGAGGCGACCGCCACCACAATTTGGCCGTCTTTGAAATTGTTAACTGTTTTAAAGGTCTTGTTCATGATTCAACTTACACAAATACAGGGAAAAGGCGGACGAGGCGTCAAGCCTGCAAGCAGGCCGAAGGGTGACTCAATGCGTTTTTTCTAACTCAGGGGCTTTTTCTTGCTGAGCTTCTTGTTGGGCTTTTTCTTTTTGCTCAGCAATGAGCTGGGCGCCAACTTGGGCGGCTTGGTCAAAGTGGTTGATGACGGCAGCACGCAGTTCATCAATTTGGCTCAGCGCATACGACAGATTGGGAAAGATGGCCGGCATGGCCAGAGCACGGCCGTCTTCAGTGATGACAGTAGAAACGACAGCAACGCCCGCTGCAGTGGTTTCGACGATAAAAGCGCCTCGGCCTTGAAATTGGGTGTTTTCAGGGGCTTGCTCAGCGATGGGAGCGGTCGCAGTTGTTTTTTTAGTCATGGGGATGGGTTTCTTAAAAAAAATAGGTCAAAAATGGGTTGTTGAGCTGACAGAGTTAGTAGGTGACGCGCAAGCCCAACCAACCACGCAAATGGCTGCTGTCGGTCAAACGAGAACCGTTAATGACTGGGTTGTCGCCAACCTTTTCGGCCAAGGCACCGGTGAGGGTCATGTTTTGCAGGAAGTTGTAGGACATGGCCAAGCCAATGTCTGACATCGACTTCCAGCCCGCATCGGCTGCGACGGTGTTCGCACCGACCGAAGTGGTGTAGGCAACTTTGTTAGGCTGAATGACGCCCCATTCAGCAAAACCGCCAAAGACCAACCCGGGTAAAAAGCGCAAGGGCTTGTCGAGTTGGGCTTTGAGATAGAAGTCTTGCGCGCCACCCACCGCTGAAGGGCCCCAAGCTTGCATGCGGTACATGCCACCGAAGTAGGCCTCTTCAGGGCCCACCAAGTTGTGTGAGGCCAGCTGAATATCGTTGGCCAGCGAGAGCGAAAAGCGCTCACCTTGCCACTGGAAGGGCTGGCTGTATTGCAAGGAACTGGTGGCTTTGAAAAAGCCGCCCAAGGTATGCGCACCGCCGGCATCTTGCGTGGCCGCACCCAATATTTTTTGCTCGGCATCGCCCAGCACACCACTGAATTGGAAGTTCAAGGTGCCCCCATTGCGGTAAGCCTGAGCCCCGTTGAAGCCCAAGCTCACTTTGTTAACCAAGATGTTGGACAACATATAAGCCGCAGAGCTGGTGTTGGTGGTCGTGGTGCCCAACAAGGTGGTCATTTGCGTAATGTCCACGCGCGAGTTGGTCCAGTTGTGGTTCAGGTCGAGGGTGATGTTTTGGCGCCCATCGTCCGTTCTCAAGTAGGGGTAGCTGAGGTTGAGTCCCAAGCTGGTGGCCGTGCCCATGTAGCGGGTGTCGGTTTGTTGTGAGTCTCCTGCAACGTCTTTCCCCAAAACGCCGCCGGAGTAGTCGTAGTTGAATTCAGACAAACTCAAAGCAGCACGGGTGCCACTGGGATGAACGGTCGCTGAGCCATCCAAGCCCAAGCTGCGGGAGTGTTCGGTAAGCTGACCGTTCAATCGAATGATGTCGCCACGACCAAAGTAGTTGTATTCAGCAATATCGCCCCGGGTGGCCCATTGACCCAATGCAAAACTACTGGAGTTGTCGGTGGACACCGATCCGCCATACCAAGCACCCTGCTCGCTACCCAGGTGCACATTTGAAGAACCCCCCAATGTGCCAGGCTTCGTCATGAATTGATTCACCAAACCGGGCAACTCTTGCAACAGCGTGGCGTTGCGCTCGATTTGGTCATGGTCAAAAGGTTGACCAGGCTTCAGGTCGTAACCCAACATAGCAGCCAAAAATTCGTCTGCATAGTTGCTGCCATTCGATTCAACAGTCACGCCGTCATAAAGCACCTTCTGGGCAATGAGCAGGGTTTTGTTGTCTTTTTTCTTGGGCAAAAAAACATAATTTGCGTTAGGGTCTTTGTCTAGCAAATAGCTATGCAGCTCTTTGAGCATTTGCGTCATCTGGACAGGACGTCCCACAGCGGGGTTCAAAAATTCACGGGCGTGCGCAGCGGTTGCCTCGGGTAAGCCTACTAACTCGTAATTGGCAAAAAGCTCTGGTGGCTGAGTGTCTGCAGCCACTGCTGGCAGCGCTGGCCCCGAGAGGGTTTGCTTATTCAATTGTTCCAACAGGGCACCGGCGTCAAACGCAGGCTGCTGAGCTGAGGCAGCGGGAGGTGGCGGTGGAGCAGCAAAGGCACTGTTGGCAGTCAGAAAGGGGGACGACAGCAGACACACTGCGGCAGCAAGGGCAGATTTCATAAAAATGGACAGACCGGTAACTGATTGTTAACAGTTGTCAATTTAGAGAAGTAATCGCCTTATTCCTATCCTTCGAACGAGGGATAAGCGCAATAAATTTCAATCAGGAGATTGCGCTTCGTTGCTCAGTTTTAGCAAATCCGCCAAAGAACTGACGCCAAGTTTTCTCATGACTTCCGACTTGTATTGCTTGGTTGTGTGCAAACCGATGCCTAGAGCTTCCATGATTTTTTGATTGTCAAAGCCCTTAACCAATAAGCCAAACACTTGCTTTTCGCGGTTAGAAAGGCTGGTTAATGCTTGATCCAGTTGATTTTTTTGGACAAACTCTCTGAATTGCTTAATATCTTGCTGCATGGCCCGAGTCACCACCGCGAGGAGTTCTTCTCGGTCAAAGGGCTTGATCAAAAAGTCGACAGCCCCTTGCTTCATGGCAGTAACGCCCTGAGAGAGCGTGCTTTCGGCGCTGATAAAAACCACCGGAATGCGGCGGCCTCGACTGAGGAGCACTTTTTGCATCTCGACGCCGCTCATGCCGGGCAAGCGCATGTCTGTAATCACAATGGCAGGAGCCACTTGAATCGTTGTCGACAGGAAAGAGGCAGGGTCTGAAAAAGAGACAACGTGATAGCCGGAAAAGCGTAAAAGCGCCTCAAGGCTTTGACGCAGTGAGTCGTCGTCTTCGATTAAAAAAATATGCTGCTGCATTCTGAAACTTCGGAATGCAGGCGATTCTGCAAATACTTGCAGCATTTTCAAATCCCCCGAACGAGGGATACACAGCATACTTGCTCAGCCTCTTGGCAATGAGATTAAGAAACTCGCCCCCGCTTGTGTGCTTGTTTCCAGTTGAAGATTGCCGCCTTGGCGCTCAATGAGCGATCGGCTTAACCACAAACCAATGCCCATACCTTGCTCTTTGTTGGTTCGAAGAAGGCTGAATAATTCTGTTTTGATTTCATCTGGTACGCCGGGACCGTTGTCGACCAAACGGACATAAGTTTGATCTGGTGATTGCCAGCTAGAAATCTGAATACAAGGTTCTGATGTAGAAGTTTGACGCAACGAATCAATCGCGTTGTTGATGAGATTGATGAGGACGATTTGTAAATCAGAACAATCAAAATAGCAGGCACCTGGGGCGGCTAACTGATAAACCATCTGAACGTTGTGTTGCTCAGATTGAGCCTTTGTTAGCAAGATGGCCTCTTGAATGATCGGATCAATGAAACTCAACTGACTTGGAGATTGGTCAGCACTAAACAACTTTCGCAAGCTTTTAATGGTTTGTGCAGCGCGAGCATTGTTAGAAAGAATACGCTGAAGAAAGCTGTGTACTTTTTCATCATCTTGGTGATCCTTGAGTAAAACCTGCAGCATCTGAGCATCCAATTGGACGGCGCTCAAAGGTTGATTTATTTCATGTGCAAGAGATGCTGACAAGGCACCTGTCTCAGCAACTTTGTGCATCCGAGTCAGGGCTTGAATCAAAGTATTCTTCTCAAACAGCAATTCGTTGATACGTTGGACTTCACGCTCTGCTGAATTTTTACGCTTGGTGGCCACTTCGAGCCAATAACCACTGGCCACACTGAAACTGACGACTTGAAGGCCAAAATGCAAGGCCAAAAGCAACAGCACAAATCCAGATAGGTCAGTCAAAGAATAGTTAGCAGGCAACACAGTGACATGCAATGCCATGAATCGAGCCATCAGTAAGGGCAGCTCAATCCAAGAAATTATTTTCAGTGAATAGATTTGTTGTGAGAACTCCGTCCTAAGTGCCCGGGTAAGCGCTCTGATTTGAGCGATGACCACCGCCATTTGTGGGGTGTAGAGGTAAATGGAGCGTGAATAGACCGTTCCGTTTTCTCGAAGGTATTCAAATCCCAAAGCCCACACAAGAACAAAAGCACAAATGAAACTTAGTCTCTGACGGGAAATTTCAATAGTCAAAGATTCTGCAAACAGCCACATGGCTACAAAAGTAAGCAATATCATCACGTTGGCTGGGGTGCTGAACCAGACAGGTTGAGGTCCCTGAAAAACGGGCATTACAACCGCCCCCATTCCAAATAAGCCTAAAGCACCACTCAGCAACGAAACCGCAAAATACCAACGACCTTTGAGCTCTTTCTCCCGAAAAATATTGGGTAAGGAAATAGCCAGGATGCCCGCATTGATGAGGCCAAGCATCAGAAGGGTGATGGACAGAAGGTAATTCATGCAATTAGTTTAAAACAACACCATGTGCACACTTAACCCTGCCAAAGTTGGAAAGAATCTTTCTTAAATGGGTTCCTCTAGAACTTTAAATTTGCCTGAATTCGGTTTTGGCACAAAACCGGACTACTTCTTAATCAATGGTACGTCTCAAGGGGGCAGGTCAGCCGTGCGGTGACGTGGTGGCAGATAGTCGGTGTCGTTTGCTGCTGCGCCCCAGTTCCTCTGCTCCATAACTGCAAGCTTAATTTCAGACCTTGGTTTAGGGCAACCTATCGGAAAAAAAGGTTAGACAGACGTATCTTTTTATGCGCCCTTAATCTTTTTAAGAATTCGCTCCCATAAAGAAAGATCGAAGTCATTCGATAGCATCAATGATGCAGAAGAAGGATCAATATTGACTATTTCGGAGTACTTCCGTTGTATCTCCTCCCCTTCCGACCTATACCTTGCTAGAGATTCACGAAGTCCTTGCACATTTCTAGTATTTATAACCATCCGAATCACTGTACCTTCATGCTGCATTTCAAAGTAGCGCTTTGCATTTTTTCCTGAAGTCAGAAGCATTCCTGTATCTCCTGATCCAATAAAAAAATTTCCACCATTTCGACAAATGCGACTAGTCATATACAAACCGAATCCCGAATTATTCCAAGGACTGCTTCGTTTTGGTTTCCGTGCTCCTTTAAATGCTTTTCCAGAAACAGCTGGCATCAATGCATAATTTATGGCTCTCTTGTGATCAGATGCTTCTAGATGGGGGTTCGGCGAAAGACTTCTTTGCAATCCAATACCTCTGTCCAGAATCGCAACTTCAGCCCGGCCCTTCGAAGGCCAAAACTGGGAACAGAAACCAAATTGTTTCGCTTCACTGTGCTCAATCACATTGCGAATCAATTCGCGCATGGAGTATTGCAAAGTATCAAAAACATCTCCTGTGTTGTTTGCACAAAGTGTTTCACTAATGCGAGCACAAAGGTTGTCAACTTCATCACCGACCTCTCGCCCATTGGCTATTGCGTCGTCAACGATCTTCTCCGTCCTTAAAATAGTCACGGGAATGTAATGTCTGCTGCCGGATGCTTCACCTGGTCGTTTACCAAAATCAAGTCCGAATGCTTTAAAAAATCCCATATGACCAGCGTATGACATATGGTTATAACCGGAGCAACTAATGCTGCAGCCGGGGTGAGCACTGACAAATCTTTGAATTTCACTCGATACAAGCAGCATGCCGAAGGGTTCTATCAATCCAACGGTCCTCGAAAAATCAAATGTGTACTCTGCTTCCGGTTCCAAATTGCGTACAACTTCGGCAAAGTTGATCGCGTTTTGCAGTGTAAAAGAGTCAGGTGCGAAAATTTTCTTGGTCATGACTACAAATGTACCTGTCTGTGGTCAAAGTTTGAAGCTAAGCTGAAGGTCCACCTAGGCCCACGCTGGCTAACTGGCTCGTAAACGGTCCGAGCCCAATCCGTCACCCAGCCTATAAATCAGCGTAAAAACCAACTGCGGAACAGCCATGCGCTATCCATTAGCGGTGTCTAAAAAGTAGCGTACCGAAAGGTTAGCTACAAATCAGCGCAGGGGGTTGGTGTTTTTATGGGGGAGGATAAGACGTAGGGTTGGCAGGATGATGGCACGGTGCGATACGTGCCCCTACGTTGACGCTTTACCAGACTAAGCTACACCCCGAATGTGTAGGTTGCTCACCAATTCAAAGGCCCACTCGAGTGGGCCTTTTTTAAGGGAATGTCCCTTTTTTGATTGGTTGCGCGAGAAGGATTTGAACCTCCGACCTTTGGGTTATGAGCCCAACGAGCTACCAGACTGCTCCATCGCGCGGTAAGGGGGTTATTCTAACCTATTTTGGCGGCTTACGCCACTGTTTCGGTGTTTGTTTCTGTAGAAACTTCGGCGCGGTCGACCAATTCAACCAAGGCCATGGGCGCATTGTCACCCACGCGGTAACCCATTTTCAGGATGCGGGTGTAGCCGCCGGGACGGGCATTGAAACGGGGGCCCAAGTCGTTGAACAACTTGGTCACGCTGTCACGGTCACGCAGGCGGTTGAAAGCCAAACGGCGATTTGCCAGGGTCGCTTCTTTGCTGAGGGTGATCATGGGTTCGATCACGCGACGCAATTCTTTGGCCTTGGGCAAAGTGGTTTTGATGACTTCGTGTTCGATCAACGAGTTCATCATGTTGCGGAGCATGGCGAGGCGGTGCTCGCTGGTGCGGTTCAGTTTGCGGAGTCCGTGTCCGTGACGCATGGTGCTTTTCCCTTCTTTATTAAACAGCCCGCCGTATCAGGTACGGGCCGATGCACTGCCCAGCCGAAGCCGGGCGCTCAACTTCAAATTAACGCTTTTCCAAACCGGCGGGTGGCCAGCTTTCCAACTTCATGCCCAAGGTCAAACCACGTGAAGCCAAGACTTCCTTGATTTCGTTGAGTGACTTGCGACCCAAGTTAGGGGTCTTCAGCAATTCGTTCTCGGTGCGCTGAATCAGGTCACCGATGTAATAGATGTTTTCTGCCTTCAAGCAGTTGGCCGAACGCACGGTCAATTCCAACTCGTCGACAGGACGCAGCAAGATTGGGTCGAAGGCCGCGCCGCCACGGGTAGCAGGCTGGTCGAAAGCGGCCAGTTCGCCACCTTCCAACTGGGCGAAAACCGCCAGCTGTTCCACCAAGATGCGGGCAGAGGAACGCACAGCGTCTTCGGCGCTGATGGCCCCATTGGTTTCGATCTCGACGACCAATTTATCCAAATCCGTGCGCTGTTCGACGCGTGCACTTTCAACGGTGTAGCTGACACGACGCACTGGCGAGAAGGAGGCATCCAACAAGATGCGGCCAATCGACTTGCTGGGCTCATCGCCATAACGGCGGATGTTGCCAGGGACGTAACCACGGCCCTTTTCAACCTTGATTTGCATGTCCAACTTGCCGCCTTGCGACAGGGTCGCAATGACGTGGTCAGGGTTGATGATTTCGACGTCATGGGGGGTTTGGATGTCACCCGCAGTGACCACGCCTTCGCCGTCTTTGCGCAGGCTCAAGGTCACTTCGTCACGGTTGTGCAGCTTGAAAACCACGCCCTTGAGGTTCAACAAAATGTTGACCACGTCTTCTTGCACGCCGTCGATGGACGAGTACTCGTGCAAAACACCCGCAATCGTGACTTCAGTGGCGGCATAACCAACCATGGAAGACAACAAGACGCGGCGAATGGCGTTGCCCAGGGTGTGACCGTAGCCACGCTCAAACGGCTCCAAAGAAACTTTGGCGCGGTTCAACCCGACTTGTTCAACGGTAATGGCTTTGGGTTTCAGCAAGTTTGTTTGCATTCAATCTTCCTCTCAATACCCCCGGCTCGTTACACCGGTAAGGCTGGTGAAGCACCTCAGCCACGGGGTGACCGTGGCTCAGGAACAAAATCAATGTGATGTGATCAATGAAGATCAATCAACGCGAATACAACTCAACAATCAGAGATTCGTTGATGTCGGCAGCGAACTCGTCGCGATCCGGCACTTTCTTAAAGATGCCTTCGGCTTTTTCAGCATTCACTTCAACCCAAGCAGGCATGCCCACTTGTGCGGCCAATTGCAGGGCTTCGATGACACGGCCTTGCTTTTTGGATTTTTCGCGAACGGCCACCACATCGCCTGTTTTTACCAGATAAGACGCGATGTTGACGGACTGGCCATTCACCGTGATGGCTTTGTGCGAGACCAATTGGCGCGCTTCTGCCCGTGTGGAGCCAAAGCCCATGCGGTAGACCACGTTGTCCAAACGGCATTCCAAAATGGCCAACAAGTTGGCGCCTGTGTTGCCACGGCGGCGATCGGCTTCGGCGAAATAGCGGCGGAATTGCTTTTCAAGCACACCGTACATGCGCTTGACTTTTTGCTTTTCGCGCAATTGAAGACCGAAGTCAGACGTGCGGGCACCTGAAGTGCGGCCGTGTTGACCTGGTTTCGATTCGAATTTTGACTTGTCGGCGATCGAGCGACGAGCGCTCTTCAAAAACAGGTCAGTGCCTTCACGGCGTGAGAGTTTGGCCTTGGGGCCGAGGTAACGTGCCACTTGTTTCTTCCTTTATGCATCTGCCGCAAGGCACAAAACAAGCTGTTTCATGCACTCGCGGGAGCTTGAGACCTTTGGCCTCAAGCGGTGGGCTTACAAAATTAAATACGACGACGCTTTTGAGGGCGGCAACCGTTGTGCGGGACGGGCGTCACGTCAGCGATCGATGTGATGCGGATGCCCAAAGCACCCAAAGCACGCACAGACGATTCACGGCCGGGACCGGGACCCTTGATTTCGACATCGAGGTTCTTGATGCCTTGTTCCATGGCGGCACGGCCAGCCACTTCAGACGCAACTTGAGCTGCGAAAGGCGTGGATTTACGTGAGCCCTTGAAACCTTGACCACCCGATGACGCCCACGACAAGGCGTTGCCTTGGCGATCGGTGATCGTGATGATGGTGTTGTTGAACGAGGCGTGAACGTGGGCAATACCGTCGGCGACGTTCTTGCGGACTTTCTTGCGCACACGTTGTGCTGCGGAATTAGCGGGTGACTTTGCCATGCTGTCCTCTTACTTATTTCTTCAAAGCCGCTGCGGCCTTGCGCGGACCCTTGCGAGTACGGGCGTTGGTGCGGGTGCGTTGGCCACGCATGGGCAAGCCACGGCGGTGACGGAAGCCACGGTAGCAGCCAATGTCCATCAAACGCTTGATGTTCATCGTGGTTTCACGACGCAAGTCACCTTCGATGGTGAAGAGCTCGATCTGCTCACGAATTTTTTCCAAATCGCCGTCCGTGAGGTCTTTGATTTTCTTGGAATACTCAATACCCGATGCTTCGCAAATTTTGCGAGCGCGAGTACGACCAATGCCAAAAATGGCGGTCAAACCAATTTCCGCGTGCTTATGGGGCGGAATGTTAATGCCAGCGATACGTGCCATGTGCGTCCTCTAAAACTAGTTGATCAACCTTGACGCTGTTTGTGGCGCAGATCTGTACAGATCACACGCACCACACCCTTGCGACGGATGATTTTGCAGTTGCGGCAAATTTTTTTGACCGAAGCCGAAACTTTCATATTGCTCTCCTAAAACTCTTTCGATTAATCAATCTCAACCACCCACCGTTGTCTTGAAGTTGGCCTTCTTGAGCAGCGATTCGTACTGTTGGGACATCAGGTAATTTTGCACTTGGGCCATGAAATCCATGGTCACAACCACAATGATCATCAACGAGGTGCCCCCGAAGTAGAAAGGCACGTTGTATTTCAAGATCAGGAATTCAGGCAATAAACACACGAAGGTGATGTAAATCGCACCTGCAAAGGTCAAGCGCAGCAAAATTTTGTCGATGTAGCGAGCGGTTTGTTCACCGGGACGGATGCCAGGTACAAAGGCGCCGCTCTTCTTCAAGTTGTCTGCCGTTTCGCGGCTGTTGAACACCAAGGCCGTGTAGAAGAAGCAGAAGAAAATGATGGCCGCAGCGTACAACATGACATAGATGGGCTGACCGGGGGTCAAGGCGCTTGCAATGTCTTTCAGCCAACGCATGGAGTCGCCGGTACTAAACCAGCCGACCACCGTGGCGGGCAACAAAATAATGCTGGAGGCAAAAATGGGGGGGACCACGCCAGCCATGTTCAGCTTCAAAGGCAGGTAGGACGATTGGCCGCCATACACCTTGTTGCCAACCTGTCGACGGGCGTAATTAATCAAAATCTTGCGTTGTCCGCGTTCAACGAAAACCACAAAGTAAGTGACGGCCACCACCAGCAAGACCACGAATATGGCCACTGGTATGGCCATCGCACCGGTATTGACCAACTCAAGCAGACCGCCAATCGACTTGGGAAGTCAGGAGGCGATACCGGCAAAAATCAAAATCGAGATGCCATTGCCCAAACCGCGTTCGGTGATTTGTTCGCCCAACCACATCAAAAACATGGTGCCAGCGGTCAAGCTGACCATGGCGGTCATGCGGAAACCAAAGCCTGGGTTGATCACCAAACCAGCCGTGCCTTCCAACGCCACGGCAATGCCCAGCGATTGAAAAATAGCCAAGCCCAAGGTGCCATAACGGGTGTACTGGGTGATCTTGCGACGACCGGCTTCGCCTTCTTTTTTGAGCTGCTCAAACGCCGGCAACACATAGCCCATCAACTGCATGATGATGGAGGCCGAGATGTAAGGCATGATGCCCAAGGCAAACACGGTGAAGCGCGACAACGCGCCACCAGAAAACATGTTGAACAGGTTCAAAATACCGCCAGATTGGCTTTTGAACAACTGTTGCAACTGCGCCGGATCGATGCCGGGCACGGGAATGTGTGCGCCCACGCGGTAAACCACGAGCGCCAGCAACAAAAAGACCAGCCGGCGACGCAGGTCGCCAAACTTATCGGTTTTTGCCAGTGATGCGGGGGATGTAACCACGTGAACGTCTTTCTTACGTATCGGCTTTAAATATTGGCTTTATTCAGCCAAGCTGCCGCCAGCTGCTTCGATGGCCGCTTTGGCGCCCGCAGTGGCACCAATACCGATCAACTTCACCGCCTTGGTCAGGACGCCGGTTTTAACAACCTTCACGACCTTGGCCATTTCGCTGACCAGACCAGCGGCCTTGAGGCTGCCCATGTCCAGTTCGGGCAAGCCGAGCTGTTCGAGTTGACCCAATGTCACTTCGTCGTTGTACTTCAACGTGGTTGATTTGAAACCGCGTTTGGGCAAGCGACGTTGCAAAGGCATTTGACCGCCTTCAAAACCAACCTTGTGGTAGCCACCAGCGCGGGATTTTTGACCCTTATGACCACGACCGGCGGTTTTACCCAAACCGGAGCCAATGCCACGGCCGACGCGACGCTTGGCGTGTTTGGCGCCTGCTGCGGGTTTGATGCTATTGAGTTCCATCTTGATTTCTCTCAGAGCTCTCTCAGAGCACTTTGACCAGGTAACTGATCTTGTTAATCATGCCGCGCACTTCAGGAGAATCCTTTAGTTCGCTCACGCTGTTGAGTTTGCGCAAACCCAGGCCACGCACAGTCGCGCGGTGCGACTCTTTGGTACCGATGGGGCTGCGAACCAGTTGAACCTTAACGGTTGCTTGTGTCGTCATATCGGGCTCCGTGCTTAGGAGAACAACTCTTCAACCGACTTGCCGCGCTTGGAAGCGATGTTGGCAGGGGTGGTCGAGTTCTTCAGTGCGTCAAAAGTGGCGCGAACCATGTTGTAGGGGTTGGACGAACCATGGCTCTTGGCCACGATATCGGTGATGCCCATCACTTCGAAAACAGCGCGCATGGGACCGCCCGCGATGATGCCAGTCCCTTTGGGGGCGGGTGCCATCATCACAACGGCAGCGCCGTGGTGGCCGGTCACGTTGTGGTGGATGGTGCCGTTCTTCAAAGACACATTGGTCATGTTGCGACGGGCTTCTTCCATTGCTTTTTGCACGGCAGCAGGCACTTCTTTTGATTTGCCTTTGCCCATGCCAACGCGACCATCGCCATCGCCGACCACGGTCAAGGCCGCGAAACCGAGGATACGGCCGCCCTTAACCACTTTGGTCACGCGGTTCACGGCGATCATCTTTTCGCGCATGCCGTCGTCACGACCTTCGTCTTTTACTTGGGGTGAAAATTTAGCCATTTTTGGTGTTCCCAATCAATCTGTGGTCGCTTAGAACTGCAAGCCAGCTTCGCGGGCAGCGTCGGCCAAAGCCTTGACGCGACCGTGGTAAGCGAAACCAGCGCGGTCGAAAGCCACTTTGTCAACGCCAGCGGCCTTCGCTTTTTCAGCGATGCGCTTGCCAATGACTTGAGCAGCGGTGGTGTTGCCGCCCTTGCCCGATGCACCCAAGGTGGAACGGATTTCGGGTTCGGCGGTGGACGCACTGGCCAGCACCTTGGTGCCACAGCCAGAGATCACTTGAGCGTAAATGTGCAAGTTGGTACGGTTTACCGACAGACGCGCGACGCCTTGATTGGCAATGCGGATGCGCGTTTGACGGGCACGACGCAGACGTTGTTCTTTTTTGGTCAACATGCTGCAGCTCCTTACTTCTTCTTAGTCTCTTTGATCGTGATCTTCTCATCCGCATAACGGATGCCCTTGCCCTTGTAAGGCTCAGGAGGACGAACAGCACGGATCTCAGCGGCGATTTGACCAACGCGCTGACGGTCAGCGCCCTTGATCACGATTTCAGTTGGCGCCGGCGTGGCCACCGTAATGCCGGCAGGCATGTCGATGTTCACGGGGTGCGAATAACCGACAGCCAGGTTGAGCTTGGCACCTTGAGCGGCGGCTTTGTAGCCCACGCCAATCAGGGTCAACTTCTTTTCGAAGCCCTTGCTCACACCGACCACCATGTTGTTCACCAGCTGACGCATGGTGCCGGACATGGCATTGGCTTCGCGAGATTCGTTCGCAGGAACGAAGGTCAACTTGCCATTGTCGTTAACCACAGTCACCAAAGCGTTTTGCGCTTGGCTCAGGGTGCCACCAGTGCCTTTGACACTGATTTTTTCTGCTTGAAGCGTCACTTCCACACCTTGTGGAATGACAACAGGGGATTTTGCTACGCGGGACATTTCAGTTATTCCTCCATGCCTCGTTTAAGCCACATAGCAGAGCACTTCGCCACCGATACCGGTAGCACGTGCTTTGCGATCGGTCATCACGCCTTGGGGCGTTGTGACGATGGCCACACCCAAGCCGTTCATGACTTGGGGAATGGCGTCGCGGCCTTTGTACACACGCAGACCAGGGCGGCTGACGCGCTCGATGCGCTCAATCACAGGGCGGCCTGCGTAGTACTTCAATGAAATTTCAAGTTCGGATTTGCCATCCACGCTCTTCACTTGGAAGCCGTCGATATAACCTTCATCCTTCAACACTTGGGCAATCGCCACCTTCACTTTGGACGAAGGGGCCGACACAGTGGCTTTGGCCACCATTTGCGCGTTGCGGATGCGGGTCAGCAAGTCAGCAATGGGATCACTCATGCTCATAATTGTTCTCCTTGCTTACCAGCTGGCCTTGGTGATACCGGGGATATCACCAGCGAATGCCAATTCACGGATCTTGGCGCGGCCCAGACCGAATTGACGGAAAGTGCCACGGGGGCGACCGGTGATTTCGCAACGGTTACGCAGACGTGTGGGGTTGGCGTTGCGAGGAATCTTTTGCAGCGCCAATCGGGCTGCATCACGCTCTTCTTCGCTGCGCTTCACATCAGATGCGATGGCCTTCAGTTCAGCGTGTTTTTTCGCGAACTTTGCCACCAACTTTTCACGCTTGAGCTCACGCTCGATCAAAGCTACTTTAGCCACAAGCCACCTCAGTTCTTGAATGGGAAACGGAAGCCTGCGAGCAGTGCTTTGCACTCTTCGTCGGTCTTAGCCGTTGTGGTGATGCTGATATTGAGACCACGCAAGGCGTCGACCTTGTCGTATTCAATTTCAGGGAAAATGATTTGTTCTTTGACGCCGATGTTGTAGTTGCCGCGGCCATCAAAAGCACGGCCGGAAATACCACGGAAGTCGCGCACACGGGGCAAAGCCACGGTAACGAAACGGTCTAAGAATTCATACATCTGAACGCCACGCAAAGTCACCATGCAGCCGATGGCTTGACCTTCGCGGATTTTGAAACCCGCAATGGCTTTCTTGGCCTTGGTCACGACGGGCTTTTGGCCGGCGATTTTGGTCAAGTCGGACACGGCGTTGTCCATGACTTTCTTGTCGGACACCGCTTCACTGACACCCATGTTCAGGGTGATTTTGGTCAAACGAGGCACTTGCATGGGCGACGTGTAACCGAACTTGGCGGTCAACTCGGGCGCGACTTTCTCGCGGTAATGTTGTTGCAAACGTGCCATGGTCATGCCGCCTTGATTTCTTCGCCGCTGGACTTGTAAACGCGAACGCGCTTGCCATCGGCCAATTGTTTGATGCCCACGCGATCGGCTTTGCCGGTGGCCGCGTTGAAAATCGCCACATTGGACTGGTGAATTGGCATGGTCTTTTCGATGATGCCGCCAGTGGTTCCCTTCATGGGGTTGGGCTTGGCATGCTTCTTCACGATGTTGATGCCTTCAACCACCACATGGGAGTCGTCTTTGCGCGAGGTCACTTGACCGCGCTTGCCCTTGTCGCGGCCTGCGAGCACGATGACTTGGTCACCCGTACGAATCTTGTTCATGTCGGAGTCCTCAAAGAACTTCAGGGGCCAAGGACACGATCTTCATGAACTTTTCGGTACGCAATTCACGCGTCACGGGTCCAAAGATGCGGGTGCCGATAGGCTCCAACTTGCTGTTCAGCAACACGGCTGCGTTGCCATCGAATTTGACGAGCGAGCCATCGCCACGGCGAATGCCCTTGGCAGTACGAACCACCACAGCGCTGTAAACCTCGCCTTTTTTGACGCGGCCACGTGGAGCGGCTTCTTTGATGCTCACCTTAATGATGTCGCCGACACTGGCGTAACGACGCTTGGACCCGCCCAGCACCTTGATGCAAAGGACAGATTTGGCGCCCGTGTTGTCGGCAACCTCTAACCGAGATTCTGTTTGGATCATGTCTATATTTCCCAACTTGCACCAAGCTTGGTTTGATTTCTCAAACTCGACTCAGTCAGTCTTGGGCCCGTCGTCCACACCTTGAAACCATTCCAGGGCGCTTTCGTTGAGCAGATATTCAATTGATACATTCGCAAAGAATGCGTTTGTAAAAAGCGAAGCCCTAGATTCTCTCCCAGTTTTGGGGGCTCGTCAACACCCAATGCACAAAAAATTTCAGAAATTCTAAAAAATTTCATTACAAAGGCAAAAACACCCTCTAAAACCGAGTTCTTTCCCCCGCGGGCCAACCCCACTGGCTGCTATTAACATGTTGAACATGTCGAGCGTCCCATCTCCAATACCCCCTTCTCCAACACCCCCTTCACAACAGGAACGGACGCCTTATTTACTGGCCCTTGACCAAGGCACCAGCAGTTCACGCAGCGTGTTGTTCAATCGCCAAGGCGAGGTGGTGGCCATGGCGCAACAGGAGCTGCCGGCTTTTTACCCCCAACCCGGCTGGGTCGAGCAAGACCCTTTACAAATATGGGCCACCCAACTTGCCACAGCCCGCTTGGTGCTCCACCAAGCGGGTATCAAGGCCCGTGACGTTGCGGCCATTGGCATCACCAACCAACGCGAAACCACTTTGTTGTGGCATCGCAAAACGGGGCAACCCCTGCACAACGCCTTGGTTTGGCAGGACCGCCGCACCGAGCCTTTGTGTCAAAGCCTCCGTGAGCAGGGCTTGGCAAAACCGGTCCACGACAAAACCGGCTTGCTCATTGACGCTTATTTCTCGGCCACCAAGATCCGCTGGCTGTTGGACCACGTGCCAGGGGCCCGAGATTTGGCGAATCGAGGCGAATTGGCCTTTGGCACCGTGGACAGCTGGTTGCTTTGGCAATTGACTGGCGGCAAAGTTCACGCGACCGACGTCAGCAACGCCTCGCGCACCCTGCTGTTTGATATTCACCGCAACCGCTGGGACCCCGAGCTGCTGGCGGCCTTTGACCTCCCTGCCAGCCTGCTGCCCGAGGTACGGCCGTCCAGCAGTCACTTTGGTCTGACGCAACCCGACTGGCTGGGCGAGGCCGTACCCATTGGGGCTTTGGCAGGCGATCAACAAAGCGCGCTGTTTGGGCAAGGTTGTTTTCAAGCTGGCATGGCCAAAAATACCTATGGCACGGGTTGCTTCTTGCTGATGCACTCAGGCACTCAGGCACCCGCCTCCCGCAATGGCCTCCTCACCACCCGAGTCGTTCAGACGGCCCTTCAAAGCGCAGCTCTGGCAGAGACTCCGCCTGAATTTGCCCTTGAAGGCAGCGTTTTCGTCGGCGGTGCGGTGGTGCAGTGGCTGCGCGACGGCCTGCGCGCCATCCAAAGCAGCGCGGAGGTTCAAGCCTTGGCCGAAAGCGTGCCCGATGCGGGCGGCGTGATCATGGTGCCCGCTTTCACCGGCCTGGGCGCGCCGTATTGGAACCCCGAAGCCCGGGGCACCTTGACAGGACTCACCCGAGGCACGCATTTGGGCCACATTGCCCGCGCTGCCTTGGACAGCATTGCCTTACAAAGCACCGCGCTTTTGCAAGCCATGAACCGCGACGTCAGTCAAATTACCAGCGAAGTGGGTGGCAAGAAAGGCGCCCACGAAGTCAGAGAACTCCGCGTCGACGGCGGCGCCTGCGCAAATGATTTACTGATGCAAACGCAGGCCGACCTGCTCGGCATGCCGGTGGTGCGACCCGCCGTTATCGAAACCACGGCTTTGGGTGCGGCCAATTTGGCGGGTTTGACCGTTGGCTTTTACAGTGGGTTGGAGGAGCTGCAAACCCAACACCGGATTGACCGCTGCTTTGAGCCGCGCATCAGCCGCGACCAAGCCGAGGCCAC
>CAILKX010000004.1 GCA_903834975.1 uncultured Curvibacter sp.
CGTCACAACGCCCGCCTTTGCCCAGACCCAAGACGGCAGCCGCCCGCCTGTACAAATCAAAGACGCTCGCATCACCACCGACTTGTTGAGTGTTCAGCTCAAGGTGGTGAGCGTGGATGCCGACAAGCGATTCATTGTTTTTCGCAATGGTGATGAGACGCTGATTCGACTGGGTGTGCGCCAAAGCGTGCCACTGAACCAAATCAAGCCTGGCGATGATGTCGATGTCACTTTTGCTGTCAATAAGCTGGTCGCCTTGACCGGTGCAGACCCGAGCTTGCGCAAGAGCGAAGTGACCGAGGCCGTCATGCCAGATGGCTCTTTCACCAACGTGTCGTTGGCGGAGGTCTTCTCGGTTTTTGCGATTGACAAGACCAACCAAAAAATCCAACTGCACGATGCCTATGACCAAACGGCTTGGCTCAAAGTTCACAACCCCGGTGTTTTCAAAGACGCCAAGGTGGGTGACAAGGTGCGCTTGGTGGTCTCGCTCTCAGAAGTGGCCGACGTCCGGCCAGCCAAGAAGTCTGGCCGCTAAATTTAAACGGGCTTCATGAAGCCGGCTTAATTAGGCTGGCTTAATTAGGCGGGTACGGGTTCGCTGAGCAAGCGGGCCACCAAGGCGCCGTTGTATCGGGCCTCCAGGGGAATCCAAACCTTGATCGGGTTCCCTTGGGCCACTTGAACCGGCTCGCCTTGGGGGTTGCGCATGTCTTGCAAATGCACGATGTGGTTGCCGCTGGGGTGGATGATTTCGAGGTGGTCGCCGACTGAAAATTTGTTCTTGGTGGTGACTTCCACCCAGCCGTCTTTGGCGTCATGAATTTCACCCACAAACTGGCTGCGTGACGCAATGGAATGGCCAGTTTCGTAATTCTGGTAATCATTGGCTGGGCGTCTGTCCAGCAGGCCGGCGGTGTAGCCCCGGTTGGCCAAGCCTTCCAGCTCGGTGATCAATTGCGGGTTGAAAGGGCGACCCGCCACGGCATCGTCAATCGCGCGCCGATAAACTTGCGCTGTGCGGGAGACGTAATAAAGTGATTTGGTACGGCCTTCGATTTTCAGCGAATCGACGCCGATTTTGACCAACCGTTCCACGTATTCCACGGCGCGTAAGTCCTTGGAATTCATGATGTAAGTGCCGTGCTCGTCTTCCATGATGGGCATGTGCTGGCCGGGACGCCCGGCTTCTTCGAGCAAATAAACCTGGTCGGCTGCGGGGTGGCGCTTGCCGTCGCCGCAGGCTGAGAAGGTGCTTTCGGCTTCTTGTTGGGCCGTGGCAAAGTCAAAGTCGGTGGCCATTTTTTGGGCCAAGGCTTCGCCGGTGTTGGGGTCTTCGACGGCCGGCGTGGTGGCGTAATTCCAGCGGCAGGCGTTGGTGCACGTGCCTTGATTCGGGTCGCGTCGGTTGAAATAACCAGACAACAAACAGCGGCCTGAGTAGGCAATGCACAAGGCGCCGTGGACGAACACTTCGAGTTCCATATCGGGGCATTCTTGGCGAATTTTTTCGACTTCGTCCAGGCTCAATTCGCGCGACAAAATGATGCGCTTCACCCCGACTTTTTGCCAGAACTTGACCGCCATGAAGTTCACTGTGTTGGCCTGAACCGACAAATGAATCGGCACTTCGGGCCAGCGCTCCCGCACCATCATGATGAGGCCGGGGTCGGCCATGATGAGACCGTCGGGTTTCATGGCAATGACGGGTTCGATGTCGCGCAAATAAGTGCGCACCTTGTCGTTGTGGGGCAGCAAGTTGCTGGTGACAAAAAACTTTTTACCACGCGCATGCGCTTCGGCGATGCCGATGCCGATTTGCTCCAGCTTGAAATCGTTGTTGCGGGCGCGCAAGGAGTAACGGGGCTGACCGGCATAAATGGCGTCAGCGCCAAAATCGTACGCGGCGCGCATCTTGTCGAGCGAGCCTGCGGGCAACAGCAGTTCAGGGGCTTTGAGGGTCATGGTGCTTCTCCTGGAGAGTGTGCAGTTTAGTCTTTGGGGCGGAAAACCAAAATCATCGAGGGCGGAACCCGTCCGTCTTCGTCTCGTGGCAGGGTTTGGGTTTTGTCCAAAGCGCGCAAGACGGCATTGTCCCAAGCGGGCACGCCGCTGGATTTGGTCAGTTTTGTGAGGGTGATGGTGCCGTCGGGGGCGGTGCGCACTTCGACCTCGGCTTCGGGGTTGCCGGGGGTGTCTTTGGCGTCAAACGCGATGTGGGGTTGTACGCGCTGCTTGACCTTGCCGGCATAGCTGCCCGATGGGCCCGAGCTCCGCGTGGCTTGGCCTGTATTGCCGGGAGCGCCATTGCCAGAGACATTGGCAGAAACATTGGCATTACCAGAGACACTGTTCGCGCCGGCCAGTTTTTGCATGCGGTTCAGGTTTTCCTGGCGCAGGGCTTCGGCTTTTTTAGCTTCTGCTTTTTGGGCTTCTTCTTTGGCTTTGGCCTCCGCCTTGGCCTTTTCTTTGGCCTGTTCCTTGGCTTGTTCCTTGGCCAATTCTTTGGCGTGCTCTTTTAACTGCGCCAGCTTTTCAGCCTCTTTCGCCTCTTTCGCTTTTTTATCTTTCAGCGCTTGCTCGTGTTTCTCTTGAGCGAGTTTTTTTTCTTTTTCCCTTTCTTTTTGCTTTTGCTCCTTTTCTAGGGCAATCTTCGCATCAGGGCGTGGCGATGGGGCGGGCGTTGGCGCTGGTTTAGGCGGTGGGGTGACTTCAGGTTGCGCTGGGGTCCGTGGCTCCACTGTGGGTTCGGAAGTGGGTGCGGAAGGCGGAGCCGCTTCTGAAGGCACCGCTGCCCACAACTCCGCCTGCATCGCCACCGGCGTGGCGTCGTGGTGCCAGCTGATGCCCAGGCTCAAGGCCACGATCAAGGCGACATGCACCAACAGGGCGAGCCAGAACGACAGCCCCCAGCCTGAATGCTCGGGTGGGCTCAGGTCAGAGAGGTCGCTGTCGGGCTGACGGTGGCGCGTGTTCAAGGGGCTAACTTATTTTTGGAAGGGCATCAAGGCTGCAGTTGAACCGCCAAGCCCACCCGTTGAATACCGGCGCGTTGCAACAGGTCCATGACCTTCACCACCGATTCGTATTTCACGGTTTTATCGGCGCTGATGACCACGGGACTGTTGGCGTCGCCGCCTTGCGCTTGTTGCACAGCGCTGACCAAATCGGCCTCATTGACTGGGGTTTTGGTTTCAGGTGAGCCGCTGCGCAGCTCCCACTGGTTGCTCTGGGTGATGACAACTTGCACCACATGGTCGGCCTGTTTGGCAGCCTTGCCCACCGAGGGCAAGTCGATCACGCTGGGGGTAATCAGCGGTGCGGTGACCATGAAAATAATCAACAGCACCAACATCACGTCGATGAAGGGCACCATGTTGATTTCGTTGATGGTGCGTCGGCCTTTGCCGCGGGAAGCCATGGCGGGCATGAGGGGTTCCTTGGTGAGCGTTGAGGCGAATCGTTGCGTTACTGCGGCGAGGCCTGGCCAGCTTGTGCGCCCACATTGCGCTGCAAGATATTAGAAAACTCTTCGATGAAGGTTTCTTGCTGGATGGCCACGCGGTCGATTTGACGTGCAAAGCGGTTGTAGGCCACCACCGCTGGAATGGCTGCAAAGAGGCCAATGGCGGTTGCGACCAAGGCCTCGGCAATGCCGGGAGCCACGGTGGCGAGAGTGACGGTGGCCAAGCTGGCCAGGCCGGTGAAGGAGTGCATCACACCCCAAACAGTGCCGAACAAGCCCACATAAGGTGACACCGAACCCACAGACGCCAGAAAGGACAAGTTGGATTCGATCTCATCCATTTCACGTTGGTAGCTGGCGCGCATGGCACGTCGGGCACCGTCGATCAAGGTCGCGCCATCGGTGATGTGTCGCTCGCGCAGTTTTTGAAATTCCCGCATGCCACTGGCAAAAATACGCTCCATGGGGCCAGCCACTCGGGCGTTGTTGACGGCGGCTGAGTAGAGGTCTTTCAAACTGGTGCCTGACCAAAAGTCTTTCTCGAACTCGTCGTTGCGGGTGCGAACTTGTTTGAGCCCGATCATCTTGCTGATGATGGCCGACCAACTCGCCACCGAGATGCACAACAACAAAGCCAACACGATTTGCACCACAAAGCTGGCGTTGAGGACCAAATGGACGATCGACAAATCAGAAGAGTTCATGTCAAGGCTTTCAATACAGATTCAGGAATGCGGGCGGGTCTCAAACTGTGCTCATTGACCCAGCCAATGCGGAGGGTGCCTTCGCAGAGCAGCGTGTGGTCGCGCCAAGCTTGTTGAAATAAAACCAAGCTCGCCTGACCCGCGTGGGTCACCGAAGCGGTGACGTGCAGCAGGTCGTCCAACTTGGCGGGGAGTCGGTATTTGAGCGAGGTGTCCGTGACCACAAAAAAGCCGCCGGTGGCCTCGCGCAATCGTTGTTGCTCGATGCCCAAATGACGCAACCACTCGGTGCGGGCACGTTCAAAAAACTTCAAATAATTGGCGTAAAACACAATGCCGCCGGCATCGGTGTCTTCCCAATAAATACGAATCGGGTGGCTGAAGGCGGGTGGGTTGTCGCTCATGCTGAAACGCCCCCACTCAGTTTCAACTCGCCCAGGCGATCAAGGGCGTCTTTCAAATGGCTTGGTGCGCAGGCGGTTGAGAAGCGCAGAAAATTCGCTGTTTCAAAGTGGCCAAAATCACGACCGGGTGTGATGGCCAAATGGGCTTTTTCCATCAAGGCAAAGCTCAGTTCCCAGCTCGAGTGGACGTTCATTTTTTCGCACCAAGCGCGGGCATCGGCCCAAACAAAAAAAGCCCCATCGGGTTTCACGGGCACCTCAAAACCCAGCTGCTCCAAAGCGGGAATGAAGTGATCGCGGCGGGCTTTGAATTCAGCGCGACGGCGTTCATATTCTTCCAAGGACGCGGGCTCAAAGCAAGCCAGAGCGGCCTGTTGGGCAATCACATTGGGGCAGATAAACAGGTTTTGTGCCAAGCGCTCGATCACGGGCACCAAGTCGTCGGGCACCACCATCCAGCCCAAACGCCAGCCGGTCATGTTGAAGTATTTCGAGAAACTGTTGATGCTGATGACGTGCTCGTCAATGGCCAACCCGGTGTGTCCATAGGTCTCGTCGAAACTGAGACCGAGGTAAATTTCATCGACCAGCGTGACGCCGCCTCGGGCTTGCACAAATTGGTGAATCTGACGCAGCTCGTCGGGGTGAATCGACGTGCCCGTCGGGTTGGAGGGGGAGGCCAACAGCACGCCCCTGGAGCGTGGGGTCCAGGCGGCTTCAACGGCCTGTGCGGTGAGCTGGAAGCGCTGCGCTGCCGTGGTGGGGAGCAGGACCGGACGCCCTTCCGCGGCACTCACAAAATGGCGGTTGCAGGCATAGCTGGGGTCCGACATCAACACCTCGTCGTCGCGGTCAATCAAGGCCAAGCAGGCCAATTGCAAGGCCGCAGAAGCCCCCGCGGTGATGACGATGCGCCGTGCGGGCACCTGCACGCCCCAACGCTCGGCATACCAATCGCTGATGCGCTCGCGCAACGATGAAATTCCCAAGGCCGAGCTGTAAGCGGTGGCGCCGGACGTGATGGCACGAACAGCGGCCTCTTGCACCAAAGGGGGCGCCGTGAAGTCGGGCTCGCCGATGTTCAAAAACCGCATGGGCCGCGTTCGACCCCTGTCGGTGAGTTGCAGCTGGGCTTGAAGGTTCGACGCGGCCTTGGCCACTTCCATCACATAGAAGGGCTCAATTTTTTGGGCGCGCTCTGAAACTCTCACGAAGCCACCTCAAACCACTTTGGAAGCGGCGGGCAATGCGGAAAATTCAAGGGCACGCAGTTGGGGGGCCAAGCCATTCAGCACCGCGTTCACGTATTTGTGGCCGTCGGTGCCGCCGAATTCTTTCGCCAACTCAATGCTTTCGTTCAAGGCCACTCGCAAGGGAATGTCGGGGCAACGCAACAATTCGTAGATGCCAATCCACAAGGCCGCCCGTTCAATCGGAGAAATTTCTTGCAGGGGCCGGTCCAACAGGGGTTGCATCAAGGCGTCCAGGTCGGCGCCGATTTCAATGCAGCCATGGAGCAGGGCGTCGTAATGGGCCGAATCGGCTTTGTGAAAGCCGGACAGTTGACGCGTGAATTCGTCCACTTCTTCGGCCGGGTTTTGGCCCACCAGGTATTGGTAAAGCGCCTGCAGGGCGAATTCACGGGCACGGCTGCGGTCCGATTTGGTCGCCGATTTGCGAACGCCGGCGGAGGCCTTGGCGGCGCGGGGCGCTGAGGGTGATGAGGGTGATGAGGAGGGGGGGGTCATGCGGTTTCGTTTAGGCCGTCTAAATTGAGGCCATCAAAGTCAAGATCAGCCAGCAGTTCTTCCAAGAGTTGGGCCATTTCAACCGCCACCACCGCAGCGTCACGGCCTTTTTCAACCTGGCGAGCAAGGGCTTGTTCGGTGTTTTCGACGGTCAGAATGGCATTGGCAATCGGAATTCCATAATCGAGGCCGATGCGCGTGATGGCCGCCCCCGATTCATTGGCCACCAATTCGAAGTGGTAGGTTTCGCCGCGGATGATGCAGCCCAAGGCAATCAAGGCATCAAACTCTTGGCGTTCTGCGAGCGCTTGCAAAGCCAACGGTACTTCCAGCGCGCCTGGCACCTTCAGGTGGCGAATTTGATCGGCAGGGACGCCCAAGCGGTGCAACTCGGTCAAACAAGCTTGCGCCAAGGCATCGGTGATGGCCTCGTTGAAGCGGGCTTGCACCACGCCAATGCGCAGCGCGGCGCTGCTCAAGTGATTGGAGAGGGGGGAGGTCCCTTTGTCTGCGCCTTGCATGGTGATTCCTTGTTTATCTTTGGCTGACTTTGGGGTCATTCTTTGCTGAGGTAGCCCGTGATTTCCAGGTCGTATCCGGTCATGCTGGGCATGCGGCGGGGGTTGCCCATCAGGCGCATTTTGTGCACGCCGCATTGACGCAAAATTTGAGCACCAATGCCGTAAGTGCGCAGGTCCATGCGCCCACGCTCAGGCGCTTGCGATGCACGGGCCTGGCCTTCGAATTGGCTCAAAAAGGCCTCTGCGCTTTCGCCGCAATTCAGCAAAACCAAAACCCCTTTGCCGGTTTTTTGGAAGTGCGCCAACGACGAATCCACACTCCAGGAGTGCATGGTGCGGTTGACTTCGAGCAAATCGAGCACCGAGAGGGGTTCGTGCACACGGGCATCGACTTCCTCATGGGCGCCCCAGGTGCCTTTGGTCAATGCCAAGTGCAAAGACTGGCTGGGTTGGTCGCGAAAAACATGGGCTTCAAATTCGCCAAAAGCGGTTTGAATGGCGCGGCTGCTGATCTTTTCAACCAGTGACTCGGTTCGGCTGCGGTAGGCGATCAGGTCGGCGATCGTGCCAATTTTGAGACCGTGCTGGGCCGCAAAAATTTGCAAGTCTGGTAGCCGTGCCATGGTGCCGTCTTCGTTCATGATTTCGCAAATCACCGAGGCCGCCGAGCAACCCGCCATCGAGGCCAAATCACAACCGGCTTCGGTGTGACCGGCGCGCATCAAGACCCCACCGTCAACGGCTTGCAAGGGGAAGATGTGGCCGGGCTGAACCAAGTCGCTGGCTTGGGCATTTTTGGCCACGGCCACTTGCACGGTGCGGGCGCGGTCGGCGGCAGAAATACCCGTTGTCACGCCTTCGGCGGCTTCAATGGACACCGTGAAAGCGGTGGCGTGTTTGGCCCCATTGCGCGCCACCATCGGCGGCAATTGCAGGCGTTCGCACAATTCGCGCGACAAGGTCAGGCAAATCAAGCCGCGGGCGTGTTTGGCCATGAAGTTGATGAACTCGGCCGACACATGGTCCGCGGCCAGCACCAAATCGCCCTCGTTTTCACGGTCTTCTTCGTCGACCAAAATCACCATGCGACCCGCACGAATGTCGGCGACGATGTCCTCAACGGGAGAGATGGCCACTGGTGCGCCAGCGGGGGCATTACCAGCGGGGGCGTGGTCAGCAGGGGCCAGTTGGTTTGGAGGGGTTTGTGGAGAAGATGAGGTGGCCATGGGCTGGGTCTGCAATGCGATTCTGGGCAAACCAAGATTATCGCCGCCTTTGAAGAACTTGACTATTTTTTGACATGGATTTGTCAGGGCGATCAAAAACCCTCTATAATTCGAAGTTCTGCGGCTGTAGCTCAGCTGGATAGAGTACTTGGCTACGAACCAAGGGGTCGTGGGTTCGATTCCTGCCAGCCGCACCACATGGATAGCCCTAGAACAGCGATGTTCTAGGGCTTTTTCATTGGCCCATTTGTGTCACTTTGTTGGCTTTGATCACTTGGGTGGCTTCGTTGGGTGGCTTCGGTATGCTCTTGGTATGAACAACGCTTTGACACGTGGAACAGGCCGCCAAGTTGATCGCCAAGTCGATCGCCAAGTCGACCACCGCGCCGACTTTGACGACGAAGACGGCGATTCCAGTTTGCCCGCCTTGCCCAAGGGCAGTAAAAACTACATCACCCCCGCGGGGTATCAGCGGCTGCGCGACGAGTTGTTGACTTTGATCGACATCGAGCGTCCACAGGTGGTGGACGTGGTGCACTGGGCCGCCAGCAATGGCGACCGCTCTGAGAACGGCGACTATTTGTATGGAAAAAAACGCCTGCGCGAAATTGACCGCCGCATTCGATTCCTGACGCGCCGATTGGAAATCGCCGAGATCGTTGACCCGACCTTGCACCACGGAAACGACCAAATCTTCTTTGGCGCTTCGGTGACTTATGAAGACGATTTGGGCGAACAACGACAGATCACCATCTTGGGCATCGACGAAGCCAACAGCGCTTTGGGCCAAGTCAGCTGGGTGTCCCCGATTGCACGCACTTTGCTCAAGGCGCGCTTGGGTGATGTCTTGCGTTTGCCGACGCCACAAGGCGTTCGAGAAATCGAGGTGCTGTCGGTGGATTACCCCGCACCGGGCGATGCCCCTCAAGCCGCTGGTTGAATCCGCTCGGCCCTGAGCACGTCGTTGAGTTGGCGCAAGCGCCGCAAAGCGGCTTCGAATTGGCTGAGGTCTTTCACTGAAATCAAGAAGCGCAAGTCGGCGGTATCGGCTCTCGCCGTGCTGCCAATGTCCACATGCGTAATGTCGATTTCTGAGTTGGCGAGGTTGGTCGTGACCTTGGCCAACAGGCCTTTTTTGTTGACCGCCGTCACCAACAGACCGGCCTCAAACTGGCGCACGGGCTCGTCAGACCAATCCACCGAAATGAAACGTTCGCGGTCGCGTTGCTGTTGTTTGAGGGCATTGGGGCAGCTGGCGGTGTGGACCATCAGGCCCTCGCCATGTCCCAAATAACCCAACACCGCATCGCCGGGAATGGGGCGGCAACAGCTGGCGTATTGAACCGACGCATTTTCGCTGCCGTCCAACAAAACGGCCCCTTGCGAGACTTTTTCGTGTGAGGTGAACAACTCCGTGCTGAGCAGCAACGCATTCCGTTTTTCGCCGGTTTCAGTCAACAGGGAGGTGAGCCGCTTGGCCACGATGCTGGCCACGCGTTTGCCCAAACCAATGTCGGTCAAGAGCTCGCTTTGCGTTTTGTTGCCGGTGAAACGGAGCAGTTTTTCCAAAATGCCTTTGAAGGGCTTTTCCTCAAAATCAGGCAACTGTTCGAACCCTTCTGCCCGCAAGGCTTGCAGCATCAGTTTTTCGCCCAAGGTTTCAGACTCGGTTTGCGCCAGTGTTTTCAAATAGTGCCGAATTTTTGAGCGGGCCCGGCCCGTGCGGACAAAGCCAAGCCAAGCTGGGTTCGGTGCAGAGATCGGGGCCGTGATGATCTCCACGACATCGCCATTTTTGAGTTCGGTGCGCAACGGCACTTGTTGGCCGTTGACTTTGCCGGCCACGGTGCGGTCCCCGATGTTGGAGTGGATGGCATAGGCAAAATCGACGAGGGTGGCGCCTCGGGGCAGCGCCATGATTTTGCTTTTGGGCGTGAACACATACACCGCATCGGGGAATAAATCCACTTTGACGTGGTCCCAAAACTCGGCAGCGTCTTGGGTTTCGTCTTGAATGTCCAACAGCGATTGCAACCACTGCGTGCCCAAGCGGTCACCCGATTCGGGCCCCGTGTCGCTGGCCTTGTAAAGCCAATGGGCGGCCACACCGGCCTCGGCCACCAAATGCATGTCTTCGGTGCGCATTTGGAACTCGATGTTGATGCCCGAAGGCCCCACCACCGTGGTGTGCAAGGACTGATAGCCATTTACTTTGGAGATGGCAATGTGGTCTTTGAATCTGCCCGGCACGGGCTTGTACATTTGGTGCAAAACGCCGAGCGCGGTGTAGCAATCCAGGGTCTTGGGCACCACCACGCGGAAGCCGTAAATGTCGGTCACCTGAGCAAAGCTCAGGTGTTTGTCGTTCATCTTTTTGTAAATGGAAAACAGGGTTTTTTCACGGCCGGCCATGCGCACCGTCAGGCCTTGGGCCGCCAGTTCTTCGCCCACATCATGGCGAACTTTTTGTAGCAAATCGCGTCGTCGGCTTCTGGCTTTCGAGACCGCCTTGGCCAATACGGTGTGACGCCAGGGGTGGAGGTGCCGGAACGACAAGTCTTGCAGTTCGCGGTAGGTTTGGTTCAAGCCCAAGCGGTGCGCAATCGGGGCATAAATTTCAAGGGTTTCCGATGAAATTCGGCCCCACTTGCTGCGTGGCACATCCGACAAGGTTCTCATGTTGTGGGTGCGATCGGCCAACTTGATCAAAATCACCCGCACATCACGGGCCATGGCCAAAAGCATTTTGCGAAATGACTCGGCTTGGTTTTCTTCGCGGGTGTTGAACTCGAGCTTGTCGAGTTTGGTCAGGCCGTCCACCAACTCGGCGACCGCCACGCCAAAACGCTCGATCAGCTCGGCCTTGGTGACGCCGCAGTCTTCCATGGCATCGTGCAACAACGCTGCCATCAAGGCTTGGGCGTCCAGCTTCCAGGCCGCACACTGGGCGGCAACGGCAATGGGGTGGGTGATGTAGGGTTCGCCGCTGCTGCGCAGTTGACCCAAATGGGCTTCGTCGGCAAAACGATAGGCCTGACGAACTTGCTCTATCCCGAGGGCATCCAGGTAACCGAGGTTGTCGGTCAACGCCGCAAAACTAGCGGCCGCCGCGTTCGCAGCCGCCGTGGTTTGTGGCGTTTTGCTGTTGGGAGAATTGGGCTTGTGGGTGACCGCAGACATGCGCTTACTTTAAGCGAACTGCGGCCTCATTTCCAGATGAAAGCCCCAAGGAGGTGACGTATTTAAACGACTTTTTTCAGCATCTCGATGCCGACTTTGCCTTCGGCAATTTCACGCAGTGCGGTGACGCCAGGTTTGTTCTTGCTTTCGATTTTGGCGGTGTGGCCTTGGCTGAGCATGCGAGCGCGGTAAGTGGCTGCCAACACCAATTGGAAACGGTTGGGGATGTTGACCAAGCAATCTTCGACGGTAATGCGTGCCATAAGGGGATAAAACTCCGTGAAAAATCAGGACAGAAAGAACGTTAAGACAAGTTCAGAGATTGGAAAGTGCTGGCCCTGGAGCGGGCTTGGGCTGCGTATTTGAGTCTCTGGGCATGCACCACAGATTTCAGGTCAAAAAGCGCACTCTCAAACAACTCATTAATTATAACGAAGTCGAAGTGAACGGCTTGCGCCACCTCGATTTCAGCGTTGTGCATGCGCACTTCAATGACCTCGGGGCTGTCCTCCCCCCGACCTTCCAAACGGGCCCGTAACTCGGTGAAACTCGGCGGCAAGATGAAAATCAGAATCGCGTTGCTGTAGGTCTTTTTGATTTGCAAGGCCCCTTGGTAATCAATTTCGAGCAACACGTCGCCGCCTTCGGCCATGCGTTCTTCGATCATTTTTTTCGAAGTGCCGTAACAGTTGCCATGCACCTGCGCCCACTCGATAAAGCCGTCTTCGGCCACCATCCGCTGAAATTCTTCTGTCGACACAAAATGGTATTCGCGGCCATTTCGTTCTTGGCCGCGCGGCGCGCGCGTGGTGTGAGAGACCGAAAGTTGCACTTGGCTGTCCAGGGCCAACAAGCCGCGCACCAAACTTGATTTACCGGCGCCGCTGGGGGCAGCCACCACAAAAAGATTGCCTGGATATTCCATGGTGAGGAAGGTCAAAAAGGCGCATTATCCCCCGATGGTTGGCGTTTGTAAGCCGGTGAATTGTGTTCCACTAAAGACCATGCTGAAAACGGTTCCTCGCCCCATTCTTCGTTGGCATTCGCAATGGGCAGGGCTTTGCGTTTTGTGCATTGCCTTATGGATCAGTTTGATCAGTTTGATAAGCCCCCTGGCTTTTGCGCAAGACGCTTCCACCAGTCCACTGTCGAATTCACTAACGAACCCACTACCCAACCCACGTTGGACCCCTGGCGCGACCAATCCGGCGGTCAGCCAGGCCAATATCCACAGCACCATTTGCGTGAATGGCTACGCCAAATCCATTCGACCGCCCTCCACCTGGACCACGGCGCTCAAGCGCCAGCAAATCAGACAAATGGGCTTGCGTGATCGCCGCTTGGGTCGCTACGAGGAAGACCATTTGATTGCCTTGTCGATGGGCGGTCACCCCAGCGACGAGCGCAATTTGTGGCCCCAGCCGCGCAGTGGGCGCTGGTCCGCCAGCGCCAAAGACGACTTGGAATTCGTGCTCTACAAAATGGTTTGTACGGGTGAAATGGGCTTGGTGGACGCCCAGCGGGCCATCGCCAGCAACTGGGTGCAAGCGTATGAAACCTACGTCCCCAGCCACCGAGGTTGGTTGGCCCAGCGTCGACGCCGCTTTCAATAAAGCGGCCGCTTCATCATCCAACGCAGGAAGCCAACGCAGGATGCCTCCTTAGTAAGCCTCGTTAGTAAGGCAGCCCCGTGTAGTTTTCGGCCAAAGCGGCTTGGGCTTTTTCTGATGAAAACAAGTAATCCAACTCCACTTGCTGCAGTTTTTGATCGTAGGCGGCGTTGTCCGGGAAGTTGTGCAGCAGGGTTGTGAGCATCCAAGAGAAGCGTTGGGTTTTCCAAACCCGGGCCAAGGCGTTGGCGGAATACTGGTCGAGGCCGGTGTCGTCGCCATGCAGGTAATGTTGGACCAACCCTTCGTAGAGGTAATGGATGTCGGAGCCCGCTGTGTTGAGCCCACGTGCGCCCGTGGGCGGCACGATGTGGGCGGCGTCACCTGCCAAGAACAAATTGCCGTAGCGCATGGGTTCAACCACGAAGGAGCGCAGCGGGGCAATGGATTTTTCGATCGAAGGACCTGTCACCAGTTGGGCGGCGACTTCAGGAGGCAGTCGGCGTTTGAGCTCTTCCCAAAAGGCCTCGTCGGACCAGTTTTCCACCGAATCGGTCAGCGGGACTTGGATGTAATAACGGCTTAGCATGGGTGAGCGCATGGAGCACAAAGCAAAACCCCGCTCGTGCTTGGCGTAGATCAATTCAGGCGACACCGGCGGTGTCCGCGATAAGACGCCCAACCAGCCAAAGGGGTACACCTTTTCATATTCTCTGAGCACGTCGCTGGGGATGGATTTTCGGCTGACGCCGTGGTAGCCATCGGCCCCGACGACGTAATCGCAATCAAGCCGATGGGTTTGCCCTTCGTGCTCGTAGGTGACGTACGGTCTGGCTTCAGCGGAACCGGCCGGCGCCTCGCTTTTTAGGCGGTGGGGTTGAACGTTTTCGGCGTTGTGGATCACCACACCCTTCAGGCGGTCACGGGCTTCGTACAAATCGCGGGTCACTTCGGTTTGGCCGTAAACGACCACGGTTTTGCCATCCGCGTGTTTGTGCAAATCAATTCGGCTCATTTTGCCGTCGTGTGCGATGAAGAAACCTTCATGAACATGGCCCTCGCGGTCCATGCGTTCACCGCATTGGGCCTCGCGCATCAACTTGGCAAAACCTTGCTCTAAGACACCGGCCCGAATCCGTGCCAACACATACGCTCGGCTTTGTCGCTCCAGCACCACCGAATCAATGCCTTTGAGGTGCAGCAACTGAGACAGCAACAAGCCCGAGGGCCCGCCGCCGATGATGCAAACCTGGGTCTGGGTGGGGTGTGTGGTGGTTGAAGCGGTGTTCATGAGATCTCCTGTTTTTCACAAGAATAGCCTCAGATCTGCCCACTGAATAGGGTTGATTGGCTTAAAAACTTGCACAAATCGAACATTCAGGCCGCTCTGTCGACCCCCTTGAAGATGCCGGCAAAATAGGCGCTCAAGGCGTCACGCGCCGCCAAGGGCAGCACATGCCCGACGTATTGATCGGGGCGAACGATCACCAGGCAACCTTGTTGGCGGTCGATGCCACGGGCTTCGAAAAGGTCTTCGCTTCGGGGGTCAACGCAGAAAACCTTTTCGTAATCGCACAGCCCGTAGCGGCCCACGTGGGGGCGTAAAAG
>CAILKX010000005.1 GCA_903834975.1 uncultured Curvibacter sp.
AGCAAGGATCCAAGTCAGCAGCGAAATGGCCGCCTCAAAATGAAAGCAGCATCAAGGCACCAACGACGGGATTCCTCTGGACAAGCTGGGGGCGATCATTTGGAATGCAATCCTTGCGGTTGTTGGGCGCCTTCCCGCTGGGGGTGCTTTTAAGCTTTGGCTGTCCCGGCCCGGAGGTGTTGCTGTCGCACTTGCCGATGAGAGAAATGGATTATACCGTTACTCTTGAGAATGGGCGGCCAAATGCCGCTCCAATTCCAAGCGCCGCTGCTGCAATTGACGGTAGCGGGACAGTGCGCCGGGCTCTGTGGCGGCCGCTGCGATGGCAGAGCGCTCCTCCATTTTGAGCTTATCAACCAACATGCGGTCCAAGGTGGCCCTCAATTCAACCTGCATTTCGAGGTGCAAATCTTGGGCCTGTGGGTCGTCCAGGGGGGCCGATAAAGGGTGCGCCATCAAGCGCTCCGCCGCCGCCGCGACGGACGTTTGGAGCGAATGCAAGGCTGGCTTCAAGGCCGCCCAAGGGAGTGCACCCGATTCGTTGACTTGCCGCTCCAGCCAATGAAATAAATCGCCATGCGGGGCGGGCAGTTGGCCCAACAACTCCCGGTCTTCAAAAGTGAGCGCATCCAAGGCCGTCAGGTCGGTGAGCAGCAAGCGCAAGACCTGGTCTTCTCGGGTGGACAACAAAACCCGGGGGGCAGAATCGTTTTCAATCGGCTTGGCGGCGAATTTGGAGTTGAAGCGCCCCCCTTGACCCCAGGATTTTGAGTTCGGGACAAATGGTTTTTTGAACGGGGTCTTGTCTGTCGATTGGCCTTGTTGTGCCGCAGGGTGCGGGCCCCAGCCCACCGAGGGTTCGGGCGAGTAAAGCGAACCGTTGGTCGGCCCTGAGTGCGCAGGAATGCCCACCGATTGGCTGGTGGATTGCCAAACGGCAGCGAGTTCAGCGGCGTTGATTTGCGCCAGTTGCGCCAATTCGCTCAGCAATTGGCGCTTGAGCACGCCGTCGGGCAGGGCGCTCCACAAAGGCCTTGCATTGGCCGCCATGTGGGCGCGGCCTTCAGCCGTGCCCGTGTCACATTGCTCGCGGGCGGCTTCGACCAAGAAACGACTCAGCGGCAAGGCGTCGTGCACATGGCGAGCAAAGGCGTCGGCACCGAATTCACGAATAAAGCTGTCGGGGTCGTGTTCGGCGGGCAAGAACAAAAACTTCACCGACCGGGTATCGGTGGCCAATGGAATGGCCGCGTCCAAGGCCTTGCGCGCGGCCCGCCGGCCTGCGGCGTCGCCGTCAAAGCTGAACACCACCGACTCGGTGAAGCGAAACAGTTTTTGCACGTGCTCGGCGGTGCAGGCGGTGCCCAAGGTGGCCACCGCGTTCGGAAAGCCGAGTTGGGCCAAGGCCACGACGTCCATATAACCCTCGGTCACCAGCGCGTAGCCCTGTTCGCGCAACGCTTGTCGGGCTTCGAAGAGGCCGTAAAGTTCGCGGCCTTTGCTGAAGACGGGGGTCTCGGGGGAGTTCAGGTATTTGGGTTTTTCGTCGCCCAAAACACGGCCGCCAAAACCAATGCATTCGCCTTTGACATTGCGGATCGGGAACATGATGCGGTCACGAAAGCGGTCGTAGCGTTTTTCATCTTCCTCGGTCGACGCAATGACCAAACCGCTTTCTTCCAAGCTGGAGTCGCTGTAGTTTGGAAAAACGCTGGCCAAAGTGCGCCAGCCTTCGGGGGCATAACCCAGGCCAAAGTGCTTGGCAATCTGGCCAGAAAGGCCCCGATTTTTGAGGTATTGCACCGCCTTGGGCGATTGCTTCAAATGGTGGCGGTAAGCCTCGCCGGCTTTTTCCAATGTTTCGGACAAGCTGCTTTGCTTTTGCCGCAGCGCATTTTGTCGGGCGCGTTCTTGCGGCGAAATGTCCTCTTCAGGCACCTGCAGACCAAATTGCTGGGCCAAGTCGTTGACAGCTTCGATAAAGCTGGCACCGGTATATTCGGTCAAGAACTTGATGGCGTCACCGCTGGCACCGCAGCCAAAGCAGTGGTAGAACTGCTTGGTGGGGCTGACCGAGAATGAGGGCGATTTTTCCCCATGAAACGGGCATAAACCCATGAAGTTGGCGCCGCCTTTTTTGAGCGTGACGTGGCGACCCACCACGTCGACCACGTCGACGCGTGCCAATAATTCTTGGATGAAGCTCTGAGGGATGGCCATGGGAACGCTGGGCGCGAAAGGTGCGTGCTTTTAATTTTGTCTAGGAGACTGTTGTGATGTCGATTTTTGATCAAGACTTGCCTAAAACCGCTGCTAATTTTGCGCCGTTTTCGCCGCTGGGCTTTTTGGAGCGCAGCGCCTCGGTTTACCCCGATCGACTCGCCATTGTGCATGGTTTGGGCCCGACGGCTTTGCGCCAGACATGGCGCCAAACGTACACCCGCTGCCGCCGACTCGCCAGCGCCTTGCAAAAAGCCGGTCTGGGCAAAAACGACACCGTCGCCGTGATGTTGCCCAACACGCCGCCCATGGTCGAAGCCCACTTTGGCGTGCCCATGGCCGGTGCGGTCTTGAACGCCTTGAACACGCGCTTAGACCCTGAAGCGCTGGCCTTCATGCTCGACCACGGTGAAGCCAAGGCCGCGATTGTGGACCCTGAATTTGCGGCTGTCTTCGCCAAAGCGTTGGCCTTGCGCCAATCGAAAACGCCGTTGTTGTTGATCGACGTCGAAGACGATTTATTTGGCCCTGCGCCCCTGAAGTTGGGCCACTTGAGCTACGAAGATTTTTTGTCCAGTGGCGACCCCGATTTCGATTGGCAAGGCCCGGCGGACGAGTGGGACGCCATTGCCCTCAACTACACCAGTGGCACCACCGGCAACCCCAAGGGCGTCGTTTACCACCACCGAGGCGCGGCCATGAACGCCATCTCCAATGTGTTGGAGTGGGACCTGCCCAAGCACTCGGTTTATTTGTGGACGCTGCCGATGTTCCACTGCAACGGCTGGTGTTTCCCATGGACCGTTGCCGCGCGCGCCGCCGTGAATGTGTGCTTGCGCAAAATTGACCCTGCCCTGATATTCGACATGATGCGCGAGCACGGGGTCACCCATTACTGCGGTGCGCCCATCGTGCACGGCTTGTTGGTGAACGCGCCAGCGGCCTTGAAAGTGGGTTTGCCCACGGGCGTCAAAGCCATGGTGGCGGGCGCGGCGCCGCCCGCTTCGATGATCGAGGGCATGGAAAGGATGGGCTTTGATTTGACCCACGTCTACGGCCTGACCGAGGTCTATGGCCCCGCCGTCGTTTGCGCCCAACAAGGCGATTGGGACCCCCTTGAGATTGGCGAGCGCGCTCGTCTGAATGCCCGCCAAGGCGTGCGCTACCACTTGCAGGCCGCTGTTCAAGTCTGCGACCCAGAAACCCTGCAACCCGTGCCTTGGGATGGAGAAACCATGGGCGAAATCATGTTCCGGGGCAACATCGCCATGAAGGGTTATTTGAAGAACCCCAAGGCCACAGAAGAAGCCTTGGCCGGCGGTTGGTTTCACAGCGGCGACTTGGCCGTGCAGTACCCCGATGGCTACATCAAAATCAAAGACCGCAGCAAAGACATCATCATCTCGGGCGGTGAAAACATTTCGTCGATTGAGGTCGAAGATGTGTTGTACCGCCACCCCGATGTGCTGGCTGCCGCGGTCGTGGCCAAGCCCGATGCCCGCTGGGGCGAGACGCCCTGCGCCTTTGTGGAACTGAAGGCCGAGGCGCATGCCACGCCAGAAGACATCGTGGCGCATTGCAAAAAGCACTTGGCCGGCTTCAAAGTGCCGCGTGCGGTGGTCTTTGGGGAGTTGCCGAAAACCAGCACCGGCAAGATTCAAAAGTTTGAGCTGCGCCAGCGCGCCGGCTCAGCCCAAGCCATTGATGTTTAAACCCATTAGCCCTAAAGCCCTTAAACCCTTTACGCCGCTTTAATTCGCGAAAGCGGCAATGCCCGTTTGCGCCCGGCCCAAAATCAGGGCGTGCACATCGTGCGTGCCCTCATAGGTGTTGACCACTTCGAGGTTGACCAAATGGCGGGCCACGCCGTACTCGTCGCTGATGCCGTTCCCGCCCATCATGTCGCGCGCCAAGCGGGCAATGTCCAAGGCCTTGCCACAGGAGTTGCGCTTGATGATGGAGGTCGCTTCCACCGAATCAATGCCTTGGTCTTTCATTTGTCCCATGCGCAAGCAAGCTTGCAGGCCGATGGCAATCTCGGTTTGCATGTCGGCCAATTTTTTCTGAATCAATTGGTTGGCGGCCAATGGGCGGCCGAATTGCTTGCGGTCCAAGGTGTATTGGCGGGCGCGGTGCCAGCAATCTTCGGCAGCGCCCAAAGCGCCCCAGGCAATGCCATAGCGGGCCGAATTCAAGCAGGTGAAGGGGCCTTTCAGGCCTTGCACTTCTGGGAAAGCGTTTTCCTCGGGCACAAACACATCGTCCATCACGATCTCGCCCGTGATCGAAGCGCGCAGCCCCACCTTGCCATGAATCGCCGGTGCGCTCAGGCCTTTCATGCCTTTTTCCAACACAAAGCCACGGATGGGACCGACGGCGCCGCTTTCAGAAACTTCTTTGGCCCAAACCACAAAGACGTCGGCGATGGGGCTGTTGGAGATCCACATCTTGCTGCCCTTGAGGCGGTAGCCACCGGCGGTTTTGACAGCGCGAGTGGCCATGCTGCCGGGGTCGGAGCCGTGGTCGGGTTCGGTCAATCCGAAGCAACCAATCCACTCGCCGGTCGCCAGTTTGGGCAGGTATTTTTGACGCTGCGCTTCGCTGCCGAACTCATAAATGGGCACCATCACCAGTGAACTTTGCACGCTGGCCATCGAGCGGTAGCCAGAGTCGACGCGCTCGATTTCACGGGCAATCAGGCCGTAAGCCACATAGTTCAGGCCCGGGCCCCCGTATTGTTCCGGAATTGTCGGGCCGAGCAAGCCGAGTTCGCCCATCTCGCGAAAAATGGCTGTGTCCACGCTTTCGTTGCGGAACATACTCAGCACGCGCGGGGCCAATTTGTCTTGGCAATACGCGGCGGCAGCGTCTCGAACCATGCGCTCGTCGGTGCTGAGTTGTTGGTCTAATAAAAAGGGGTCGGCCCAATCAAAACTTGCGTGCTTTGCCATTTCAAAAACTCCTTTTCCCTGACATGGGATGAATCGGCTATTTTTAACCAAATGCGGACGAAAAAAAGCGCACCGAAGTGCGCTGTTCTTGCCAAGGGTCGCCCTGGGGACTTAGCCGCCCTTCTTGCTGCGCTTGCCGGGGTTCTTTTTGTTGTTGGTGGCGACGCCGCGCTCACGACTCACTTTTTGACCACGTCCGCCGGTCGGGGTGGGCATGCCGGGCATGGGGGTCGGTGCGGGAGTGCTTTTGCGATCGGCTTCGGTAACGATTTTGTTGCCCATGGTCTTGTCTATAGAGTGAGGTTGAAAACCTTTGAGTTTATCATCGTTGCTTTTTGAGCCGCCATGAACGCCTTGATCGATCAGGTCCGAACCTATCTACTTCAGCTTCAAGCCCATATCACCCAAGCCGTGACGGACATCGATGGGGGCACTTTTGTCGTGGATCCTTGGACCAAAGGGCCCGAAGAAAAGTTGCAAGGCAATGGCATCACCAAAATCTTAGAAGGCGGCTCGGTCTTCGAGCGCGCCGGCTGCGGCTTCTCGCACGTCAAGGGCGCTCAACTCCCGCCATCGGCCACGCAACACCGACCTGAATTGGCAGGCGCGCCCTTTGAGGCGTTGGGGGTTTCTTTGGTGTTTCACCCGCGCAACCCCTATGTGCCCACCGTCCACATGAATGTCCGCATGATCGCGGCCAGCCCAGGTGGCGAGAAGGCGGCGCCCGTGGCGTGGTTTGGAGGCGGCCTCGACCTCACCCCTTATTACGGCTTCAAAGAAGACGCCGTGCACTTTCACCGCACCTGCCACGACGCCTTGGCCCCTTTCGGGCCGACGCTGCACCCACGCTTCAAAGCCTGGTGCGATGCGTATTTTTGTTTGAAACACCGAGGCGAACAGCGCGGGGTGGGCGGCATCTTTTTTGACGACTTTTCGGAACTGGGTTTAGACACCAGTTTGGCCATGCTGCAAAGCGTGGGCAACTGCTTTTTGCCCGCCTACATGCCGATCGTCAACCAACGCGCTCAAACGCCTTATGGCGAGCGCGAGCGCGAACACCAGCTTTATCGGCGTGGGCGCTATGTGGAGTTCAACCTGGTTTGGGATCGGGGCACCCACTTCGGCCTGCAATCAGGCGGCCGCACCGAGTCCATTTTGTTGTCCATGCCCCCCTTGGTGACTTGGTCTTACCAAAGGCAACACGCAGCGGATTCTGCCGAGCAGCGGTTGTTGGACTACTTTCTTAAACCCCGGGATTGGTTGGCTGAAGGGGTTTGAGCCCACCTCGGCCATCGAGTCTTACTGGGGTTCGCGTAACTTTCGCGAATGCACATGAACGGCCTCCACCAGCGCACTCACGCTCTCGGGCGGGGTGTGTTGGCTGATGCCGTGGCCCAGGTTGAAGATGTGGGTCGAGCCCTCGCTGGGCGTGCCAAAGCTGTCGAGCACTTGGCGCGCTTGGGTGGCAATGGTGTCCGGCGGGCTGAACAGCACATTCGGGTCCAGGTTGCCTTGCAAGGCCTTACCGTAAGGGGCGACTTTGGCGCGGGCGGCGCCCAGGTGGGTGGTCCAGTCCAGGCCCAAGACGTGGCAGTCAAGGTCTTTCATGTCGTCCAGCCACAGGCCGCCGCCCTTCGTGAACACGATGCGGGGGATGGTTTGACCGTCGTGGGTTTTCTTCAGCTGGGCCAACACGCGCCGGGTATAGGCCAAGCTGAAGGTTTGAAAAGCGCCGTCGGCCAAGACGCCGCCCCAGCTGTCAAAAATCATCACCGCTTGCGCGCCGGCTTCAATTTGGGTGTTGAGGTACAGCGCCACCGCGTCGGCGTTGAGGGCCAAAATTTGGTGCATCAAGTCGGGGCGGGCGTACATCAGGGTTTTGACGTGGCGGTAATCGTCTGAGCCGGCGCCTTCGACCATGTAGCAGGCCAGGGTCCAGGGGCTGCCCGAAAAGCCAATCAACGGCACGCGCCCGTCGAGGGCTTTGCGAATCGAAGTCACGGCGTCAAAAACATAGCGCAGCTTGGCCATGTCGGGCACGGCCAGTTCGGCCACGGCGGCTTCGTCGCGCACGTTTTTGGCGAATTTGGGGCCTTCGCCCAAGGCAAACGACAGGCCCAAGCCCATGGCGTCGGGCACCGTCAAGATGTCGCTGAACAAGATGGCCGCATCGAGCGGATAGCGCTCCAGCGGTTGCAACGTGACTTCGGTGGCGAAGTCGACGTTAGTGGCCAAGCCCATGAAGCTGCCTGCTTTCGCGCGCGTGGCACGGTATTCGGGCAAGTAGCGACCGGCTTGGCGCATCAGCCACAAGGGCGTGTAGTCGGTGCTTTGGCCCAGACAGGCGCGCAAGAAGGTGTCGTTTTGAAGAGGGGCAAACATAAATCAGGGCAATCTCAGGGCGATCAAGGAAGCCGAATCAGGCTGAAAGGGGTGCGTGAGCGCCTTGTGCGCGCAGCTGGCTGGCGAGCTGTTCTCCCAATTCGTTGGCGGCTTGGGCCGCCTTGGCGTCAAGTTGATGGGGGTTGCGGGTGGCGCCGGGCAAGCGCACTTCGCCTTGCACCCGAACCAAATGCGGTGTGGCCGATTGCGGGTCACCCCAAGCGGCTTGCAGGTGCAGGGTGTCGCCTTCCCAAACGGCGTGGGCCGCCAGGGGCATCGAGCAACTGCCGCCCATGGCGCGGCTGACGGCTCGCTCGGCGGTGACGGCCAGCCAAGTGCTGGCGTCGGCGAGCGGGCTCAACGCGTCAAGCAGACCTTGCTGGGCGGGGTTTTGAGCCTCTGGGCTGCCGCTTCGAATTTCAATGCCCAACGCCCCTTGGCCGGCGGCGGGCAGCATTTGATCGGTGTCGAAAATGGTGCGAATCCGGTCCGATAAACCCAGGCGCTTCAATCCGGCGGCGGCCAACACAATGCCCGCGTATTGGCCAGAATCGAGTTTGCGCAGGCGGGTGTCTAGGTTGCCACGCAGGGCTTCGATTTTTAAATCGGGGCGCAATTGACGCAGCAAGACGGTGCGGCGCAGACTCGAAGTGCCGACCACGGCCCCTTCGGGTAAGTCGTTCAGGCTGGCGAATTCGGAGGACACCCAGGCGTCGCGCGGGTCTTCTCGGCGCATGACGCAGGCCAGCTCAAAGCCAGGCGGTAGTTCCATCGGCACGTCCTTGAGCGAGTGCACGGCCAATTGGGCGCGGCCTTGCGCCAAGGCGACTTCCAGTTCTTTGACAAACAAGCCTTTGCCGCCGACTTTGCTGAGGCTGACGTCCAAAATTTGATCGCCTTGGGTGGTCATGCCCAGCAGTTCAATGTGGTGACCTTGTTGTTGCAACAGGTCTTTGACGTGCTCGGCTTGCCACAGGGCCAGGCGGCTTTCACGGGTGGCGATGGTCAGATAAAGAGAGGGCATGACCGAATCATACTGGTATCATCCCGCATGCTTTCGGCCCATCAACTGTCCTGTCAGCGTGGCACCAAACGGCTGTTTCAGGGCCTGAGTTTCAGCCTTCCCTCTGGCCATTGGATTCAGGTCAAGGGCCCCAATGGCGCCGGCAAAACCAGCTTGCTCCGAATTCTGTGTGGGCTCTCCAACCCCGCCCAAGGCGAGGTGCTCTGGCAAGGTCAAAACACCCAATCGACTCGCTCGGCGTTCAACGCCGAGTTGCATTACCAAGGCCACGGCTTGGCCCTTAAAGAAGAACTCAGCGCGACAGAAAACCTGCAATCGGGGGCCGCTTTGCGGGGGCTTTCGGTGTCGCCTCAAGCGGTGCAAGCCGCCTTGTCCAAGGTGGGTTTGAAGGGGCGTTCGCAACTGCCGGTGAAGGTCTTGTCGCAAGGCCAAAAACGCCGTGTCGCTCTGGCTGGTTTGGTCTTGAGTTCAGCCCCCTTGTGGATTTTGGACGAGCCCTTTGCCGCCTTGGATGTGGCGGCGCAAAGCAGCTTGCAAGGCATCTTGGACCAGCATTTGGCACAAGGGGGGTTGTTGGTGTTCACCAGCCACCAAGCGATTGAATTGCAAGCGCCCGGAGAAGACCTCGACTTGGGGGTTTTTGCGGCATGAACAAGGTTGCTCTCCGTTCAGCCCCCCCCGCGCCTGCCATGGGCCAAACCCTTTGGGCTTTGCTGACGCGCGACTTGAAAGTGGCTGCCCGGCGACAGAGCGACTTGGCGACCGTGGTTTTCTTCTTTGGCGTTGTGGCCGCCTTGTTCCCCTTGGCCATTGGCCCAGAAATGGGCACCTTGCGCTTGATCGGCCCTGGCATCTTGTGGGTGGCGGCATTGCTTGCCGCCATGTTGTCGATGGGGCGCTTGTTCTCGGCCGATTACGCCGACGGCAGTTTGGAGCAGTTGCTGCTCTCGGCCACGCCCCTGCCGTTCTTGGTAGCGGCCAAAATTGCGGCGCACTGGCTGTTGTCCGGATTGCCCTTGGTGATTTTGTCGCCTTTGTTGGCGCTGCAGTTTGACCTGCCTGGGGAAGCGGTGAAAATCCTGATGCTGACTTTGTTGGTGGGCACCTTGAGCTTGTCTTTGGTGGGTGCAGTCGGTGCGGCCTTGACCTTGGGCTTGCGCAGCAGCGAACTGCTGTTGTCGCTTTTGGTGTTACCGCTTTATATTCCCACCTTGGTGTTTGGGGCGGGGGCCGTGCAGGCCGAAATGAGCGGCTTGGGGGCGCAGGGGCATGTGTCCTTGCTCATGGCGGTGTTGATGCTGGCCCTTTTTCTGTGTCCTTGGGCGGCGGCGTCGGCCCTCAAAATTGCCTTGGAATAACTGGGAATAAGCGGGAATAAACATGGTTTTGCCTTGGTTTCAATATGCGGCGCCGCAGCGGTTTTATGGCCTGGCGGGGCGGCTCTATCCGTTTTGTTTTGTGCTCGCGGCCTTGCTCGGTGCGGTGGGTTTGTACATGGGGTTTTTTGTCGCCCCGACCGACGCCCAGCAAGGCGAGGCCTACCGCATCATCTTCATCCACGTGCCCGCCTCTTGGATGTCCATGGTTATTTACTGTGCCATGGCCTTTTGGTCGGCCTTGGGCTTGGGTTTCAAAACCCGAATTTCGGGTCTGATGGCCCAAGCCTTGGCGCCCACCGGCGCGCTGTTTTGCTTTTTGTCTTTGTGGACTGGCGCGCTTTGGGGCAAACCCATGTGGGGCACTTGGTGGGTTTGGGACGCGCGTTTGACCTCGGAGTTGATTTTGTTGTTCTTGTACGCCGGCTACATGGCCCTGACCCGGGCCATCGACGACCCGCAGCGCCGCGACCAAGCCGGGGCCTTGGTGGCCTTGGTCGGCGTCATCAATGTGCCGATCATTTATTTCTCGGTCAAATGGTGGAACACCCTGCATCAAGGCTCCAGCGTCTCCATGACCCAAGCCCCGAGCATGGCGCACACCATGTTGTGGGCCATGTTGGGGGTGACCTTGGCCTGCTGGGCCTATGCCGTGGGCATGGCCTTGTACCGGGTACGCGGCTTGATTTTGCAGCGCGAGCACGACACCGGCTGGGTGCAAGCGCTCGCCCAGTCACAGGCCAAGGCCAAGTCATTGAATCAAGACGATCCAGCTGAATCAGGAGCAGGCGCATGAACTGGGCCAATTCAGAGGCTTTTTGGGCCATGGGGGGCTACGGCCTTTATGTTTGGGGCAGTTTTGGCGTGGTGGCCATCGGCTTGGTGGCTGAGGTGCTGATGGCCCGTCGTGCCAGCCGTCAAATTTGGCGAAATTTGCGAGACGAAGTCAGCGACAATCAAGCCCCATGAAACCCCGTCATCAACGTCTGTTGTTCATTGGCATTGGGCTGTTGGCGCTGTCCGCAGCGGCTTACTTTGTCTTGAACGCTTTTCAAAGCAATCTGGTTTTCTTCTTCACGCCCAGCCAAATAGAGTCGGGCGAGGCCCCCAAGGGCCACGTCTTTCGCGTCGGCGGCATGGTCAAAGAAGGCAGCTTGCAGCGCCAGGGCATGCAGGTGTCTTTTGTGGTGACCGATACGCGCCACGACGCCTTGGTGGTCTATGAAGGGTTGCTGCCTGATCTTTTCAAAGAAGGCCGCGGCGTGGTGGCGCAAGGGCAACTGAATGCCAACGGCCAGTTCGTCGCTTCCGAGGTGTTGGCCAAACACGACGAAAACTACATGCCCCCCGAAGCCAAGCAGGCTTTGGACGATGCGGCTGCCAAGAAGTTGGCGGGCAAGCTGGCCAACTCCCCTTGAAAGATCATTTTTATGTGGGTTGAACTCGGGCATTTTTGTTTGATTTTGGCGCTGGGCGTCTCCTGGATTCAGGCCGTCTTGCCGCTTGTGGGCACCCTCAAACCCCACTCGAAATTCGCCCTTTGGCAAGCGTTGGCGCGGCCGTCTGCGGTGCTGGTGTTTGTCTTGGTCAGCTTGTCCTTTGCGACCTTGGCGGGCGCCTTTTTGGGCAACGACTTTTCGGTGCGCTATGTGTCTGAGCATTCCAATTCCCTGTTGCCTGCGCACTACCAATTTGCCGCTGTCTGGGGGGGCCACGAAGGCTCCTTGTTGCTGTGGGTCGAAATTCTGAGCCTCTGGGGTTTGGCCGTGGCCGTGTTTTCCAAACAACTGCCCTTGCCCATGGTGGCGCGGGTGTTGTCGGTGTTGGGCTGGGTGGCGATTGGCTTTTTGCTGTTCATCTTGACCACCTCCAACCCCTTTGAGCGTTTGGTGCCCGCTTTGCAAGAGGGCAAAGACTTGAACCCCTTGCTGCAAGACCCGGCCTTGGTGATTCACCCGCCCATGCTCTACATGGGTTATGTGGGCTTCTCAGTGGCCTTTGCCTTTGCCATCGCGGCCTTGTTGTCGGGCCGTCTGGATGTGGCTTGGGCACGCTGGTCCAGGCCTTGGACTTTGGTGGCTTGGGTCTTCATGTCCTTCGGCATTGGCCTGGGCTCTTGGTGGGCTTACAACGTCTTGGGCTGGGGCGGATGGTGGTTTTGGGACCCTGTTGAAAACGCCTCTCTTTTGCCTTGGCTGTGTGGCACGGCGTTGCTGCATTCGCTGATGATGACCGAAAAGCGCGGTGGCTTCAAAGCCTGGACGGTGCTGCTGGCGATTGCTGCCTTTTCCTTGTCCTTGCTCGGTACTTTTTTGGTTCGCTCGGGTGTCCTCAACTCGGTGCACGCGTTTGCGTCAGACCCCAAGCGCGGGGTCTTTATTTTGGTCTTCTTGGCGCTGGTGGTCGGCACCTCGTTGACCTTGTTTGCTTGGCGTGCCCCCAAGTTGAAGGCCGCCCCTGGCGCGCCCGTGTTGCGCGAAACCCTGTTGCTGCTGAACAGCGTTTTCTTGGTCGTGGCCTGTGCGGCGGTGCTGCTGGGCACGGTCTACCCGATGGTGATTGATGCTTTGAATTTGGGCAAACTGTCCGTGGGGGCGCCTTACTTCAACTTGGTATTTGTGCCCTTGATGGTGCCTGTTTTGGTCTTGTTGGTGCCCGGCGTCGTTTCCACTTGGAAGGACACCGATGGCTTTAGTGTCTTGCGCCGGCTCTGGCCCATGGCGTTGTTGAGCTTGGCGGTCGGTCTCTTGGTCCCCGCTTGGATGGGGCACTCTTTGGCTGTTTCCCTTTGGTCCCCCGGGGTCACCATGGGCGTGGCGTTGGCGACTTGGGTCGCCGCTGGCACCTTGCAACATTTGTTGCCGCGTTGGTTGGCACCGGGTCGCGTGTCGATGGGCTTTGTGGGCATGCACTTGGCGCATTTGGGCTTGGCCGTGTTGGTGCTGGGCGTGACCTTGGTCAAGGGCTACGAGGTCGAGCGCGACGTCAGCATGAACCTGGGCGATACGCTGAATTTGCAAACCTACCGTTTTGTTCTGGACGGTGTGCAAGAAGTGCCTGGCCCCAATTACGCCGCCAAACGCGCCGACGTCTCGGTGTTTCAAGGGGAGCAAAAATTGGCTGTGTTGCACCCTGAAAAACGCCGTTATTTTTCCAGCCCCATGCCCATGACACAAGCCGCCATTGACGTCTCGCCTTGGCGTGACTTGTATGTGTCTTTGGGCGAACCCATGAACAAAGAGCAAACGCAGTGGAGTTTGCGGGTCTACAACAAACCCTTTGTGTCTTGGATTTGGGCAGGTGTCCTGCTGATGATGGCGGGCGGCGTCGTGGCGGCGGCCGATCGGCGCTATAGAAAGTCACCGAAAGTCTGAGCATGCGTTTGGCCCTCATTCCTTTGATCGTTTTTTTGGCGCTGGTGGCGTTTTTGGCCGTCGGCTTGAAGCGCGATCCGCATGAAATTCCCTCGCCTTTGATAGACCACCCCGCACCGGCCTTTGTGTTGGACACCGTGGCCGCTGACACCCCCCGTTTCAGCCCCGAGCAAATGAAAGGCCAGGTGTGGCTGCTCAATGTTTGGGCCACCTGGTGCTTGCCTTGCCAGCAAGAGCACCCCATGCTGATGCAATTTGCACAGCAGGGCCTGGTGCCGGTGGTGGGCATGAATTACAAAGAAATTCAAACCGACCAAGACGAAGCGGGTCAGCCCCTGCTGCCGGCCACCCGCTTGTCGATGGCGCGCACCAAAACAGCCGCTTGGTTGAAAAAACATGGCAACCCCTATGCCTTTACCGTGCTGGATGTGGACGGCCGAGTTGGCGTGAACTACGGTGTTTACGGGGTGCCTGAAAGTTACCTCATCGACAAAGCCGGCGTGATTCGCTACAAGGTGGTGGGGGTCTTGACGCCCGAGATTTTGGCCGAGACCGTCCAGCCTTTGATTCAGAAGCTGAACAAGGAACCATTCCCGCAACAACCGGTGCCCAAAGCATCATGACCTTGCATCGACTTTCCCCTGTTTTTCCCAGCGCCACCGCTTCGCTGAATTCAGGCGCTGGGGTATTAACTTTTAGATTTTCCTTTGTCTTTGTCCTTTCCTTTGCCCTTGCTTGTCTGGCCTTTTTTGCCAACGCTGTGCAGGCCAAAGAAGCCGTGCCCTTGGGCGATGCGCCTTGGGTGGAAGCACGCATGGTGCACATTTCAGAAGAGCTGCGGTGTTTGGTTTGCCAAAACGAAACCTTGGCCTCATCCCGCGCTGACTTGGCCAAAGATTTGCGCGACGAAGTGCGCGACCTGATTCGGCAAGGCAAAACCGACCCCGAAATCAAGACCTACTTGGTGGCCCGATATGGCGACTTTGTGTTGTATCGCCCCGAAGTCAAGCCCAGCACTTGGGCGCTCTGGTGGGGCCCTGCGGTGATGTTGGGCTTGGGCTTGATCACCGCGCTGTGGGCCGTGCGCACTCGCCGAAAAAACGCTGCCGCTGACGCTGCCATTGATGCTGACACGGCGCCGCATCTTCCGCAAGTTCCCTTCAGTGCCGAGGCGCAAAAGCTGGTCGATTCGGTCATGAAAAATCGAGAATGAACATGAATGCCCCCTTGGTTTTTGTCGCGCTGTCGGTTTTATTGACCCTGTCTGTGGTGGCCGCTTTGGCCCGCTCGCTGTGGCGGGCTTCTGTCCAACCGACCGAAGCCAAGCCGGTGGACGACCAAGCCCAAAGCAGCGCCGCCATTTACAAAGCGGCCCTGAAAGAACTGGATGCGGAACGGGAAGCAGGTCAAATCACCGAATCTGAATGGGCCCGTTCAAGAGATGAAATTGCCAAACGTTTGACGCAAGATTTGAGCGTCGAAGCCCGTTCCACGGTCATCGACCGCAGCTTGTTCAAGCGCCTCCAGTGGGGCACCACCTTGGGCTTGTTGTTGCTGCTGCCTTTGGCTTTTGGGCTTTACCAAAAACTCGGTGAAACCGATGCCATGGACCCCGATGTCATGGCGCTTTCGCAAGCCGATGATTTGTCGCCCGAGGCCTTGGAGCGCGCTTTGACCAAGCGCTTGGCCAGCCGGCCAGCCGATGTGGAAGCTTGGGTCGTTTTGGCCCGCGTCCAGCGCGCGCAAGGCCAATTTGAAGCCGCCAGCCACAGCTTTGATCAGGCCTTCCGTTTGACCCAAGACCCCGTTTTGAATCTTGAGCGCCTTGAAGCCATGGCCATGCAGCGAGGCGGTCGATTGGACGCCAGTTCCGGCGGTTCTGGTGGCAACGGGGTGGGCGACACCGCCGCGATCATCCAAGCGGCATTGGCCGCAGACCCCAACAACAGCCGGGTGTTGTTGCTCTCCGGTCAAGTGGCCTTTGCCACCGGCGACTTCACTCAGGCGCTGGTGCATTGGAATCAGTTGCTGGCGCAGTTACCGCCCGAATCGGCTGGCGCCCAAGCCGTTGAACAAGCCATGTCGGCAGCGCAGCAACAAGGCGGGCGTTTGGCAAAAACCACGCCAGTGGCGCCAGTTTCCAAATCCGCCCAATTCACTCATGCCACCGCGGTAACCTTGAAAGGCCGCGTCGCCTTGGCGCCTGGCTTGTTAAAGCAGGTTGCACCGCAAGACACGCTCTTCATCACAGCCGTCGAAGTGGGCGGCCCCCCCATGCCTTTGGCTGTCATCCGGCGGCCCGCCAGCGATTTACTGCAAGCCAAAAATCAAACCCTTGACTTTCTGTTGGACGATCAATCGGCCATGAGCCCCCAAGCGTCTCTTTCTGCACTTTCGCGCCGATCGGCAGGGGCCCAAGTCTGGTTGCGCGCCCGCATTTCCAAATCGGGTAACCCAATGGCCCAATCGGGTGATCTCAAGGTCCAATCAGCCCCGTTGAAACTGGGAACGACCGGCGTCGTACTGACCCTCAGCGAAGTGGTGCCTTGATTCCCTGGGCTAAAAGGGGGGTTTTAGGGCTGTCTTCGTTGCTGTCAGTTTCAATTAGGCTGTATTTCGCTAAAATTCTTGCAACCGACCCGATTTCACTTTAACCACTCTTTGAAAGAGCCTTTCATGAAAACCACCCGCCGTACCTTCGTTATTCAATCCGTTTTGGGCGCAGGCGCTTTGGCGTCGATGGGCGCTGCCCAAGCCGCCATGGTCGACGAAAAAGACCCCCAAGCCACGGCTTTGAGTTACGTGGCTGACGCCAGCAAGTCGCCCAAGGCCAAACCTGGCCAAGCTTGCGAACATTGCGCCCTGTTCCAAGGCAAGGCGGGCGACGCTGCCGGTGCTTGCGCTTTGTTCGCTGGCAAGCAAGTGGCTGCCAAGGGCTGGTGCTCTGCTTTCGCTAAGAAGGCCTAAGCTTTCCCCCACCCGAGGGGGTCAGACCGACCTCAAAAAGCCGCCGACAGGCGGCTTTTTTATGGGCTCTAAAATTGTGCTTTGACTTGGGAGTAAGCGATCATGGGATTGGGTTTTAAATTCAAGGCGGTCGCATCCAAAGCGGGGGTCTTGGTCGTTGCCTTGTTCGCGGGTCTGGGTCTTGGTCAATCAGGCGCCTGGGCTGAAACCCACGAGCGTGAAGAGCAAAAACGCAAACAATTAGAAGTGCGCCGTGCACCGCCGGGTCCCAACCCGGGTATGCCCGGTAACCTTGGTATGCCCGGTAATCCTGGGCGTGTGGGCGTTTTGCCAGGCCCCGCCCTGCGGCTGGGCGATGGCCGTTTCCATTACCACGAGGGCGTTTGGTATTCGCCTTGCGGCGGCTACTTCTGCGTGGCTCGGCCCGCCTATGGCTTGATGGTGCCCATGTTGCCCATCGACATGGTGGTCTTGCCTTTTGCGGGCATGACCTATTACTTTGCCAACGGCAACTACTACCGAGCCGTGCCAGGCGGCTATGTGGTCGTGCAACCGCCACTGGGCATTGAAACCGTCATGCCCACTCCAACACAATCGCCCATACAAAGTCCTCAACCCACCTTAGCGCCGCAAGCCGTCTCGGACTCCCCCTTGATTTACCCGCAAAATGGGCAATCGGCAGAACAGGTGCAGACCGACTCAACCCAGTGCAGCAACTGGGCCGCTGCGCAACCGAATGGGGCGGGCAATGGGAGCGCCTACAACCAAGCGTTTGGTCTGTGCATGGATTCACGCGGTTATTCGGTTCGTTAAAAAAGGGAGCGCATCAAATTAATTGCAAGGTGCGTTGAAATTGGCTTAGCGCCCACCTCGGCCCTGAGCGCTAAAGTGGAACCCATGAACACCCTTGTACCCCCCGCCACAGCCACCTTAGCCACCTCAGCTGTATCGTCTGCATCTGCTGCATCTGCTGCCTCTGCTGCATCGGCCACATCGGAACTGGGTCATCGCATGCCCACTTGGTTCATCCCACATGGCGGAGGGCCTTGCTTTTTCATGGACTGGAAGCCAAGCAGTCCCTGGGACAAAATGGCCGACTATTTGAAATCACAGGCCGCGACTTTGCCCGAGAAACCCAAGGGCATCGTCTTGGTTTCTGCGCATTGGTTGGAATCCGACGTGGGCGTCATGAACGGCGCACAGCCTGAGTTGTTGTTTGATTACGACGGTTTTCCTCCCCACACCTACGAGCTGAAATACCCCGCCCCCGGATCGCCTGCACTCGCTCAACGTGTCCAAGATTTGTTGGCCCAAGCCGGACAAGCCTCGCACACCAACCCGAGCCGCGGTTACGACCATGGCATGTTCATTCCCATGTTGTTGCTTTTTCCTGAAGCGGACATTCCAGTGGTACAGGTTTCACTGTTAAAAAACCTCGACCCGGCGGCCCACCTCCAGCTTGGCCAGCGTTTGGCTGCTTTGCGTAACGAAGGTATTTTGATCATTGGCAGCGGCATGAGTTTTCACAACATGCGGGGTTATGGCGACCCGCGCTTTGGGCCCATCTCCGACACCTTTGACGATTGGTTAACCCAAGCAGTGACGGCCCCTGCGCAGGAACGTGATCAAGCCTTGACGGGCTGGGAAGCGGCGCCGGGGGCGCGCTTGTGCCATCCCCCAAGAGCCGAAGAGCATTTATTGCCTTTGATGGTGGTCGCTGGCGCCGCGGGGGACGACTTGGGGCGCAAGGTGTTTTCAGACCGGGTGTTGGAGACCACCCTGTCGGGCTTCACCTTCGGCTGAGTAATTTTGACTTCGGTTTTTGGGTTGAATTAATTTTTGCAGCACGGCTTGGGGGTAAAGCCGGTGCTCAGCCATCAACACCCGATGCGCCAAGCGCCCTGCATCGTCATCAGGCAAAACAGGCACGACGGCTTGCGCCAAGATGCGGCCTTGGTCCACTTCCACGCTGACCTCGTGCACCGTGGCGCCGGCGAATTGGCATCCCGCATCAAGCGCCCGCTGATGGGTATTCAAGCCCGGAAAAGCGGGCAACAAGGCCGGGTGGATGTTGATCAAGCGGCCTGCAAAATGCTGCACAAACGCCGCCGTGAGCACCCGCATAAAGCCTGCCAGCACCACCAAGTCGGGGGCAAAACGGTTGATGCAGTCACGCAAAGCCGAGTCAAATTCAGCGCGAGTTTCGAACTGCGTGTGCGGCAACACCTCGGTGTGAAGGCCCATTTTGCGAGCGGTTTGCAGGCCCACCGCATCGGCGCGGTTGCTGACAACGGCGGCGATGTGAATGCCGTGGCGCTCGGCCCATTGCTCGGTCTGTGCCGCTTCCGCAATGGCCTGCATGTTCGAGCCTGAGCCCGAAATCAGAATGACGATTTTTTTTGAGCGCGTCGTGGGCAATGAGGGCAATGAGGGCAATGTGGTCAGTTGGGGCAATCCGGGGGGTAGTGCAGAAAAGGCCTTCAGCACCGCTTGCAGGTTCAAGTGCGGCATGATGTGGTCAGGCAGGGGTTCGGACAAGAACGGCACACGGCCCCAGCAGGGCGCGCCCAGCAACTGACTCAAGGTGGCAAAGTTGTCATCGGCGTGGCCCATGTGGGGGTCCACGTGGTTGGCCACCCAACCCACCAGCTTCAAGCCACGAGCGCGGATGGCTTCAGCGCTCAACACCGCGTGGTTGATGCAACCCAAGCGCATGCCCACCACCAGCACCACAGGCAGCGCCAAGTCGACCGCCAAGTCGGCACTGTCCCAGCGCCGTGCGGGATGGGACCGGGCTTCTAAATTCGAATCGGGTTTTTGTTCAGAGGGGGGTGCCGCTGGGGTTGCTTGAGTGGGTGCTGAGGTGGGTGCTGAGGTGGGTTCATGCAGTGGCACGCAAAAGCCACCAACGCCCTCCACCACGCTGAAGTCGGCTTTGGCCGCGGTGCGTTTGATCGCGCTCAGCAAGGGCTGGGGGTCGATCACCACGCCTTCTAACTTCGCGGCGATGTGGGGCGCGCAGGCATGGCGCAATTGCAGAGGCCCCACCTCGTGGTCTTGCACCTCGAGGGAGCAGGCCGCCCGCAATCGTTGCACGTCGTCGTTGAGCCACTGACCTTCGACGAGGTCGAGTCCCGCTGCAATCGGTTTGATGGCCACCACACGCCGGCCCTGCTGACCGAGCAGCCGGGTCAGGGCCGCGCTGATGGCAGTCTTGCCAATTTCAGTGTCGGTGCCGGTGACGAAGAATCCAGGAAATGCAGGGCGAGAAGGGATTGCAGGAATCATAGGAAAGCGGGGGCCTCCGCCTCCAAGGCGTTTAGCAGTTGAGCCACATCGGCGGGCGTGTGGCTGCCAGAAAAAGTCACGCGCAGGCGGGCGGTCCCCGCTGGCACGGTGGGTGGGCGAATCGCGGGGACTCGAATGCCGCGCCGCTCTAAGCCAGCGGCCAGTGCCAAGGCAGCAGCGTTGTCGCCAATGACCAAAGCCTGTATGGGTGTGGGGCTGTCGATCAAGGTCCAACCCAAAGTCGGTCTTCGCAACAGCAAATCGCGCAGACCGGTTTGCCATTGATTTTGCAATAGGGCCAATTGGTCTCGGCGCGCTTGGCCTCGCTCGTCTTGCATCAATTGCAAGCTGGTCAACAACGCGTGCGCGACGGCGGGTGGCGCGGCGGTGGTGAAGATGTAGGGGCGCGCGGTTTGAATCAGGAACTGAATCAGCGTGGGGTGGGCCGCCACAAAGGCGCCTGAAACGCCCGCGGCTTTGCCGAGGGTGCCCACCAAAATGAGCCGCTGACTCGAGCAGCCAAAATGAGCAAGCGTGCCTTGCCCGTTGGGGCCCACCACGCCAAAGCCGTGGGCATCGTCCACGATCAACCAAGCTTGGTGTTGTTCGGCCAGCGCCAGCAAATTCGCCAGCGGCGCCAGCTCACCATCCATGCTGAACACCGCGTCGGTCACGATGAGTTTGACGCGGGCTTTGCTTTGTTGCAACTGCTCGGCAAGTGTTGTTAAATCCAAGTGCGGATAGCGTTGAACTTGGGCGCCTTTTTGGCGAGCCAAGCGAATGCCGTCGATCAGAGAGGCGTGGTTAAGTGCTTCTGAAAAGATCTCGGTGTGTTCGTCGGCCAACGCCGACAACAGCGCCAAATTGGCCATGTAGCCGGTGCAAAAAAACAAGGCCTCTGCATCGGGAATTTGCGGTTGCACCCAAGCCGCTAGGGCGGCCTCCAATGCCTCGTGGGCCACTGAGTGGCCGCTCACCAAGTGCGAGGCTCCGGAGCCCGCGCCGTACAACTTCACGCCCTCAATCAAGGCAGCCGCAAGGTCGGGGTGCGCCGCCAAGCCCAAATAGTCGTTGGCGCAAAACATCAGCAATTCTTGGCTTTTCTCAGGGTCGTGATGCCCCCCGCTGCGAACCCGCTGGTGCGGTGCTGTGCCCGTTTCGGCGGCGCGCAGCACACGGATCAATTGTTGGTCAGCCAACTGTTGCAGCTTGGCGGCAAAAGGCGTTAACAAGACATCGACTGACGTATCAGTCATGCACGACCTCGTTCAAAGTGGCATTCAGGCCTTCAAACAAAAACTGGGCAATGTCGGCGTCGATTAAATAAGGCGGCATCACATAAACCGTTTGACCAATCGGGCGAATCAGCAATTCGTGTTGACGCGCTGCCAAGTGAAAGCGCTCGGCAAATCGTTCATGCTGGCCGGTCACATCAAACGCGACCACCATGCCGCGCTGACGCCAATGTTGAACCCGCGCGTCATGCGCCAAAGGCCCCAAGGCGTTTGCCAAGTGTTGGGCTTGAACTTGATTCTGTGCCACCACATCAGCTTGGGCAAAACGGTCCAGCACCGCATTCGCCGCTGCGCAGGCCAACGGGTTACCGGTGTAGGAATGTGAATGCAAAAAGCCCCGAGCCACCTCGTCGCTCCAAAAACTTTGAAAAACCGTTTCCGTGCTCAACACCAACGACAACGGCAAAGTGCCTCCGCTGATGCCTTTGGACAAGGTGATGAAGTCGGGCCAGCGTTTGTTTTCGCCGGCTTGATGCGTTTGTTCCCAAGCAAAGAAAGTGCCTGTTCGGCCGCAGCCCACGGCAATTTCATCGGCAATCAGATGCACTTCAAATTCGTCGCACAAAGCCCGAACGCCGCGCAAATAGTCGGGGCTGTGCATCACCATGCCCGCCGCGCATTGCACCAGCGGCTCCAGAATGACCGCGGCCACATGGTCTTGGCGTTGGTTCAGGGTTTGTCGCAAATCGGCCAGCGCCTTCAACTCAGAACCGGCTTGGCGAGAGTCGGGTGAAGTCACCCAATGCGCTTGCATTAACAAGGGTTCGTAGGCATCGCGAAAAATCGCGACGTCGGTGACGGCCAAGGCCCCAATGGTTTCACCGTGGTAGCCGTTGCGCAGACAAATGAATTCTTTTTTCTGCGGCTGGCCGCGGTTTTTCCAGCTGTGAAAACTCATCTTCAGCGCAATTTCAACGGCCGATGCGCCGTCGCTGGCAAAGAAGGTGTGTCCCAAAGCACCTTGGGTCAAGACCGACAGTTTTTCGGCCAAGGTGACTGCCGGCTCATGGGTGCATCCTGCCAACATCACATGCGGCAGGCGGTCAAGTTGGTCTTTGATGGCCTGATGAATGCCAGGGTCTGAATGCCCAAATAAATTCACCCACCACGAGCTGTTGGCGTCAAAGTAACGGCGCCCCTCAACGTCGAACAGCCAAGGACCTTCGCCGCGCGCCATGGGCAGTGGCGGCACCACCGCCGCCCGGGCCATTTGCGTGCAAGGATGCCAAACGGCCGCCAAGCTGCGCGCAGCCAAGGGGTGGGCAGGAAGGGGAGAGACGTTGTTGAAGGTGGGAGAAGGGGGGGCACTCATGGGGATGTCCGGCCTCTGGCACGGAAGTTAGCGGTATTTTAAAGACTCAAAAAAGAAGCGCTGAATCGATGTCCATTAGGGTAAACGTCGATGACCTTTGAAGCCCTATCCCTTAGCCTCTTGGCCCGTGTGCCAAAGAATTTTCTAGAGGTCCCTTTGCATCGTTTGCTTGAATCCGCCAAACGCGTCTTTGGCTTTTTTTTAACGGGCCTTGCGATCCTTGCTTTGGCCTTGGGGTCGAGTGCCACTTGGGCGGGGCGCCTGTCTGAGGCGGACGTGTCGGCCCTGTTGGGTCCTTCCTTTCTGCTCGGGGAGCGCAACGCTGGCCTACCGCTTTGGCCCCTGTATGCAGTGGTTCAAGACAAGGGCGAAAAGGGCGAAGTGGGTGAAAAACCCCCACTCTTGGGCTATGTTTTTGAATCGATCGACTTTGAACCCGTCAAAGGCTATGCCGGTAAACCGCTGGACTTTCTGGTGGCCATTGACCCGCAGGGCAAGTTTTTAGCCGTTCATTTGTTGGACCACAAAGAACCCTTGTTTCGTTCAGAAAAGGGCACGGCCTTGTTGGAAGCCTTTGGCCAGCAATATGTGGGCGTGACGCCACAACACAAAATTCAGATTTACCACTACAAGTCCAAAACCGACATCACCGAAACACAGGCTTCTTTGCACGGCGTGCAGGGGGGGACGGTCAGCGTCAAAGCCATCAATCAATCGCTTTTGCAGTCTGCGCTCACGGTGGCCCGGGCCCACGCCCAGGCCATGGCGTCTGGCAAAGAGATGGGGGCCGAAGCCGGAAAAAGCGGGCGCCACTCGCCCGATGCAAGCACTGAATCTTCGGTGCGACACCTTGGCTGGCAGCAGTTGCTCAGCCGACACATGGTCGAGCCCTTTTCATTGACCCGGTCGCAAATCGAATCGGCCTTTGCCAAAACGCGGGCTGCCGGGAACGATCCGTTGGCGGCCGATCATCCCGACGAAGTGGCCTTGGCATTTCATGTGGCCTTGATCAGCCATCCCCTCATTGGCCGGAATTTGTTGGACGACAACGGATGGCAGTTGTTGAACATCAATCGCCACGAGAGCCCGGCTTTTTTGGTCACTGAATCAGGCCCTTTGTACAAAATGCGCTACGAGCGCCAACGCGCCGAACTGGACATGCCTTTTGTGCTGCGTCAGAACGGCCGTGAGCTGGCGCTCAGGGCCTTGACCTTCGATGAAAAAATGCCCGTCCCGGGCTACCCCGAGCAAGTGATTGCGCATGTCTTGGTGGTGGAAGACCCAGCGGGTTTAGACCCTGCGCAGCCCTACACCTTGGGCTTTAAATTGGGCCGTCGATTTGGTCAATTCCCACAAAATGTCGCCAAGGCGGAGTTTACCTTGCCTTATCACTTTGGCTCCCTGCGCATGGCGATTTCTCGCCTGATCGACACACCTTGGATGGGCACCTGGGAGGAGCGAATTTTGGAAATTGTCGTGCTCCTGAGCGCTTTGGCGGTGTTGACCGTGGGCTTGATTC
>CAILKX010000006.1 GCA_903834975.1 uncultured Curvibacter sp.
ATTTCCTTCGAAAAAGCCAATGCCCCAACCGTCGGCGTGGTGATCGGTGATGCCGCCGCGCTGCGCGAAGCCGGAAAAAGAAAACGTCATGTCTGTTGGTGTGTTGCAATTCATCCCCAACAATTGGCACATGATCATTTATCCCTTATAAAAAAATGGCTGGTCAAAACCAGCCATCTCGCCACGACATTAAGAAACGGTTTCACCCGTTCTCGCCGCCATTGAAAAACGCTTTGAGACCCGAGTTTAAGTGCACTTGGGGGTCTTAAGCAGCCGCTTTGACCTTCAAACGCCACGCATGCAGCAAGGGTTCTGTGTAGCCGCTGGGTTGTACCAAGCCTTTGAAGACCAAATCAAGCGCGGCTTGGTAAGCCATCGAGCTGTCAAGGTGTCCTGCCATGTTGTTGTACAACGGATCACCCGCGTTTTGTTGGTCAACGACGGCGGCCATGCGTTGAAAGGTTTCATTCACTTGATCGGCTGTGACCACGCCGTGTTTCAGCCAATTCGCAATGTGCTGGCTGCTGATGCGCAAGGTGGCACGGTCCTCCATCAGGCCCACATTGTGGATGTCAGGCACTTTGGAACAACCGACACCTTGGTCAATCCAGCGCACCACGTACCCCAAAATACCTTGAACGTTGTTGTCAAGTTCTTGTTGTTTATCAGCCGCGCTCCAGTTGGGCGTGGCTGTCACAGGCACTTGCAAGAGGTTGTTCAGAATCGCATCACGCTCCGCATCGGCGTCGATCTTTTCAAGGTCCTTTTGAACCTCTGCCACCGACACTTGGTGGTAGTGCAAGGCGTGTAAAGTCGCGGCGGTGGGAGATGGCACCCACGCTGTATTCGCGCCGGCCTTGGGGTGGGCAATTTTTTGCTCCAACATGGCGGCCATCAAATCGGGCATGGCCCACATGCCTTTGCCAATTTGGGCTTTGCCACGCAGGCCGCACTTCAAACCCACCAACACATTATTTTTCTCATAGGCGCTGATCCAAGGCGTGGTCTTCATGTCGCCCTTGCGCAGCATGGGGCCCGCCAGCATGGCGGTGTGCATTTCATCGCCAGTGCGGTCCAAGAAGCCGGTGTTGATGAAGGCCACGCGGCTGGCAGCAGCGGCGATACAGGCCTTCAAATTGACGCTGGTGCGCCGCTCTTCGTCCATGATGCCCAGTTTGACAGTGCTGTTGGCCAGACCCAACAATTGCTCCACGCGACCGAACAGTTCATCGGCAAAGGCGACTTCTTTGGGGCCATGCATCTTGGGTTTGACGATGTAAACGCTGCCTGTGCGTGAGTTGCGCAGAGCGTCCCCATTGCCCAATTGACCATGTCCTTGCAAATCATGAAGCGCAATGGTGGTGGTCACCACGGCGTCCAAAATACCCTCTGGAATTTCACGCGTGCTGCCATCGGCGGCGGTGTACAAAATGGCAGGGTTGGTCATTAAATGACCCACATTACGCAAGAACATCAACGAACGGCCATGCAGGCGCAACTCACCCTGGCTGGGCGTGGTGTAGACGCGGTCTGGATTGAGGCCGCGCTTGAAAGTGCGACCGCCTTTGGTCACGTCTTCGGTCAGCGTGCCTTTCAGAATGCCCAACCAATTGCTATAAGCCAGCACCTTGTCATCGGCGTCGACCACGGCCACCGAATCTTCCAAGTCCAGAATGGTTGACAAAGCGGCTTCCAAAATCACATCAGAAACACCGGCCGCGTCGCTGGCGCCAATCGTGGTGCTGCGGTCGATTTGAATGTCGATGTGAATGCCGTTGTGTTGCAACAGCACAGAGCGGGGCGCATGGGCCTCGCCTTGATAACCCACCCATTGGCTCGCGTCTTTGAGGCCGGTGCGGGCACCGGATTTCAGGCTGACCACCAACTGGCCATTGGCACCCACGCTGTAGCCGGTTGCGTCTGCATGCGAACCTTCAGCCAAGGGGGCAGCGTTGTCCAAAAATTGGCGCGCAAAGGCAATCACTTTGCCGCCACGAACGGGGTTGTAACCCCCCGCTTTTTCAGCCCCATCGGCTTCTGAAATGGCGTCGGTGCCATACAAGGCATCGTACAAACTGCCCCAACGGGCATTGGCGGCGTTCAAAGCGTAACGGGCATTCAGGATGGGCACCACCAATTGGGGGCCCGCTTGCTGGGCCAGCTCGGCGTCCACATTGGCCGTCGTGGCTTGGGTGCCTTGGGGTGGGGGCACCAAGTAACCGATCTTCTCCAGAAAGGCGCGGTAAGCGGGCATGTCGGCGATGGGACCGGGGTGGGCTTGGTGCCAAGCGTCCAACTCGGTTTGCAAGCGGTCACGTTCGGCCAACAAGGCGATGTTCTTCGGGGCCAAGTCGGCCACGATGGCGTCAAAGCCCGCCCAGAATCGGGCGCTGTCAAGGCCGGTGCCGGGCAGCACTTGTTCGTTGACGAATTGGTACAAAGGGGTCGCCACTTGCAAGCGGTTTACGGGGGTGCGTGGGGTCGTGGGCATCACAATTTCCTTAAGTCAAAAGTCAAAAATCAGAAAAAATTCAGCACGTCCTGCAAACTACTGCCGGTGCGGGTCGGTGCA
>CAILKX010000007.1 GCA_903834975.1 uncultured Curvibacter sp.
GCCATTGCCCAATATTTCAAACGAAGCCGCGTTGAAGGCCGCCATTTTGGCAGCCCCTACTTTGGGCTATTCAACCGGACCCAGTGGGGTGCAATTGGCCAAGCAATTCGAGACCTGGGGCATCACGGCGCAAATTGCCGCCAAGCTCATCCAGGCCAAACCAGGCGTGCCCGTGGCGGCTTCTGTAGCCAAAGGCGACGTGATGCTGGGCTTTCAGCAATTTAGTGAAATGTTGGGTGTAGAAGGCATCACCATCGTCGGCCCACTGCCGCCCGAGGTTCAAATCATCACCACTTTTTCAGGCAGTGTGAGCGCCACCAGCCAACAGCCTCAAGCCATGAGGGAGTTGCTTCATTTCTGGCGTTCTTCAGCCTGCGATGCGCTCAAGCGCTTGCAGGGGATGGACCCCGCATGAGGTTTCCTGTCAGGAAATACTGGCCTTCTGGCCGTTTCAACCCCTGATGATTGCGATGTGGCATTTATTGGGCGCGATTTGGGGTATGAAGGCATTTTTAAGGCGCCCGCCCCATGAACTTAAACCTGCTTTTGAACCAATGCGTCGAGCGCGGTGCCTCCGACTTGCACCTGTCTTCTGGCGTGAAGGCGTTGTTTCGACGGGACGGCGATTTGGAACCCGCCTCCGAACAGGCGCTGACCCATGAGGAACTCGGGGTCGCGTTGCGGGCCATCATGGCGCCAGCACAGCAAAGGCATTTTGACAAAAACAGGGAATGTGATTTTTCATTTGAAGTGCCCGGCTTGGCTCGCTTTCGGGTCAACGTCTTCACCCAACTTCGAGGGATGGCCGCGGCGTTCAGGCCCATTCCGATGCAAATGCCCAGCTTGGAAGCTTTGGAAGCCCCTGGCATTTTGTCGACGTTGGTTCAAAGTCATCGGGGTTTGGTTTTGGTCACCGGGCCGACAGGCTCGGGCAAATCAACCACCTTGGCCGCGATGATCGACCACCTCAATCACAGTTCATCCAAGCACATCCTGACGATTGAAGACCCGATTGAGTTTGTGCACACTTCTGACCGATCCTTGATTCAGCAGCGTGAAGTGGGCATTCAAACTTTGAGTTTTGACAACGCCTTGCGCTCCGCCTTGCGGGAGGATCCCGACGTGATCTTGGTGGGGGAATTGCGTGACTTGGCCACCATCCGTTTGGCCATCACCGCCGCTGAAACGGGCCATTTGGTGTTGGCCACGCTTCATACCTCAGGCGCCGCCAAAAGCATTGACCGCATCATTGATGTGTTTCCGTCAGACGAAAAAGGCATGGTTCGCAGCATGCTGTCGGAGTCGCTGAATGCGGTGATTTCGCAAAACTTGCTTAAACGCCTGGGGGCAAGTGGCCGGGTGGCTGCGCATGAAATCATGGTGGCAACCCCTGCCATCCGAAACCTCATCCGAGAAGGCAAAGTGGCGCAGATGGTCTCTGCCATACAAACCGGCGCTGCGGTGGGCATGCAAACTTTGGATCAAAGCCTGTCGGCTTTGGTGAAGCAGGGAAGGGTCTCATTACAAGAAGCCAAGTCAAAGGCCCACCATCCGGATCAATTGACGCCCACTCACGCTTGACCCCGTGAGCTTCGACCTGAGAAAGGCCACGCGGTGGGTTTTTAAGAACTCCGCTTTTTAGCCGCGGCAGGGGCCGGGGCGGTCTTGGCAGTGGCGTTGCTGACTGTTTTGGCTGCTGACACGGTCGCGCTCAAAGCCGAGTCGGCCGCTGCGTTGTAGTTGGCATGGGCCAAGTCATTGGTTTGTTTGACGGCTTTTTGCACCGTTTCGAAAGCGCTGCTGGCGGCGGCAGCAGCCGACTTGACGAAGGCCACGGCGTGTTCGGTGCCAGCAGGCGGGTTTTGGGTGGCGTTGTCGAGGTAATTGGTCAAACCTTGTCGAAC
>CAILKX010000008.1 GCA_903834975.1 uncultured Curvibacter sp.
GACGGCCTTTGGGCTTATCAATTGGCGGTCGTGGTGGACGACGCCGAACAAGGCATCACCGATGTGGTACGCGGAGAAGATCTGGCCGACAACACCGCCCGCCAAATCGCTTTGCAGCAAGCGCTCGGGCTGCCCACGCCGCGTTACTTGCACCTGCCCCTGGTCCGGGATGCCAACGGCGAGAAACTCTCAAAACAGCATGGGGCCATGGCCGTGCAGACGGACACGCCCGCCCAAGCACTTGAGGCGTTGCAATCAGCGGCAGCGCGACTGGGTTTGAGCAGCGCCGTGGGTCGAGGCGACACCACAAGCCTGGCCGAGGCGCTGCATGGCTGGTGTCAAGAATGGCAGGAAAAGTGGCAGCCGATCATTGAGCGTCCCCATTAAAAGGGAGCTGCTGAGTCGAGGTTCATCGGGGGTGGGTTCTGAAGGTGGTTTCGGAGGGTGAAATTGGATCAGGTTCCAGCTTCTAAAATCGCGTCATGACCGAAGCGCCCTCCACACCCGTCTCACCTGAAACCCCAGAATCCTCAGAAGCCATCGAGCCCACCTCGCTTTCTGACATTCCCTTTCGCCGCACCATCAAAAGTTTTGTCAAACGCGCTGGCCGCACCACCCTCGGTCAAGCCAAGGCTTTCGAGCTCTATAGCCCGCAGTTTGTTTTGCCTTACCAAACACAGCCGCTCGACTTTCAAGCCACCTTTGGCCGCTCAGCCCCGCTGGTCTTGGAAATTGGCTTTGGCATGGGGGACGCCACGGCCCACATTGCAGGGCTGTTGCCGAACACCGATTTCATTGGCTGCGAAGTCCATGAACCGGGCGTCGGGGCGTTGCTGAAGTTGATCGGTGAGCGCTCACTGAGCAACTTGCGCATCTTGCAGCACGACGCCGTGGAAGTGATTGACCACATGTTGCCCGAAAACAGTTTGGACGGCGTTCACATCTTTTTCCCAGACCCATGGCATAAAACCCGCCACAACAAACGCCGACTGATCCAGTCGCCTTTGGTGGCCAAATTAGCGGCTCGCTTGAAACCCGGTGGCTATCTGCATTGCGCCACGGACTGGGCGCCATATGCCCAGCAAATTTTGCAGGTCTTGCGTGCTGAACCCAAGCTCAAAAACAGCCAAAGCGAAACGCTCGAGACGCTCGAGACGCTCAAGACGCTTGAGAAGCCTGAGTCGGGTTTGGACCTTGGCGGTTTTGCGCCCAAACCGGATTACCGCCCTTTGACCAAGTTCGAAAAACGCGGCTTGCGTTTGGGCCATGGGGTGTGGGACTTGGTGTTCATCCGAACTTAACAAACCGGCCGTTTTGAGGCAAGATGGTTTGATTGAAAATTCAAAACCAGCAAACCCATCAAAACCAGGAGACACCCCATGCACAACCTCAGCAGCCTCAAGGACAAAGTCACCCCCGAAGAATGGCAACTGCGCGTTGACCTGGCCGCTTGCTACCGTTTGGTGGCCGCCTACGGTTGGAGCGACCTGATCTACACGCACATCAGCGCCAAACTGCCCGAATCGGTCAGTGGCCCTGCGCCTCAGTTCCTGATCAACCCTTATGGCCTGATGTTTGATGAAATCACAGCCTCCAGTTTGGTCAAGGTCGACATGCACTGCAACAAGGTCATCGACAGCCCCTACCCCGTCAACCCCGCTGGATTCGTGATCCACAGCGCCGTGCATGAAGTGCGTCACGACGCCACCTGTGTCCTGCACACCCACACCCGAGCCGGTGTCGGCGTGAGTGCTCAAAAGAACGGCCTCTTGCCCATCAGCCAGCAATCCACCTTGGTGCTGGGCTCCTTGGCTTATCACAATTACGAAGGCATTGCGATCCGTGACGACGAGAAAGCCCGTTTACAAGCCAACTTGGGCCATGCCAACTTCTTGATGCTGCGCAACCATGGCTTGCTGACCGTCGGCAAAACGGTGGCCGATGCCTTCTTGGCCATGTACATCTTCGAGAGCGCCTGCAAAATTCAAGTCGATGCACTCGCCGGTGGCCAAGACTTGACGCAAGTGGACCCGCGCATCATCGATGGTGTGGCCCACGCCATGAAAGTGCAGTCCAACGGCCAAGGGGGCCTCTTCGCCTGGCCTGCCCTGCTGCGCAAGGCCGACAGTTTGGACCCGTCTTACAAAGACTAAATCAGCCGCCAAGCTGGGCTTGCACCCAGCCAGGCACCGAGGCCAAGGCCTGGGTCAGGCCCGAGGGATCGGTGCCCCCAGCCATGGCCAAGTCGGGTTTGCCGCCGCCTTTGCCGCCCACTTGGCTGGCAACGAAGTTCACCAAGTCGCCGGCTTTCAATTTGCCAATCGTGTCGGCGGTCACGCCAGCGGCCAACTGCACTTTGCCGCCGTCCACCGCCGCCAGCACGATGGCGGCGGTTTTGAGCTTGTCTTTCAGCTTGTCCAGGGTGTCGCGCAGGGTTTTGGCGTCGGCCCCTTCGAGCAAGGCAGCCAAGACCTTCACGCCCTGAAGTTCCACCGCTTGTCCCATCAACTCGTCCCCTTGGGACGAAGCCAACTTGCCCTTCAAAGCGGTCACTTCTTTTTCAAGTGATTTAACTTGCTCCAACACCTGGGTCAAACGACTTTGCAATTCGGCTGGGGGTGATTTCAAAGTACCAGCCGCCTGTTGGACGGTGGCTTCCAAGCTTTGCAAATAGGTGAGCGCGTTGACGCCCGTGACCGCTTCAATGCGACGGACACCTGCGGCCACGCCGCCCTCGCCCACCACCTTGAACAGACCAATGTCGCCGGTGCGCTGCACATGGGTGCCCCCACACAACTCACGGCTGCTGCCGATGTCGAGCACGCGAACCGTTTCGCCGTACTTCTCGCCAAACAACATCATGGCGCCCGTTTTTTGGGCCGATTCAATGTCCATCACTCGGGCTTGGGTCGCCGGGTTGGACAAAATTTCAGCATTCACACGGGCTTCAATCTCCCGAATTTGCGCGTCGGTCACCGGGGCGTTGTGGGCGAAGTCAAAGCGGGTGCGTTCGGCATTTACCAAGGAGCCTTTTTGTTGCACATGGTCGCCGAGCACTTCGCGCAAAGCCTTGTGCAAAAGGTGGGTCGCTGAGTGGTTGCGCATCGTGGCAGCGCGAACGGGGGTGTTGACGGCAGCGGTCACGGCGTCGCCCAGCTTGAGCGAACCCGCCTGCATCGTGCCGTGGTGGCCAAAGACATCGGCTTTGATCTTCAAGGTGTCGCCCACCTCAAAGGCCGCTGTCCCAGACCGAATCAGGCCCTCGTCCCCCACTTGCCCGCCACTCTCGGCATAGAAAGGCGTGGTGTCCAAGACGACGATGCCGGTTTGTCCTGCTTTCAGTTCCGTGACTGGCGTCCCGTCAAGGTAGAGCGCCACGATCTTGGCAGGGGCTTCGAGTTGTTCGTAACCCACAAAGGTGTTGCCAGCGCCGGTGTAATCCAGCGCGCGGTCCATCTTGAACTTGCCGGCGGCGCGGGCCTGGGCTTTTTGCTTGTCCATGGCCAGCTTGAAGCCGTCTTCATCCACTTCAACGTCGCGCTCGCGGCAAACGTCGGCTGACAAATCCAGCGGAAAACCATAGGTGTCGTGCAGCTTGAAGGCGACTTCGCCAGGCAGTGTCTTGGCACCGTCGGCCAAGGCCGCATCCAAGATTTCCATGCCATTCGCCAAGGTCTCAAAGAAGCGCTCTTCTTCGGCCTTCAGGACGTCGGTGATGCGCTTTTCGTCTTCGCGCAACTTGGGGTAGGCATCGCCCATCAAGGCCACGAGGTCTTTCACCAGTTTGTGGAAAAACGGCGTTTTTTGGCCCAGCTTATAACCGTGGCGAATGGCGCGACGCACGATGCGACGCTGCACATAGCCGCGACCTTCGTTGGAAGGAATCACGCCGTCACTCACCAAAAAGGCCGTCGCGCGGATGTGGTCGGCAATCACACGCAGGCTTTTGTGACCCAGGTCTTTCTCCCCGGTTTCGCGGGCAGCCGCTTGGATGAGGTTGTCGAACAGGTCAATTTCGTAGTTGCTGTGAACGTGCTGCAAGATCGCCGCCAACCGCTCCAGGCCCATGCCGGTGTCCACGCAAGGCGCGGGCAGCGGTTTGACCGAGCCATCGGTTTGCATGTCGAACTGCATGAAGACGTTGTTCCAGATTTCAATGTAGCGGTCGCCGTCGGCGTCGGGGCTGCCGGGCGGGCCGCCAGCGACTTCCGGTCCGTGGTCAAAGAAGATCTCGGAACACGGGCCACAGGGCCCCGTGTCGGCCATCATCCAGAAGTTATCCGAGGCGTATTTCGCGCCCTTGTTGTCGCCAATCCGAACCACGCGTTCAGGCGGCAAGCCGATTTCTTTCGTCCAGATGTCGTAGGCCTCGTCGTCATCAATGTAGACGGTGGCCCACAATTTTTCGGCGGGCAATTGGTAAACCTCGGTCAGCAGTTCCCAAGCCCATTTCAGCGAGTCGCGCTTGAAATAGTCGCCAAAGCTCCAGTTGCCCAGCATTTCAAAAAAGGTGTGGTGGCGCGCGGTGTAGCCGACGTTCTCCAAATCGTTGTGCTTGCCGCCCGCTCTCAGACAGGCTTGGACAGAGGTGGCGCGCACGTAGGGGCGCTTGTCAGTGCCCAAAAAGACGTCCTTGAACTGGACCATGCCGGAGTTGGTGAACATCAAGGTGGGGTCATTCACCGGCACCAAAGAGCTTGAAGGGACGATGGTGTGCCCCTTGTCGGCAAAGAAGTTCAAAAAGGTTTGACGAATGTCGGCAACGGACGTGACAGGTTTTGGGGTTTGAGTCATGCTTCAATTATAGTTTTCCGCTCTCAGCGCCTCAGCCTCATTCGCTTCCAAACCTTCTTCCTAACTTTCTTCCTTCCCTTCTTACTACCCTTCTTCCTACTTCAAGGACTGCCATGTCGAATGCCCCCGCCAATGATCCTGGGATTGCCCCTGCGAATGCCACACAAATGGCCGCTTCCCCTCTGGCCGCTCTGAACGACCCCAGCCTGCTCAAAACCGATGCCTTGATCAACGGCGTGTGGGTGACTGGCACCCGCCGCTTTGACGTGTTCGACCCCGCCACCGGCCAAAAACTCGCCGATGTGGCCAATTTAGGCCCCGCCGAAGCCGAGCAAGCCATCTTGGCGGCCGACGCGGCCTGGCCCGCTTGGCGCTCGATGACCGCCAAACAACGCCACGCCATTTTGCTGAAATGGTTCCAACTGCTGATGCAACACCAAGAGGACCTGGCCCGCATCATGACCGCCGAGCAAGGCAAGCCCTTTGCCGAGGCCAAGGGCGAGGTCGCCTACGCAGCCAGTTTTGTGGAATGGTTTGCCGAAGAAGCCAAACGCGTCAACGGTGAAACCTTGCCCCAATTCGACAACAACCGCCGCTTGATGGTCTTGAAGCAGCCGATTGGCGTTTGCGCCGCCATCACGCCGTGGAACTTCCCGCTCGCCATGATTACCCGCAAAGTAGCGCCCGCCTTGGCGGCCGGTTGCCCGGTCATCATCAAGCCCGCGGAACTCACGCCGCTGACGGCGCTGGCCGCCGCTGAACTGGCGCTGCGCGCAGGTCTGCCCGCAGGCGTTTTGAACCTGCTCAGCGCCGACAGCGACAACAGCATTGCCATTGGCAAAGTGCTCTGCGCCAGCGACACCGTGCGCCACATCAGCTTCACGGGCAGCACGGAAGTGGGCCGCATTTTGATGGCCCAAAGCGCGCCGACGGTGAAAAAAATGTCGTTGGAACTCGGGGGCAACGCGCCGTTCATTGTGTTCGATGACGCGGACCTCGACAGCGCCGTTGAAGGGGCCCTCGCCAGCAAATACCGCAACGCCGGCCAAACCTGCGTGTGCGCCAACCGGCTCTATGTTCAAGCGGGGGTTTACGACGCCTTTGTCGAAAAGTTTGCGGCCAAGGTGCGCACCTTGAAGGTCGGCAATGGCTTTGAAGCAGGCGTGACCCAAGGCCCTTTGATCGAGCCTGCCGCGGTGCAAAAAGTGGAGCGGCACATCGCCGATGCATTGGCCAAAGGCGCTCGGGTGGTGGTCGGTGGCAGCCAAGCGCAAACCCAGCAAAGCGGCCAATTCATGGCCCCCACGGTGCTGGCTGATGCCACCGCCGACATGTTGTGCGCCCGCGAAGAAACCTTCGGCCCCCTGGCGCCCATTTTCAAGTTCAACACCGAACAAGAGGCCATCGACGCGGCCAACCACACCGAGTTCGGTTTGGCATCCTACTTTTACAGCCGCGATGTGGGGCGCATTTTCCGGGTTGCTGAGGCCTTGGAATACGGCATGGTCGGCATCAACGCCGGGGTCATTGCCACAGAGCACGTGCCCTTTGGGGGCGTCAAACAATCGGGCTTGGGACGTGAAGGTTCCCACCACGGCATCGACGATTACGTCGAGCTCAAATACCTTTGCCTGGGCGATATTTTGAAGGCCTAAGGCCGCTAAGCGGGAGCTTAATTGCTGCCCTCGCGCCGCACCTTGGTCTGCAGATCTGCCTGCAGGTCTTTGTTGGTGTGAACCGGGGGCTGTACTTCTTCCGGCACGTCGACGGTTTCAGGCAATACGCCAGCCACCTGGGGCGCAGTGTCTTTCACAAATACAGGTTTTGTTTCAGGTGCTGACTGAGGGTGCGGTTCATGGGCAGCCTCCGTGTCTGCAGTCGTCTCGACGGGTGCCGGCTCGGTGGGTATAACGGGTGTGGAGGCGGGTGCGGTTTCGTGTACAGCCGGGCGTGCCGGCGGGGTCACTTCGGGCAAGGCCTCGATCACCTCTTCCAGCTCGGCGACGACGTTAACGGCCAGCACTTTTGCTGAATCAATTCGGTCCGTGATGGCTTTGAGGGATTGGTTGGTGGCGCGAAGTTTGGCCAACCGTGCTTGTAGATCGCTCATTTTTCTTCTTTCAACTCAACCAAACCCCTTCGACGAGGGGGTCTAACCCATTTCAATCAAACTTCAAGACCACGCCGCCTTGAACCACGTTGGCTTTTTCATCGCGCAATTTACCCACCCCCGTGAAGCGGGTGGCTTCAACCTTGGCATCGGCCCAAGCGGTCAAGGGATAAGCCGCTTCTGCGCCCAAGACCCAGCCATTGCCATTTTTGTCGGCTTCAACGGCGTGGGCAAAACCAGCCACACCACCGACTTCTAAATGGCCGATGGTGAAGAGTTCTTTCACCAATTTCAGCGAGGTCACGTTGCTCCCCAGATCACCGTGACGGCCATTGGCATATTCCAAAACCACTTTGGCGCCCGTGTGCTGGATCGGCTTGGCGACTGAAATGGCAAAGAAATTTTGATGAGAACCGGAGTCAACCCCGCCTTCGAGGCCCAACTCCAAAGTCGGCTCATGGCCGCCGTGTTCGGCATGGCCAGCGCTGCCTGATTCATGGGCCCAAGACGCTGTGCTGAAGCTTAAAAATGCGGCAGTGATCCAACCCAAGGTGATCGATTTCTTCATGACAGCTAACCTCTAACAACTAGTTACGACTGTATCAGGAATCGACTGGAAACTGCTTTTCTTGAGAACGATCTCGAATTTGGGTGGGATCTCTAAGGCTTCAAACCACGGCCTCAATGGATCGTTTTTTTCTGGCCGTCGCGGTAAACGGACAAGGTCGTGGCCGGGTTTTTGAGTTCGCCGTTGGGTTCAAACGCGATGTTGGCGGTTAGACCTTTGTATTGGGTTTTGCCAATGAAAGGGATATAAACCTTGGGGTCGACCGAATTGGCTCGCTTCATGGCGTCGACCAAAACAAAGGTGGCGTCGTAGGTATACGGGCTGTAGATCTGGAACTGATTCGGGTACTTGGCATCGTAGCGTTTTCGCCAAGCCTCAAAACCCGACATTTTGGCGGGCGCAGAGCCGCCTTCAGCACAGACCACGTTGTCCAGGGTCTTGGCCTGGTCAGCCAAGCTCGGTAATTGGGCCGTGCAAAGGCCATCGCCGCCAAAGTACTTCACTTGGGTCATGCCCAATTGAGCCATTTGACGCAACATGGGGCCCGCTTGGGGGTCCATGCCACCAAAGAAAACCGCGTCGGGGTTTTTCGACTTGATGGCAGTCAAGACGGCCATGAAGTCGGTGGCCTTGTCGGTGGTGAATTGTTGATCCACGACCGTCATGCCTTTTTCAAGGGCCACGCGTTTGAACACCTTGGCAACGCCCTGCCCGTAGGCCGTGCGGTCGTCAATGATGGCGACCTTCTTCAGTTTCAGCGCGTCAGCGGCGTAGTTGGCGAGGGCTGCACCCAGTTCGTTGTCGTTGGCGATCAAGCGGAAAGTGGTTTTGTAACCCGGCTTGGTCAGGTCGGGGTTGGTCGAGGAGCCCGTGATGTGGGGGATGCCGCAATCGCTGTAAATTTTGGAAGCGGGGATGCTGGTGCCTGAGTTGAGGTGCCCCACCACGCCGGCCACTTGGCTGTCACACAGCTTTTGAGCCACCGCGGTGCCCTGTTTGGGGTCTGCGGCGTCGTCTTCGGCTTGCAATTCAAATTTGATTTTTTTGCCGCCAATCACCACATTTTGCGCATTGAGTTCGTCTATCGCCAGTCGGGCACCGTTTTCATTGTCACGCCCAAAATGCGCTTGGGAACCTGACATCGGGCCGACGTGGCCAATTTTGACGATTTGCACCGCCTGAGTTTGGGTTTGGGCCTGGGCCAGCGACTGGGTGCTGCTTCCTGCCAAAGCGGTGAGGGCCAAGAGCCCAAGGCTCCAAGTTGATGTGCTGGGTTGATGACGCATATAAACCTCTTTGAAGGGTGAATAGAAACGGTTTTAAGGAGTTTGGATCAAAGGGAGGCGGAGGCCAAGTTCAAATCGTGTCTTTGAATCGCGTAGCCCTGCTCGGTGTAGTAACGCCAACGCTCGCGTCCGGCGGATCGGTCTTCGTCGGCCTGTGACACCATTTCGATGACGCGGTCAAAGCGCTCAAATCCCGGCGCAACCGAAGACCCGACGTTCACCAAGACCTGATGGGGCCCTTGCTCGGGCACTTGAGGGGCCAACAAAATGGGCGATAAGTCTCGCAAATCAGGGTCCGCCTGTGGCCACACATGGGCAATGAAATCGGTGGGGCTGGTGGCCCAAAGTTGCTCATCCAAATAGGCGAGATCAGCCGGACTGCCGACCACAGTCACCTTGGCACCGGACAAGGCCGCTTTGCGCAAGAGGCGCACGGCATAGGGCAACTTGGCCGGCATGTTGAAGTGGAAGGCAATTTGGGTCATGGGCGGTCGATCGTCCAACGAGGATCAGACTTTCTCAGGCCTTCTTTTTGGCCTTTTTTGCTTTGTTGGGGATCGGCGTTGCGGCGGCTTCTGCCAACAAATAGTCGACCAATAAAGGCACGGGTCGCCCAGTGGCCCCTTTGGCCGCGCCACTTTTCCATGCGGTGCCCGCAATGTCCAAGTGGGCCCAAGGAAAAGCCGCTGCAAAACGTTGCAAAAACTTGGCCGCGGTGATGGAGCCCCCCGCGCGCCCGGCCACATTGGCAACGTCGGCGAAGTTGGACTTGAGGCCTTCTGCGTAATCCTCGTCCAAAGGCATGCGCCAAGCCAAGTCGTGCGAAGTCTCGCCGGCGGCCAACAAAGCCTGGGCCAAGGAATCACTGGTCGAAAACAAGCCGGAGCGAACGCCACCCAAAGCAATCACACAGGCACCAGTTAAGGTGGCAATGTCCACCACGGCGCGGGGTTTGAAGCGCTCGGCATAGGTCAAGGCATCGCACAGGACCAAACGGCCTTCGGCGTCGGTGTTCAAGATTTCGATGCTCTGGCCACTCATGCTGGTGACCACGTCACCCGGTTTGATGGCTTTGCCGTCGGGCATGTTTTCAGCGGCGGGGATCAAGCCCACCACATTCAAGGTGGGTTGCAAGGCGGCCAAAGCCTTAAAAGTGCCGAGCACGCTGGCAGCGCCACACATGTCGAACTTCATTTCGTCCATTTCAGCGCCGGGTTTGAGCGAAATGCCGCCGGTGTCGAAGGTGATGCCCTTGCCGACCAAAACAATCGGCGCCTCCGATTTGGCGGCCCCTTGGTAATTCAGCACAATGAAGCGCAGGGGCTCCTCCGAGCCTTGGGCCACGGCCATGAAAGAGCCCATGCCCAGTTTGGCCACTTCGCGTGGGGTCAGGACTTCGCAGCTGATTTTTTTCGAACCTTCGGCCAAGGCTTCTGCGGCTTTGCCCAACAAGGTCGGCGTGGCCATATTGCCGGGGCGGTTGCCCCATTCTTTGGCCAGTTCAACCCCGGCCACGACCGCCACGGCACGCTCAAAGGCCTGCTGTGTTTGGGCGTCCGGCGTTTCGGGCAAACCCAGGATGAGCGATTTCAAGGAGCGGGCTTCCGCCTTGGGCTTGCTGGTGGTGAACAGGTAAGTGGCTTCGGCCACGGTTTGCACCACGGTGCGTACCACCCCGGCAGAGGCGTTGGGCGTGGCCAGAACCACGCCGAGTTTTTTGACCTTGTCGCCTTTCAATTGCGCCAACGCGGCTTGCAAGCCGCTGCGCACGTGGCGCACCAAGCCCTCGCCGATGCCCACAAAAATCAGTCGATCGGCGCTGACGCCGGCCACACGATAGGCGGCCAAAAGGCGGCCTGGCTTGGCGCTGAAGTCACCCGACTTCAAAGCATGACCCAAGAGAAAAGAAACCGCATCGGAGCCCACTTTGACGCCCTCTGGCACCAAAATCAGCAAGGCATCGGTTTTCAATTTGGCGGCAGCTGGCAGGTCCAGCACTTGGTATTCAAAGTCCATAATCACCTCTTTTCAATTTTTTGTGATGTTATTCGATTCCTCACTCAGAAAGGAGCTGGGCCGCAGTTTCAGTGCGACCTTGTTGGTCTTGGCCACCATCGTCATGACGCTGATGTTGGTCCGCACCTTGGGCATGGCCTCCAAAGGGGCCGTGAACCCCTCTGATGTGATGATGGTGATGGCCTACACCCTGATTGGCCAACTGCCCATCATCCTGGTTTTGAGTTTGTTTGCGGCGGTGGTGTCGACTTTGTCACGCTGGTATTTGGACAGCGAGATGGTGATCTGGCTCGGCAGTGGCCTGAGTCTGGACCGCTTTATTCGGCCCCTGTTGCGCTTCGCTTGGCCGATTTTGTTGGTCATCAGCGCTTTGACTTTGGCGGGCATTCCTTGGTCTAACCAACAGATTCAACGCCTGCGCACCCAATTCGAGCAACGCGGCGATATTGAGCGGGTGGCGCCCGGCCGTTTTCAGGAATCGGCCGATGGCGCCAGGGTCTTTTTCATCGACAAAGACCGACTGGACAGCCTCAGTGCCCGCCGCGTTTTCATTGCCAACCGAGACGCCACGCAGGAAACCTTGACGATGGCTGAGAGTGCCGAAGTCAGCACGTTGAAGGGCGAAAAGACGCTGCACCTCAAAAATGGAGAGCGCGTTGAATTGCCGAAATCACCCACAGAAAATTCACGCATCGTGCACTTCTCCGATTACACCCTGACCTTGGCAGAAGCCGTTTTGCCCGATGAGGTGAGCATGCCCACCAAGTCTCAAGAAACGGGGGCTTTGTGGTTGGACCCGAACCCGATTGCCCAAGGCGAGTTCGCCTGGCGGGTCAGCGTGGTTTTGAGTGGCTTCAATTTACTCTTGCTCGGCTTGGGTTTGTCGGCCGTCAAGCCACGGGCCGGTCGCAACAGCAACTTGATGTTGGCATTGTTCACCTTCATCGTCTATTTCAATTTGGTGAATATTTCGCAATCCTGGATCAGCGCGGGCCTGATTCGCGCGGTTCCTTTGCTGTTGAGCTTGCATGGTGGCATTTTCTTGTTGGGCTGTTTGCTGGTGGCGGCACAGGTCGGGGGCTGGAAATCAAAGTTCAACCGGAAGCGCAAAGCCCCATGAAAATCATCCGCCGCTACCTGTTCAAAGAAATCAGCTTGGCCGTGGCTTTTGTCACGTTGGGATTCTTGGGCTTGTTTTTCTTTTTTGACTTGGTCGATGAGCTGCGCTGGATCAGCCAAGCCAAAGCGGGCTATAACTTGGGTTTGGGCATGCTCTATGTCGTGCTGCAAGTGCCCAGCCACCTTTATGAACTCCTGCCGATCACAGTGCTGATTGGCACCATCTACGTGATGGCCCGTTTGGCCTTGAGCTCTGAGTTCACGATTTTGAGAACCAGTGGCTTGGGACCTGGCCGGGCCTTGGGCATCTTGTTGAGTGTGGGGCTGACTTTTGTCGTAGCGACTTTTGTGCTTGGGGACTATGTCGCGCCGGTCACCGACCTCAAAGTTCAACTCATGCAAGTGCGTTTTCATGGGCGCATCACCAATGGGCCCATCGGCACTTGGATGAAAGAGCGTCAAAGCACCAGCAGCTTCAATGTGAACCTGGGCAGCATGGGCACGGACGGCGTGTTGAGCGCAGTGGCGTTGTACGAATTTGATGACCAAGGAAAATTGGTCAGCATCACCCAGGGAAAAACGGCCGAGATTTTGGAAGAGGTCTGGCGACTTCACGACGTCAACCGCCTTGAACTGCCTCACCTTGATTCAAGCCCCTTGAACGCAAACAGCGCAAAGGGGGGCGCCGGTAACGGGGCCTCCAAGGACAGACCCCTGCTGAAACGCCAACACTTTGACGAATTCAATTGGCCAACGCACATCACTTCCGAAATGGCCGCGGCTTTGGTTTTGAAGCCCGACCGCATGAAGACCTTGGATTTATTTCAATACATCCAACACCTTCGCAGCAACGGACAGTCTGCCCAGCAATACGAAATTGAGTTTTGGCGCAAGGTGTTTTATCCCTTGAGTTGCCTGGTCATGGTGGTGCTCGCTTTGCCTTTTGCTTACCTTCATTTCCGTGGCGGCAACATTGCCAGCCATGTGTTTGCAGGACTGATGGCGGGCATTAGTTTCTTCTTTTTGAACAATGTGTTTGGCTACGTCGGCAACCTTCAAAATTGGACGCCCTGGTTTGTCGCCGCCGCACCGGCGATGGTTTATTCGGTGATTTCATTGGCCGCTTTGGGCTGGCTGGTGCTGCGGCGTTAAATCAGCGCTTGAACGTCAAAATGAATGTGACAATCACGCCATGAACGCTCAAACACCCAACGCCTGTGACCAAGCCTTGGTCTTATTTGCCCACGGTTCGCGCGACCCTTTGTGGGCCAAACCGATTGAAGCGGTGGCCCAAGCCATGCACTTGCAATTGGGTGACCAGGCGTTGGTGCGCTGCGCTTACTTGGAGTTAACCACGCCCAGCCTGCCCGAAGTGGTGGCCGAACTGAGCACCGGCGGTGTGATCCAAGTGCGCGTGTTGCCGATGTTTTTAGGGATGGGCCGCCACGCGAGAGAAGACTTGCCCCAGCTCATGAACGAGGTGATCGCGCAGTACCCGCACATCCACTTTGACATGTTGCCGTCGGTGGGCGAAAACCCCGAAGTCATTCAAGCCCTGGCGCAAGCTTCTCTGAGGAATTTGACCTTCTAATCAGCGTTTGAACCGTCTCGCTGGCCTCGTCACTGGTGAGTCAGCCCCTATGCTGCAATTAGGCATAATGAATTCATTCTTTAGACCTATAAAGCATGAACCTCCATCAATTCCGCTTCGTTCAAGAGGCCGTTCGGCGCAACCTTAACCTCACCGAAGCTGCCAAGGCCTTGCACACCTCGCAACCGGGTGTTTCCAAAGCCATCATTGAGTTGGAAGAAGAGTTGGGCATTGAAATCTTCGCCCGCCATGGCAAGCGCTTGAAGCGGGTGACCGAACCCGGCGAGCATGTGTTGCACAGCATCGAGGTCATCATGCGTGAGCTGGGTAATTTAAAGCGCATCGGTGAACAATACAGCGCCCAAGACTCTGGCACCTTGTCGATAGCCACCACCCACACCCAAGCCCGTTATGTGCTGCCGGTGCCGGTGGCCAAGTTGCGCGAAACCTACCCCAAGGTCAACATCAGCTTGCACCAAGGGGCCCCCGACCAAGTGGCCCGCATGCTCCTCGATGAAGTGGCCGAAATTGGCATGGCCACGGAATCGTTGCAAAACTACCCCGAATTGGTCACGCTCCCTTGTTACGAGTGGCAACACATGTTGGTGTTGCCCAAAGACCATGCTTTGGTCAGCAAAGCCCACCTGACTTTAGAGGACTTGGCGCAACAACCGCTCATCACCTACCACCCCTCATTCACTGGCCGTACCCGCATCGACACGGCCTTTAGCAAACACCATTTGACGCCGCGCATTGCGCTGGAGGCGATTGACTCGGACGTGATCAAAACCTATGTGCGATTGGGTCTGGGCATTGGCTTGGTCGCCGAGATGGCGGTCCGCGATGTTTCCGATACCGATTTGGTGGTGCGCCCCTTGGGTCAGTTATTTGGTCACAACATGACCCGGGTGGCCTTCAAGCGCGGGGCGTATTTGCGCAACTTTGTGTTTGAATTTGCTCAATTGCTGAGCCCCCGATTGAGCCGCAGTCTGATTACCCAAGCCCTCAATGGCAAAGCAGACGCCACGTCCGATGACGCCAACTTTGAATAAAAACATGGCCCCCGAAACGCATCAAACGCCCGAACTGGGCAGCAAATTCCCCCACATGGGGACGACCATTTTTACAGTCATGTCGGCGCTGGCTGCGGAAACGGGCGCCGTCAATTTGGGCCAAGGTTTCCCAGACTTTGCCTGCGATCCGTGCTTGATCGAGCACGTCACGGCCGCCATGCAAGAAGGGCTGAACCAATACCCACCGATGGCGGGTATTTTGCCCCTGCGCGAAGCCATTTCAGCCAAAATTCAAACCTTGCACGGCCGGCACTACCGCGCCGCGGATGAAATCACGGTCACCGCCGGGGCCACGCAAGGGATCTTGACGGCCATTCTCGCCATCGTGCGCCCAGGCGATGAAGTCATTGTGTTGGAGCCCTGCTATGACAGCTATGTGCCCAACATCGAATTGGCGGGTGGCGTCGCCGTGCGGGTGCCTTTGACCCCCGGCAGTTTTAGGCCCGACTTTGACGCCATTGCCAAAGCGCTGTCCCCCAAACCCGCGCCCTCCTCATCAACTCGCCCCACAACCCCAGCGCCACCGTTTGGACCCCCGCCGAAATGCGGCAGTTGCAAGCGTTGATCAACAAAACCAACGCTTTCTTGATTTCCGACGAGGTCTATGAGCACATGGTGTTCGATGGGCAAACCCACCAAAGCGTGGCCCGTTACCCTGACTTGGCGGCCCGCAGTTTCATCATTTCCAGCTTTGGCAAAACCTACCATGTCACGGGTTGGAAAGTCGGGTTTGTGGCGGCCCCTGCGGCCCTGAGCGCCGAGTTCCGCAAGGTGCACCAGTTCAATGTGTTCACCGTCAACACGCCCATGCAGCACGGGCTGGCCCGCTACATGGCCGACCCCCATCCTTATTTGGAGTTGGCCGCGTTTTACCAACGCAAGCGCGACCTGTTTCGGGCCGGCTTAAAAAACACCCGCTTAAAGCTTTTGCCGAGCGAAGGCAGCTACTTTCAGTCGGTGGACATCTCAGCGGTCAGTGACTTATCTGAAGCGGACTTTTGCCATTGGCTGACACGTGAAATCGGCGTCGCTGCCATTCCGATGTCGGCCTTTTACAGCAACGGCTTTGACCAACACATCGTGCGATTTTGTTTTGCCAAAAAAGACGACACCTTGCACAAGGCCTTGGACCGATTGATAAGGCTTTGATCACCCCGACGCTTTGGCGATGGCGGAGTTTGCGATAGGTCAATGTCCGGTGGCACCATCGGAGTAGGCTGACGTTTTCACTCAGTCCATCAACGCCATGAACCTGCCATTGCAAGACCACGATATCCATGTGGAGTTCCCTGAATTCAGAGAACGCATCAACACGCTCCGTCAACAAGACGCCCACTTTGCCAAATTGGTTACGGGCTACGGCGATGTGAACAAGCACATCCGTCGGGTCGAATTAGAAGCGGTGCCCGCCTTGAGCGACGAGCACATGGAGTCGCTAAAAAAAGAGCGCCTTCACTTCAAAGACCAAATCCATGCGGTGCTGACCCGACACCCCGCGTAGCTTGATGATTCAATCAAGGCTTCAATGAAGGCTTCAGTAAAAACAGCCGTCGGTTTTACTTCAAAGCCTTGAAGCGCACGCGCTTGGGCTTGGCGCCTTCTTCACCCAGACGCTTCTTCTTGTCGGCCTCATACTCTTGGTAGTTGCCGTCAAAGAAGGTCCATTGGCTGTCGCCTTCGGCCGCCAAGATGTGCGTGGCGATGCGGTCCAAGAACCAGCGATCGTGGCTGATCACCAAAATCGTGCCTGCGAATTCCAGCAAGGCGTCCTCGAGGGCGCGCAGGGTTTCCACGTCCAAGTCGTTAGAGGGCTCGTCCAGCAGCAAAACATTGCCGCCCGCAATCAAGGTCTTGGCCAAGTGCAAGCGGCCACGCTCACCGCCCGACAACAAGCCCACCTTCTTTTGCTGGTCGCCCCCGTTGAAGTTGAAACGACCGCAATAGGCTCGGCTGGCCATTTGAAATTTACCAACCGTCAAGATATCCAAGCCGCCGGACACATCTTCCCAAACGGTTTTCTCGTTCGACAAATCGTCACGCGTTTGGTCCACAAAGGCCATCTTGACGGTGGAGCCCACCACCACTTCTCCGCTGTCCGGTTGCTCACGGCCGGCAATCATTTTGAACAAGGTCGATTTGCCCGCGCCGTTGGGTCCGATGATGCCGACGATGGCACCCGCAGGGATATTGAAGCTCAAGTTGTCAATCAAGACGCGGTCGCCAAAGGATTTGGTGACACCCTTGAACTCGATCACTTGGCTGCCCAAACGGTCGGCGACGGGGATGAAAATTTCTTGCGTTTCGTTGCGCTTTTGGTATTCGAAATCGCTCAATTCTTCAAAGCGTGCAATCCGGGCCTTGCTTTTGGCTTGGCGGCCTTTTGAATTTTGGCGCACCCATTCGAGTTCCTTTTTGAGCGCCTTGGCACGGGCCTCTTCACCCTTTTGCTCGGACTCCAAGCGGGCCCCCTTTTGGTCAAGCCAAGTGCTGTAGTTGCCCTTGTAGGGGATGCCGTGACCGCGGTCGAGCTCCAAAATCCACTCGGCGGCGTTGTCCAAAAAGTAGCGATCGTGGGTAATCGCGACCACGGTGCCGGAAAAGCGTGCCAAGTACTGCTCGAGCCAGTCGACCGATTCAGCGTCCAAGTGGTTGGTGGGTTCGTCCAGCAGCAGCATGTCGGGTTTGGACAACAGCAGGCGACACAGGGCCACTCGGCGCTTTTCACCGCCAGACAATTTGCCGATGACGGCATCCCAAGCGGGCAAACGCAGCGCGTCGGCGGCGATTTCCAGTTGGTGATCTGAGGCGTCGCCCGCGGTGGCGATGATGGCCTCTAATTTGGCCTGCTCAGCCGCCAAGGCGTCGAAGTCGGCGTCTTCCTCGGCGTAAGCGGCGTAGACCTCTTCGAGGCGTTGCTGGGCGGCTTTGATTTCGCCCATACCGCTCTCGACCGACTCGCGCACCGTTTCTTCGGGGTTGAGTTGAGGCTCTTGCGGCAAGTAGCCGATCTTCAGGCCCGCCATGGGAATGGCTTCGCCCTCAATTTCCTTGTCGATGCCGGCCATGATCTTCAGCAAGGTGGACTTGCCCGAGCCGTTCAACCCGAGCACGCCAATCTTGGCGCCGGGGAAAAACGACAGCGAAATGTCTTTGAGAATTTGGCGTTTGGGCGGCACGGTCTTGCCGACGCGGTTCATGGAGAAAACGTATTGGGCCATTTTTTAATCTTGGAACTGAAAGAACAACAACCCCCGATTATCAACGCTCTGCGGGTCATGGCGACGAAGGCTTCAGGCGTCCTTTGATCGGGCTGGGCCGCTTGTGCGACAATCCAGCCTGTTGCTGACACCAGTCTCGCAACGGCAGCACCCTTTTCTGGATCACGCTGAACCTTTATTGAACTCCATCAGCCTTGACTGGGCCGACGCCACCACCGCGTCGGACAGGCCGATCTTTTTGTGCCAAGACGGCACCCTTTTATGACTTTTGATGAACTGAATCTCGCCCCGGCGATCCTCAAGGCCGTGCGCGAGCTGGGCTACGAAACCCCCACCCCCATTCAAGCCCAGGCCATTCCCGCGGTCTTGGCTGGCCAAGACTTATTGGCCGGGGCCCAAACCGGCACCGGTAAAACAGCGGCCTTCACCTTGCCGATGTTGCACAAGTTGACCATGACACGCAGCGCCGTCGCCAAAAACGGGGGCACCGGCGTGCGCGTGCTCGTCTTGACCCCCACCCGCGAACTGGCCGCTCAGGTGGAAGAATCGGTGCGCGACTACGGCAAATACCTCCAGCTCACCTCGGCGGTGATTTTTGGTGGCGTCGGCATGAACCCGCAAATCGCCAAGCTGAAAAAAGGCGTGGACATTTTGGTGGCCACCCCGGGTCGCTTGCTGGACCTGCAACAACAAGGCTTCCTGGATTTGTCCAGCGTGCAAATGCTGGTGCTTGACGAAGCCGACCGCATGTTGGACATGGGCTTCATCCACGACGTCAAAAAGATTTTGGCCCTGGTGCCCAAAGAAAAACAAAGCCTGTTGTTCTCAGCCACCTTCAGCGACGAAATTCGCGAACTCGCTGCCACCTTGCTGAAAGACCCGCAAAGCATTCAGGTGACGCCGCGCAACACCACCGTACAGCGCATCAGCCAAGTGATCCACCCTGTGGGCCGCGGCAAAAAGAAAGCCTTGTTGGCCCACATCATCCAACAAAACAACTGGAGCCAAGTGCTGGTGTTCACGCGCACCAAGTTTGGCGCCAACAACGTCGCTGAGTTCTTGACGAAAAACGGCATTCAGGCCATGGCGCTGCACGGAAACAAGAGCCAAAGTGCCCGCACCCAAGCTTTGCAAGGTTTTAAGAGTGGCGAAATTCGCGCCTTGGTGGCGACCGACATTGCAGCCCGTGGCATCGACATCGACGACCTGCCGCACGTCGTGAATTATGAAATTCCGAACGTCAGCGAAGACTACGTGCACCGCATTGGCCGAACCGGCCGTGCTGGACAAACAGGCGAAGCCGTGAGCTTGGTGTGCTTGGACGAAGAAGGCTTTATGCAAGCCATTGAAGCCTTCACCAAACAAAACATTCCTGTTGTTCAGGTCGAAGGTTTTGGCCCTGAACCCGAAGAACGAGCTGAGCCCATTGCCATGGGCCGTCAAACCATTTGGGGTGGTGCCGGTCGCCCGCCCAGCCGAGAGGTCATGGCCGCTGCAGCCAAAGCCGCACGCAGCGAAATGCTGCAACGGGTGCGCGAAGGCAAAGCCGCGCGTGGCGAGGGCGCCGGAAGCCAAGCGGGTCAACCGAGCGGCCATCGAAACGCCCCACGCGGCGGCAGCGGCTTAGCGGGCCCCCGTCCCCCCCGTGCCAATCACACCCACGGCGGACAGAGCGGCCCCCGCGGGCCCAATGCAGGACCGGCTGGCAACCGAGGCCCTCGTCCAGACCGTCCTGAGCGCACGCCTCGCATGAATGACTTTGGTGGACAAGATCACGACGCTTACAACGACCGTTTCGAAAGCCAAGTCGGTGTGCGCCACGACGCTTCAGCGGCCTTGGCGGCCTTGAGCCGTCGCGGCAGCGCGCCCCGATCCAACAACGGGGGCCAACCCGACCCCACCCGTACCAGCGTCGACAGCATGTTGGACCGCGGCAACCGCGGTCGCTTCGGCGGGGGCGGGGGTGGTGGTTATGGCGGCGGCGGCCGCTCCGGTGGCGGTGGTCGTTCCGGTGGCGGCAATCGCAGCGGTGGCGGTGGCAACCGAGGCGGCATGCGCTGAGGCTTGATCTGGTTGTGGGGCTCTTTTGAGTAGCCCAACGGCGTCGCTTTGAGCGTGCTTGCTCTGTAAAGTACGTCCCAACAGGGGCGATCGGTTAAGCCCAGTGCTTCACCTTTCGCCCCTTTTTCATGCTGCTCTCCTTTTTAAATCAAGCCCCCGCCCTCTCCTTCTTTGCCTTCTTTGCCTTCTTTGCC
>CAILKX010000009.1 GCA_903834975.1 uncultured Curvibacter sp.
AAAGCACCGCGCTTTTGCAAGCCATGAACCGCGACGTCAGTCAAATTACCAGCGAAGTGGGTGGCAAAAAAGGCGCCCACGAAGTCAGAGAACTCCGCGTCGACGGCGGCGCCTGTGCAAATGATTTACTGATGCAAACGCAGGCCGACCTGCTCGGCATTCCGGTGGTGCGGCCCGCCGTTATCGAAACCACGGCTTTGGGCGCGGCCAATTTGGCGGGTTTGACCGTTGGCTTTTACAGTGGGTTGGAGGAGCTGCAAACCCAACACCGGATTGACCGCTGCTTTGAGCCGCGCATCAGCCGCGACCAAGCCGAGGCCACCTTGGCCCGTTGGGAACAAGCGGTGCGACAAGCCACCGCCCTTTGAGTTGACGACACCCCCCGCGCTGAACGCTTCCTTCAAAAAGACCTTTACCATGAACCTTCAAGCCCCCTTAACCCCTTCAGCCCCTTCAGCCGCAACTCTGCCCGTTTTGGCCTTCATCGGCGGGGGCAATATGGCGAGCGCCATTTTGGGCGGGCTGCGCCAACAAGGTGTGGCGGCTGAACAACTTTTGGTCGTAGAACCGTTTGCGCCAGCCCGCGACGCCTTGGCTCAGCAACTGGGCATTCAAGCGCACGCTGCGCCAGGCCTCTTTTTAAGCACAGCCGCCTTGGTGGTTTGGGCGGTCAAACCGCAAAATTTTCGCGAAGCCACCGCCGCTGTCAAAGACCACACCGCTGAAGCCCTGCACTTGAGCGTGGCCGCGGGCATCCGCTCAGACAGTCTGGCAGATTGGTTGGGCACCGAGCGCGTGGTGCGCTGCATGCCCAACACCCCCGCCTTGGTTGGGCGAGGCATGACGGGGCTGTTTGCCCGGACCGCCGTTCAAGCGGCCGACAAAGCCCTGGTCAACCAAGTGTTGCAGGCCACGGGGCAGTTGATGTGGGTGGACCAAGAGCCCTTGCTCGACGCCGTCACCGCCCTTTCCGGCTCTGGCCCCGCTTATGTTTATTACTTCATCGAAGCCATGACGGCAGCGGGGGTGGGCATGGGCCTGAGCGCAGACCAAGCGAAAACCTTGGCCGTTGCCACCTTTGCCGGTGCGGCCCAATTGGCGGGCTCGTCCACCGAATCGCCCGAGGTGCTGCGCCAACGCGTCACCTCAAAAGGTGGCACGACCCATGCCGCACTCACGTCCATGGAAGACAGTCAAATCAAAGCCCTCTTCATGGCGGCCCTTGAAAAGGCACGCGCACGCGCGGTGGAACTGGGCGATGAATTCGGCGCTTGATTAAATCAATTCGGGGGCGCCATAACCCAGCACCGTGGCGGCGAACAGAGCAAAACCCAACCAATGGTTGGCGGTAAATGCCTTGAAACAGCCTGCTCGTTGGCGCTGGCGAATCAAGCCAAAATGCCACAACACTTGAGCCGCCGCCAGGAACAAGCCCATGGTCAAGGCCCATTTTGGTAAATACGGCGTCATGAGCCCCCCCCACAACGCCAAGCTCAAGCCATAAAAGGCCATGACCGCCGCCACGTCAAAACGGCCCAGTGTGATGGCGGAGGTGCGCATGCCAATCTTCAAATCATCATCGCGGTCGACCATGGCGTACTCGGTGTCGTAGGCCAGCACCCAAAAGCCATTCGCCACGACCAAGCCCAATACCAAGCCCGCCTGATCGAGCTGCACCCCGCCTGATCCGGGCGTCACGGCGCTGAACGCCATCGGAATCCCCATGCTGAAAGCCAGCCCCAAGACGGCCTGTGGCATGGCCACATGGCGCTTGGCGAAGGGATAAAGCAGCGTCACCGCCAACGCTGCCAGAGACCACAGCACGGTGTTCAAGTTGGTGCTCAGCACCAAACCAAAGGCCACCAGCGCCAACAGCGCGCCCAAAGCCAAGGCTTCGCGGCTGGAGACCGCGCCGCTGGTCACCGGCCGTTGCGCGGTGCGTTTAACGTGGCGGTCAAAGTCTTGGTCGGCCACGTCATTCACACAGCAACCGGCACTGCGCATCAAAAAAGTGCCCAGCGTGAAAACCGCCACCAAATGCCAACCTGGAAAACCTTTTGCCGCGACCCAGAGCGCGCCCAAAGTCGGCCACAACAAGAGCAGCCAACCTGCTGGACGGTTCCACCGGATCAAACTCAAATACAAAGACAAGCGTTCTGGCATGGGATTAATGGGGCCTCAAATTCGGCTCAATTCCGACTCAATTCACGCGCAACACATGCGGTAAGGGGCACGCCATGATGGCGTTGCGCAAGGCCGCAATGGCCTCGTAACGGGTGAAGCTGCGCCGCCAAACCAAGACCACGCGGCGCATGGGCGGCTCACCGGCAAAGGGCACATAAACCAAAGGCAACGACGCCCCCCCCGTTTGCGGTTGGAACGGTATGCTCAGACTCGGCACCAAGGTCACGCCCATCCCGGCGGCGACCATGTGTTTGATGGTTTCCAAAGAGGAGCCTTCAAAGTTTTTGCGAATGCCCTCCGGGTTACTGGAGAAGCGCGCAAACTCGGGGCAGACTTCCAACACATGGTCGCGAAAGCAATGACCCGAACCCAAGAGCAACAAGTTTTCGCGTTTTAAATCGTCTGCCGTGACCGATTCTTTTTTAGCCAAGGGATGCTGCGGTGGCGCCGCCAACCAAAAAGGCTCGTCGTAAAGTGCGGCCACAGCCAAGTTCGTGTCCGGAAAAGGCTCGGCCAAAATGGCACAGTCGATTTCACCCGCCCGCAATTGTTCGAGCAATTTGACTGTGAAGTTTTCTTGCAACATCAAGGGCATTTGCGGGTTGCGCTGCATCACTTGCTTGACCAATTCGGGCAGCAAATAAGGGCCAATCGTGTAGATGACCCCCAAACGCACCGCCCCAGCCAGCGGGTCTTTGCCGCGCTTGGCAATTTCTTTGATCGCCGCGGCTTGCTCCAAAACGCTCTGGGCTTGGCGCACGATTTCATCGCCCAAAGGCGTCAAGCCGACTTCATTGGCACTGCGTTCAAACAGTTTGACCTCGAGCTCTTCTTCCAGCTTTTTGATGGCCACCGACAACGTGGGTTGCGACACCAGACAGGCATCGGCAGCACGGCCAAAATGCCTTTCGCGGGCCACCGCGACGATGTATTTGAGTTCGGTCAGGGTCATGAATTTTTCACGTTCTCACGTTCTCACACTTAGGACTTTGGAATGAAGGCTTTAACTAAGCCTTCAAATACGCTGATTTTCCACCCAACCAGCGCGCCACGTGTTGCTGGGCCAAATCGGGTGCTGTGTCCAACAGTTGGGGCGCGGCCCATTGCGCCCAATCGAGCAAGGCGGCATCTTCGGCGAGATCGGCAAAACGCAGCATTTGCGCGCCCGATTGACGGGCCCCCAAAAATTCGCCGGGCCCGCGGATGTCCAAGTCGCGGCGGGCAATTTCAAAACCATCGTGGGTCTCGGCCATGGCTTTGAGGCGCTCGCGGGCGGTCTCCCCCAAACGCCCACCGTCACCGGTGGCATACAAAAGCACACAGGCTGAGGCCGCCGCGCCGCGCCCCACTCGGCCCCGCAATTGGTGCAATTGGCTCAAGCCAAAGCGCTCGGCATGCTCGATCACCATCAGCGAGGCGTTGGGCACATCCACGCCGACCTCGATCACCGTGGTGCTGACCAACACGCCCATGGCCCCCGAGGTGAAGGCGGCCATGACTTCTTTCTTGTCGGCGCTCGGCATGCGCGAGTGCAACAAACCAATGGAGACGCCCGGCAAGGACTCGCTCAAATCGGCATGGGTTTGGGTGGCGTTGCTCAAGTCCAGCGCCTCGCTTTCCTCAATCAGCGGACAGACCCAATAGACTTGTCGGCCTTGGGCCAACTGTTCGGCCATGCGCTGAATGACTTGGTCTCGGCGGCTGTCAGAAATCACCTTGGTCACGATGGGCGTTCGACCCGGCGGCAACTCATCGAGGGTCGACACATCCAAATCGGCAAAGTAACCCATCGCCAAGGTGCGCGGAATGGGGGTCGCCGTCATCATCAGCAGATGCGGTTCGCGGCCTGTGCCGTCCATCAACTTGGCTCTCAAGGCGAGGCGTTGCGCCACGCCAAAGCGGTGTTGCTCATCGATCAAAGCCAGGCCTAAATTTTTGAACTTCACCTGCTCTTGAATCACCGCATGGGTCCCAATTACCAAGGCCGCCTCGCCGGATTCAATCAAGGTCAAAGCGGCGCTGCGCTCTTTCTTTTTTTGCGCCCCCGCCAACCAAGCCACTTGATGACCTCGGGGCGCCAACAAAGGAGAGAGCCAGCCGACCAATTTGCTGAAGTGCTGCTCTGCCAAAATTTCTGTGGGGGCCATCAAAGCGCATTGCCAACCCGCGTCGATGCAGATGGCCGCCGCCAAAGCAGCGACCACGGTTTTGCCAGAGCCCACATCGCCTTGCAGCAGGCGGTGCATGGGCGCACCCAGGGCCAGGTCTTTGGCAATTTCCTCGCTGACTCGGCGTTGTGCGGCGGTCAAACTGAAGGGCAAGACGGCCAGCAATTGTTCAACCAAGGAAAGTGACGCAACCAGGTTGTTTTTTGAAGTGGCGGACTTCAAAACAGGCGCTTTCAGCAAGGCCCGCTCGCGTTTGGCCTGCAGCTGAGAGAGCTGTTGCGCCAACAATTCTTCGGCCTTCAAGCGCTGCCAAGCAGGGTGGCTGCGGTCCTCCAGAGTGGCCATCGACACATCGGGGTTGGGATGATGCAAAAAATGCAACGCCTGCGCCAGCGGCCAGCAATCGGGCAACGGATGGAGAAAAGCCGCTGGCAGCGTTTCATTCAGTGCCCCGCGTTGTTCAGCCCGAGACAAACCCGTTTGCACCGCCCGCCTTAGGTAAGCTTGCGGCAAAGCCGAGGTCGTGGGGTACACGGGGGTCAAGGCTTGGGGCAATTCGCCGCCGGCCAGACGGAAGGTGGGGTGCATCATTTGGCGCCCCCAAAAACCACCTTTGATTTCACCCCGAATGCGCAAGCGCGCCCCCACCGACAAGGTCTTTTGATGGGAGGGGTAAAAACTAAAAAACCGCAACTCGCACTCACCGGTCGCATCCTCGACGACGACCAAGAGTTGGCGACGCGGTCGCATCACCACCTCGCTCTTGACCACGGTGGCTTCAATTTGCACCACCTCGCCATCGCGGGCCGAGCGGATGGCCACGATGCGGGTTTCGTCTTCATAGCGCAACGGCAAGTGCAACGCCAAATCAATGTCGCGCGTCAACCCCAACTGGCGCAAGGCCTTCTGAGGCGGCGTCAACTTGGGAGCTGGGTTGGGCGCGGATTTGGACTCAGCGGGCACAGTGAAAGCGGACATGCGTCATTTTTACCCAGATGAAGGCCAAGTAGACGCAAGTCAAGAGAGCGAAAACGCCGACGCCTGGCACGCTCTTGGAGGTGTAAAGCCACGTGGGGTTGGACAGCCCCGTAAAATCGCCTTTGTCTTTTAATTCTTTTCCCACCCTACTTTCCTTGGTACGGGCTTGTCCAGCCCTCAAGTTCATGAACTTCAGCCTCAGCGACTTCGACTTCAACCTGCCGCCCGAACTCATCGCCCAGCATCCCGCCGCTGAACGAAGCGGCTCTCGTTTGTTGGATGGCCGCATCGGCGTTGTCGACCGAATTTTCAACACCCTTCCCAACCTGTTGGAAGCCGGCGATCTGTTGGTTTTCAACGACACCCAAGTGATTAAAGCGCGTCTTTTTGGGGAAAAAACCAGTGGCGGCAAAGTGGAGCTCTTGGTCGAACGGGTACTGACGTCGGCCGAATCCGGCAACCATGAAGTGGTGGCGCACATGAAGGTCAGCAAGAAACCCTTGGTGGGCGGGGTGTTGAACATGGTCGGCGGCTTTAGCGCCACCCTGCTGGGGCGTTGGCCCGATGAACAAGGGGCCTTGTTTCGTTTTCGCTTCAGTGACGAGCCCCATGCCTTGATGGCGGCGCACGGCCATGTGCCGTTGCCACCCTACATTGAACACGCCGACTCCAGCGAGGACGAATCTCGCTACCAAACTGTCTTTGCCAAGCACCCCGGCGCCGTGGCGGCGCCGACAGCCGCTTTGCATTTTGACAAGCCCTTGCTGCAAAGGCTGAAAGACCGGGGCGTTGAATCCGCCAGCGTCACCCTGCATGTCGGCGCCGGCACTTTTCAACCGGTCAAGACCGAAAATTTGAGCGACCACAAAATGCACCGCGAGTGGTTTCAAGTCCCCGCTAAAACGGCTGAGGCGATTGCCGCATGTCGCGCCCGCGGCGGTCGCGTGGTCGCCGTCGGCACCACCACGGTGCGGACCTTGGAGTCTTGGGCTTTGAACCCTGAAAAAACCAGTGGGGACACCCAAATTTTCATCACCCCCGGTTTTGAATTCAAAGTCGTCGACTCGCTCATCACCAACTTTCACTTGCCCAAAAGCACCTTGATGATGTTGGTCAGCGCCTTTGCGGGCTACGAGCCCATCAGGGCTTTGTACCGCCACGCCATCGCCGAAAAATACCGCTTCTTCAGTTATGGCGACGCCATGTTTTTGAACCGCCAAACGCCAACCCCTGTTGCTCCCCATGCTTAAATTTGAACTCCTGACCACCGACGCCAACAGCCACGCCCGCCGGGGCACCTTGACGCTGAACCACGGCGTCGTTCAAACGCCCATCTTCATGCCAGTCGGCACCTACGGCACGGTCAAAGGGGTGATGCCGCGCAGCTTGGAAGAGATGGGCGCACAAATTATTCTGGGCAACACATTCCATTTGTGGATGCGCCCGGGCCTGGAAGTCATGAAAAGCTTTGGCGGGTTGCACCCCTTTGAAAAATGGCAGAAACCCATCCTCACTGATTCGGGCGGCTTTCAAGTTTGGAGCTTGGGCGCGATGCGCAAAATCAGTGAAGAAGGCGTCAAGTTTTCATCGCCGGTCAATGGCGATAAATTGTTTCTAACCCCTGAAATCAGCATGCAAATTCAAACGGTGCTGAACTCCGACATCGTCATGCAATTTGACGAATGCACGCCCTATGAAACCAAGGGCGTGTTGACCACGGAGCGCGAAGCACGCGCCTCGATGGAGCTGTCGCGACGTTGGGCCAAACGCTGCCAAGTTGAATTTGAAAAACTTGAAAATCCCAACGCTTTGTTCGGCATTGTGCAAGGCGGGATGTTCGAGAACCTGCGAGAAGAATCACTGGCCGCCTTGGTCGAGATGGACTTCCCCGGCTACGCCGTGGGCGGCGTGAGCGTGGGCGAGCCCAAGGACGAAATGCTGCGCATCATGGCGCACACCCCGCACTTGCTGCCCGCCAACAAGCCCCGCTACTTGATGGGCGTCGGCACGCCTGAAGATTTGGTCGAAGGCGTGGCCCAAGGCGTGGACATGTTCGACTGCGTCATGCCCACGCGCAATGCCCGCAATGGGACTATTTTTACCCGCTTTGGCGACCTGAAACTGCGCAATGCGCGCCACAAAACCGACCCCCAACCGCTGGACGTCACGTGCACCTGCCATGCCTGCGCGGGCACCTCCGGTGTGGCTTGGGCCGACGGCGGTCGTGAAGGCTTCAGCCGGGCCTACTTGCACCACCTAGACCGCTGCGGCGAGATGCTGGGTCCGATGCTGACGACCGTGCACAACCTGCACTACTACCTGAATTTGATGGGCGAGATTCGGACCGCTTTGGACCAAGGGCGGTTGACTGAATTCAGAGCGCAGTTCAAATCAGACCGCGCCAGCGGCGTTTGAACGCGGCCCAAAAGTCGCTGGTGCTGGCGAAGAACCAAAGCGCAAACACCGCATTCACAGCGGCCATGCCAGCGAACACCTGCGGAATGGTCCAGCCGGCCACCAACAAAGCGCCCACACCGATCGAGCTGACGACCATGAACAAGGCATTTAATATGTTGTTCGCCGCGATGATGCGGGCACGGTGATCGGGCTGGGCTTTCTCCTGAATCAGGGCGTACAAAGGCACGCTGTAAAGCCCCACGCTCGCGCTCAGCAAAAACAAATCCAGCACCAAGTGCCCCTGGGCAGGCACGGTTAAAAACGTCGTCAAACTTTGCAATTCACTGGCTGGTAATCCGCTGCTGACCGCGGACAAGTCCAGGCTGAAAACGGTCATGCCCAGCGCCCCCAAAGGCACCAGGCCGTTGGCCGATTGGCGTTGGCTCAAACGCTCGCACATCAAGGCCCCAGCACCGACGCCCATTGAAAAAACCACCAACATCATCGAAGCCACTTGCGCGTCGCCGTGCAAGACCTCTTTGGCAAAGCTCGGAAATTGGCTCAAATAAACCGCACCAAAAAACCACATCCAGCTGATGGCCAAAAGCGACTTAAACACCAAGGGGTCTTGCCTCGCCAATAGCAAGTTGCGCCACGTTTCCGTGATGGGGTTCCAGTTGATGGGGCTGGGCGCGGAGGTCGACAACTCTGAGGTCTTTTCAGCGTTTTCCTGGGTTTTGCCCTGGGTTGTGATGCTGGGAATGCCTTGTGCCATCCAGCGCCCCCAGCACGCCACCAAAATGCAGGCGGCCGCACTCACCGCGACCCCTATTTCGGGCAATGTAATGAGCAATCCGCCGACCAAGTTGCCCAACAAAATCGCCACAAAAGTGCCCATCTCAACCATGCCGTTGCCGCCCACCAACTCAGCGGGCTTGAGCACTTGCGGCAGGTACGCGTATTTGGCCGGACCAAACACCGTGGAGTGCAAGCCCATCAAAAAAACACAGGACAACAAGAGGCCTACCCAAGCCATCAAAAAGCCCACTGCGGCGATCAACATGATGGCAATTTCCAGTGACTTGACCGCCCGAAAGATTTGCTCTTTGGGCAGCGCATCGGCGAATTGTCCGGCAGTGGCCGAGAACAAAAAGAAAGGCAAGATGAACAAAGCCCCAATCACCAATCCGGCCAAGGCGGGCGGCAACCAGGCCACTTGCAGCTGGTAAGTGACCATCACCGTGAAGGCGAATTTAAACAAGTTGTCGTTGGCCGCACCTGAGAACTGGGTCCAAAAAAACGGCCCAAATCGCCGTTCTCGAAGCAGACCAAATTGCGTGCTCAAGAAGCGCCCCGTTCAGGCGAAGCGAAAACCGTGAGCACGCCGGTGTAACCATACAAAGAATGGCCTGCAATTTCACCGCCCGCAAAAAAGCCCACCAAGGGCACATCGCCCAAGGCATGGCGAACGATTTGCAGCTCCGCACTGTCACCGCCAAAGTGAGGGCCGCCGCGGCCTGAGCAGCTCACATAAACGGCGCCCCAGAGTGTTCGGTCGGGTTCGAGCTCTTCTCGAATTTCAGCGCAGATGCGCATCAGGTCAGCCCGGGCTGCATTTCGGTGGCGTTGGCAAAAGGTCAAGGTCATGCCTTCTTCGACCCAATGCGCCATGGCCACACCGCGCCGCGCGGGGTCCAGCCCAATGATGTGGCGCACCAAAACATCGTCGCCGAGTTGCCCCGTTCGCAATACCCGCTTGCCTTGCAAATCAGTGGGGTCGAGTTCGACCGGTTCGGTCAAACCCACCAACGTCGAGCGCACCACGGACAAGGCCTCTTGCACCTCGGTGGTGGGTCCGGCTGAATCGGAAAAAGTGACCTTGAGTTTCAGGTCTCGCAGCAGCACATCCAGCGCCGGCTCGTCGTCCAAGGTCAACACCAAATTGCCATCGGCCGATGTAATTTGGTGCCTGGGCGCAACGGGTTGGCAGCCTTGTGTCACCCGAGAAACCAAGCCCACTTCTTCATGAAACGCCACCCCGCTCAACCCGCCTTCAAAGGCCCCTCGAGCAGCGCCTTGGCCTTTCAAAGTGCTGTCAGAGGCGATGGCGAATTGAATGGGAACGGTGCGGCTGGCGGCCACACCGCCAAACAAATAGCCCGCTGAGGTGCGCTCGGCCAATTCGATCAGCAACTCAGACAATTCCGGTGTGTGGCCATCGGCGTGGACCAAGGCGGTGTGCGGCTCAAAGCCCAAACCCAAGGGCGCGACCCCTGAAAAAACCCGGAAGTGATGGGATGGCAAATCGCAGAGCATGACCGCCAAGCCGGGCTCGTCAAAATACTCCGCGTTGCTGGCGGCCACGCCCACCCCCACCGTTCCGCTCCAGTCTGTGACTTCGGGCAGTTCTGAGGTCCACCAGTCCAGCAGGGCTTGTGCCTGGGGCGCGTAGTGGTCGGTGATGTAGAGCAAGCCCAATGCAGGCACGCCTTCCCGCTGAGCCAATTGGGCCCGCAATTGAGCCAGCACCAAGGCAGAGGCCATTTGCCACTGCGGATGCGTCGCGTGCCCTGTTGGGAAAGTGCTCATCAGAAAGTGCTTATAACGAAGGGGACGTTTTGACCGTATTTTTCGCGGGTGCTTTAAGGGCTTTGGCTTTGACTGCTTTGGCTTTAACCGCTTTTGCTTTAACGGTGTTTTGAGAAGCAGCTGAAGGCGGGGCAGCCGTCACCTTGGTCGATGGACGGGTCGTTTTTGGTTTCGAAGCACTTGGTTTAGACGTGCCTGGTTTCGATGGCCTTGTTTTAGATGCAGGCGTTTTGGCCGCATCTGAGGGCGCTGTTTTCAGAGGCACCTCTTTCAACACATGGGACGCAATTTGTTGGAATTGCTGGGTGACGGCACCCCACCAAGCCAAGGGGTCGACGGCGGCCTTGGGTGCTTCTGGCGTCCCTTTTTCTTGGGCCACTTCTGAGGCTTCAGGGGCTTCAGGGCTTTTAGGGGCTTCAGGTTCAGGAGAAGCCTCAGGCGCTTCGGTTTTAGGAGTGGGTTTCACTTGGAAGGCCGAGGCCAAATCGCCCATGCTGACGTTCATGGCGCTCAAGGTACTGAGCGTCATTTTTTGCACTTCAAGCGCTTGGATGGTGGCACTTAATGCGCGTGAGTTTTGCTCCAACCAAAACTGCACGGCCTTTAATTCTTCGATTCGCTTTTGGATGTCTTCGACATTCAGGGTGGGGGCGACCCAGCCAGCGGCCCCAGTGGAGGGGCTGGCATTTTTGCTGGCCGCTTGGGTCAGGTTTTGTAAAAAGTCAAATCCTGGGACCAGTTTCCCAAAATCAAAAGCCGAGGACTGATTGGCCGAGTTGCTCATAAAACCGCCTGTACAGTGAAGACATTCAGAGAATACAGCATGAAAACAGTCAAATCAGCGACGCAAAGTGTCCAATCAGACGCCTATGATTTAAGCCTAATTCATTCCATCAGGAGACATCATGCTCAAACTCTGTGGCTTTTCGGCCAGCAACTATTACAACAAAGTCAAAATCGCCTTGCTGGAAAAAGGCCTGCCCTTTGAAGAAGTGCTGGCATGGGTCGGCCAGACGGACATGAAGGCCACGCCTCTGGGCAAGGTGCCTTACCTGGTCACGGAACACGGCACTTTGTGTGAGTCCGAGGTCATCATGAATTACATCGAAGATGCCTTCCCCGAACACCCCTTGCTGCCCAGCGACGCTTTTGGCAAAGCCAAAGTGCGCGAACTGGACACCTTCCTCGAATTGCACTTGGAATTGGTGGCGCGGCAACTCTATCCTCAGGCATTCTTTGGCGGAAAAGTCAGCGACGGCACCCTTGAAAAGGTTGAAGCCCAACTGACCAAAAACATCGCCGCTTTTACCCAATTGGCTCATTTCGACACCCCTTACCTGGCGGGTGAAAAGATGACCTTGGCCGACTGCGCGGCTTATGTGCATTTGCCCTTGGTCAGCAGCGCGACCAAATTGGTCTATGGCCGCGACTTTTTGGCCGACTTACCCGTTCGCGACTATTTGAAGCGTTTGGGCGAAAAGCCTTACATGACGAAAGTCAATGACGACCGAAAAGCCAACGCGGCTTTGATGATGCAACTGCGATCTGGCGCAAAATAAGCTTTCTTTTTTGATTGCCTGTCATGACACCTGCCACTTTCACCTTGGCTTATGCCTGCGTGCTCATTGCCGCTTTGTTGCCCATCGTTTGCGCGGGGATTGCCAAATCGGGCCAACACAAAGTGCCTCGACAACAAGGGGGCTATGACAACCATGAGCCCCGTGCTTGGATTGCACAACAAGGCAGCTGGCGAGCCCGGGCCAACGCCGCTCAAGAAAACAGCTTTGAGGGACTGGCCTTCTTTATCGGCGGTGTCGTGATCGCCCACCAGTTGGGCGCCGCGCAAAACGTGGTGGATGCCTTGGCGGTGGCCTACATCCTTTGCCGCATCGCCTACATCGCTTGCTACCTGAAAAACTTAGCCTCTCTGCGCAGTTTGGTTTGGGTGCTTGGGTTGGCTTGCAACATTGCGTTGCTGTTCGCAGGACGCTGAAACCATGCAAAACACCTTGGCAGACCTTGATGCCTTGGTGGCGTCAAAATTGCCCCTGGTTTTTATTGAAAGTGTAGAAGAAGGCCGCTTGGTCAACCACCTCAAAGCCATGGCCGCCTTGAGGCATGAGCACTTTTACCTGTGGACCTTGGCCGATGGCTTGCACAACCTCACCTTCAAGGAGACGCTGCCCAAGCTGGCTGATTTAAAAAGCGTTCTCTATTACCTGAAAGACACCTTAAAAAAGGGCACCGTTCTGTTGCTCGACATTCAGCATCACTTGAGTGACCCCTTGATCCTTCGCTTGATCAAAGAATTCGCTGAGGAGTCCGACAGCTTGACCAAAACCATGTTGTTGATGGGCGAGCAGCTTGAGGTACCGCATGATTTAAAACGCTTGGGCCATTGGTACATCCCGCCTTTGCCTGACCTTGAAACCATCCGAGAAATTTATTTTGAAACCGTTTTTGCTTGGCTGAGTGCCGATCACCACCGACAGTTCATCCGTCCCGGCCCCCTGGAAGACGAAATGGTCCAGGCCTTGTTGGGCCTGAATGAGGAAGACGTTCGCCGCTTGATTGCTGCGGCCGTCCGCGATGGAAAAATCAGCTCCAATGATTTGAAACTGATCCTCAACTTCAAAAAAGAAGACGCCGGGGGCGACGGCTTGGTCGAGTTTGATTTTGATGTGGCCGGTTTTGACAGTGTCGGCGGCTTGACCCAACTCAAGCACTGGCTGAGTCTGCGGCGTGAGGCCTTTTTAAACGCTCAGAAAGAAATTGAAATCGACCCCCCCAAAGGGGTTTTGTTGCTGGGCGTTCAAGGCTCAGGCAAAAGCCTGGCCGCCAAAGCCGTTGCGGGCACTTGGCATGTGCCTTTGATGCGCTTGGACTTCGGCAATTTGTACAGCAAATGGTTGGGCGAATCGGAACACAACCTCAAACACGCACTGCAGCAAGCCGAAGCCATGGCGCCTTGCGTGCTGTGGATCGACGAAATTGAAAAGGGCATTGCCAACGACGGTGACTCGGCCGATGGCGGTGTTTCCAAACGCATCTTGGGCACTTTATTAACCTGGATGGCAGAGCGAAAGGCGCGGGTTTTCATGGTCGCCACCGCCAACGATGTGTCCAAGTTACCGCCCGAGCTTTTGCGCAAAGGACGCTTCGATGAACTCTTTTTTGTCGATTTGCCAGGTGCAGGGGTGCGGCGTGACATTTTTTCAATTCATCTGAAAAAGCGAAGACTCAACCCGCGCCTCTTTGACCTGCAAGCGCTGGCCGATGCCAGCGAGGGATTTGCCGGAGCGGAAATTGAGCAGGCCGTGATTGCCGGGCTTTACCGTGCGCTGGGCAATCACCAACCCCCTGCGACCCAGCACCTTTTGGACGAGTTGCACCAGACCCAACCTTTGTCCGTGTTGATGGCCGAAAAAATGACCGCCTTGCGGTCTTGGGCAGCAGGCCGAACTGTGAAAGCGGATTGAACGCCCATGCCCCTCGAATTCAAACGCTCATGGACCGATCCTGATTTGGATCAGTTTCGCAACACCGTCGTGCGCTTCATCGAGAAGGAAATGCGGCCTGACGATGAAGCCGCACGCCATCGTGGCCATGTGGGTCACGAGCTCTGGCGCAAGGCCGGGTCAACCGGTTTGTTGTGCATCGATATCCCAGAGATTTGGGGCGGTGTTGGGGGCGATTTCCGCCACGAAGTGGTTTTTTATGAAGAAATGAGCCGCCGCGGCTTGACCGGCATGAATGCATCGGTACACGCCATCGTCGCTCATTATTTTTTAAACCATGGGACGGAAGCGCAAAAGAAACGCTACTTGCCAAAGATGGCGAGCGGTGAACTGGTGGGCGCCATTGCCATGACTGAACCCGGTACAGGCTCAGATTTACAAGGGATCCAAACCCGCGCCCAGCGTGAAGGCGATCAATACCTACTGAATGGCAACAAGACCTTTATTTCCAACGGCTTCTTGGCCGGTGTGGTCTTGGTGGTCTGCAAAACCGATCCCAATCGCGGAGCGGCAGGCACCTCGATTCTGATCGTTGAGACTGAAAACTGCCCTGGCTTCCGGGTGGGTCGCGTCCTCGACAAAATAGGGCTTAAAGCCCAAGACACGGCCGAACTTTTTTTTGACAACGTCAGCGTACCGGTCAACCAACTCCTAGGGGGTCAAGAAGGTCAGGGCTTTTACCAACTCATGAGCGACTTGCCCTACGAGCGCTTGATCATTGGCGTGACGGCATTGGCGGCCATGGAAGGCGCCTTTGAACTCACACTGAACTATGTTCGAGAGCGCCAAGCCTTTGGGCAACCCATCGCCAATTTTCAAAACACCAAGTTCAAGTTGGCCGAGGTGGCGACCGAGATCAAAGTGGGTCGGGCCTTTATGGACCGGTGTGTGGAAGACTTGGTCGCTGGCAAACTGGACACGGCGACCGCCTCCATGGCCAAACTGTGGGGTTCAGAAACCCAGGGCCGCGTGATCGACACCTGTCTCCAGTTATTTGGAGGCTATGGCTATATGAACGAGTACCTGATCGCGCGCATGTACACCGACGCACGCATCCAGCGAATTTACGGGGGCACCAGTGAAATCATGAAAGAAGTGATTTCACGTGCACTCTAAAGTCATGGGATGCCTCTCTGATGACGTTTCTAAAGGAAATTGAGCATGTCTGAAGCCTATATCGTGGCCTGCACCCGAACCGCAGGCGGTCGCCGCAACGGGCGTTTGTCGGGCTGGCACCCCACCGAGCTGGCCGCCCAAGTGTTGAACGATTTGGTGGACCGCGCCCAGATGGACCCCGCCTTGGTCGAAGACGTGCTGATGGGCTGTGTCAGCCAAATCGGTGAGCAAGCCACCAATGTGGGGCGCAACGCGGTGCTGGCCTCAAAATTGCCCGAATCGGTGCCTGGCACCTCGATTGATCGGCAGTGCGGCTCATCACAACAGGCCGTTCACTTTGCCGCCCAGGCGGTGATGTCGGGCACCATGGACATCGTGATTGCAGCCGGGGTCGAATCGATGTCCCGCGTGCCCATGTTCAGCCCCAACGCCTTGGCCCAAAAAGCCGGCATGGGCAACTACCAAAGTCCTGCCATCCTTGCGCGCTATCACAACATGGTGTTCAGTCAGTTCATGGGCGCTGAAATGATGGCCAAAAAATACGGCCTGACCAAAGACGACCTGGATCGCTATGCCCTGCTGAGCCACCAACGCGCCTTGGCCGCCACCCAGTCGGGGGCCTTTAACAACGAAATTTTGAAACTGGCGGTTCGCCACGCGGACGGCTCGGACACCGCTGAAATCCACGCCACCGATGAAGGCATCCGCGCCGACGCGACGATGGAAAGCATTCAGAGTGTCAAGTTGCTGCAAGAAGGCGGCGTCATCACCGCGGCCAATGCCAGCCAAATTTGCGACGGCGCCACGGGGGTCTTGATCGTCAACGAGCGCGGTCTTAAAACCTTGGGCGTTCAACCTTTGGCGCGCATCCACCACATGACCCTGCTTGGGCACGACCCCGTGATCATGCTCGAAGCGCCCATACCCGCCACCGAGCGCGCGCTTAAAAAAGCCGGTCTCAAAATTGAAGACATTGATTTGTATGAAGTCAATGAGGCCTTTGCCTCGGTGCCACTGGCATGGCTCAAAGCCCTGGGGGCCGACCCCGAGCGTTTGAACGTGAACGGCGGCGCCATTGCTTTGGGTCACCCCCTCGGCGCATCGGGCACCAAGCTCATGACCACCTTGGTCAACGCCTTGGCTCAGCGCGGCAAGCGCTACGGCTTGCAAACCATGTGTGAAGGCGGTGGCATGGCCAACGTGACCGTCATTGAGCGTCTTTGAACCGCATTCTGAGGTGCTCAATCGTAAAGGTTCAATCTTGATTTGAGCTTCTTGTAGGTGCCCTCACTAGGCGCTGGCGTTTCGCAGATCGCACAGAAAAACGAGTTCGGGCGGGAGCTGCCAAGCCTCCACTTCCCTAGTCGGAATCAGCAAGGCGTTGACATTTCCCTTTTTGGGAAATACAATGCACATTTGATCATGACCACGCCCAACACCTCATGCGAATACTGGGATTGCCGCTCCTTGAGGAGTTCAAACAAAAGCACGCGGACTCACGTGGGCAACTCGATGCGTGGCAAACAGATGTCGAACGTGAGCACTGGCAGACGTCACAAGACATCAAGCGCCGGTATCGAAGCGCGGATTTTTTGGCAGATAACCGTGTCATTTTCAACATCAAGGGCAACACATATCGGCTTGTGGTGAAGGTGCGGTATCAAAACGGATTGGTCGTCGTCGAGTGGGTGGGAACTCATGCCGAGTACGACAAGAAAAAGTTTTAGGCTGTGTCAGCGCAGCGATTAAAAATAGACGGAGAACGCAATGAACGTAAAGATCATTAAGAGCAAGAAAGATTACGCGCAGGCGATGGCTCGCCTTTCTGCGCTCATGTCGCTCGATCCCGCCGCTGGCTCCGATGACGACAATGAACTTGGATTGCTGACTCTGGTGATTGCTGATTTCGAGCACCAGACGGTTCCGCCTGTCCAAGTGGATCCCATTGAGTCCATCCTTTTTCGCATGGATCAAATGGACCTCAGCCGTAAGGATTTGACTCCCTACATCGGATCTATTTCCAAGGTTTCCGAGGTTTTGTCGCGTAAACGTCCGTTGTCTCTGCCGATGATTCGGCGGCTCAACCGTGGCCTGGGCATCCCCGCTGACATTCTGATTGAAGATGTGGAAACTGACAATTCGATCGTCAATCAAGATCCGGAGATTGACTATTCCAGTTTCCCATTGAAGGAGATGCTGGAACGTGGATGCTTTGGAGACTTCAAGGGCAACGTTCAGCGCATGAAGGATTACGCGGAAGACTTGGTCACAAAGTTCATGCAAGACTTTCTGCCCAAGCAGATGGAGCCGGCGTTCTTGCGCGCGCCGCTTCATCAGCGCGGAGACCGCCAGGCCGATAAGATGGCCCTTCTGGCATGGCGCATGTGCGTAGTGCGCAAGGCACGCGAAGCCAACTTGACCCGAGACTACAAGGCCGGGTCCGTCACGCCGGAATGGTTGCGTGAATTGGCAAAGCTGTCCGCATTTGAAGAAGGTCCAAAGCTGGCCAGGGAGTACCTTTCACGCATTGGCATTACTCTCGTAATCGAAAGTCACTTCAAGCGAACTTTCTTGGACGGCGCGGCAATGCTGGATAACGGTCGCCCTATCGTGGCATTGACCCTTCGTCATGACCGAATTGACAATTTTTGGTTCGCTCTGCTCCACGAGTTGGCACACGTAGCAAAGCACCTCTCAGACGCAAGCCCTGTGTTCATTGATGATTTGGATCGACCGAAGCCAGAACACATCGAAAGCGAAGCCGACGAAATGGCGCAAGAAGCTCTGATCCCAAAGGACCGGTGGGAGACGGCCAAGGCAAAGGAAACCCTGCTGTCGGAAGATGCTGTCGCCTTTGCTGATGAAATCGGGGTACACCCAGCAATCGTCGCCGGCCGCCTCCGCCACGAGTCAAAAAACTTCCGCCTACTGTCCCATTTGATTGGAAAGACTGGGCAGGTCAGCCAGCACTTCGTTAAGTAGCTTTAGGTTTTTTCTTCCCAAAAAGGGAAACTAGGTTGCAGCCTTGTTCCTTCTAAAATAAGTTTTTTGGCTCTAAAGATGCTTATACAGATGGGAAAAAAGGATGTCGTGACTTAGTACTTGAGTTATTTTCAAGATGCATAGATAAAAGCGATCTTCAATATGAAATTTTCTTTAGTACAGACAATGGATAACCAGACTACTTTGCTGAATATCTTGTTGAGCGCCTAAAGAAAAATAGACCCTAGCTGCTGGATATTTCAGCGTAAAAATCCAAGGGAAAAGACTTGCAGACGCAACTTTTCAGTCAGCACTTGATACGAATCTTCAAGAGGTGCCAAACTCACAGGAGCAGCATCGTCACTCTTATTGCGCTCAGCCAGCGCATTGCGGATCTGGTACCAGCCCACATCGGGGCGGTTGAGCTTGTACTGATCGCGCACCGAGCGAGGGTCAGTCTGAGTAAAATAGGCCTTCCACAGCTGACGGCCAGCGTCCAGCACGGCAGTGGCCTCGGCTGACAAGGTTTTATCCGCGAGGTACTGCACCATGAAATCGGACTCGAAGCGGTCGGGTGCGCCCACTTCTTCTTCGGTGTAAGGGATGAAATGGTTGACGATGCTCCAGGACTTGCCGTTCCATTCCAGACCGTCGGCGCTGGCGGTGAGGTTGCTGCCGTTAAAGAGCATCCACAGCAGGGAGTCGGTTTTGAATTCCTCGGTGAGTTCTGCCGCGGGTTGCAGGAATTGGTCGCGGTTATTGCTCCAAGTGGATTTAACAATGCGGCGCACGGTGAACACTACTGCTGCTTGCCACAAATTTTCGGTCTTAACATATGCACCACCTCCATTCCCACCTGTAAAAATGGAGGATGTAAGGCAGGTTTCCATGCCAGCATGTTGTAGATCATTGTTGCTCGCGTAAAGGTAGCCCACCATGGCGTCGCAGGACTTTTTCAGGCGGGGGTTAGCCGAAACCTTGATCGCATTGGATAGTGGCAAAGCCAACTCTTCGTTCGTCTCTGGTTTGTCCATCCAAACATTGAGGTAGGTATTATTCGGCAGGTTGAAGAATTTTTTCTCGCCAATCTGCTGTGCCTTTTTGTCCAAAACGTCGACCGTAATTTCCGTGATCGGCGTCTTTTTTTGGGTGCTCTGGTTAGTTTTCCAGATCAGAAAACCGATTGGAAAATCGCCATTCAAGCCGTCAAAAGCTTTGCTGTGAACAATGAACCCACCTTGGTATTCAGCGTTCCAGCTGTGACGAAACTTCTCGAAATTTGGCGCGTTCACGTACTTCAATGTACTAAACATGGCCAGAGTAGCGTTGGGCAGTTCTTTGGATATTCGCGCCAAAAATTGAACGAACAATTCTTTGCTGGCATACCCAACATCGGTCATATTGGCGTTAATGCGCGTTTGCTCCACACCCTTCTTGTTCTTGTCGCCTTTACCAATGCCAGCGCCAGTCTCTCCATATGGCGGATTGATCAGCACCAGAATTTTCTTGCCTGCCGCGATCGCATCGCGCAGCCCTTGCGGCACTTTACTGGTCAGGCTGTATTCGATCTTTCCGTCGTCGGTGATGTCGTCGTTTAGGTAGTCGTACTGGAACCGTGTCGCCGCCACACAGGTTTTGGTTGCCTTCATCAAATCGATGTCGGCCTGGTCCAGTGTGCTCATGAAAATGTTGCGCGGATTGCTGTGCTTGACTTCCAGGTTGCCTACGCCGCAGCACATGTCCCAGACGATGTATTCCTTTTGCCAGTTCTTGCCCAGCGTTTCGGCAAGCTTGTCATAGGCCTTATCCACCACATGCAATGGGGTGTAGAACGCGCCCTTGAAGCTGCGCTCGTCCAGCGGAATCAGGCTGTCGCGCCGCTCCAACAGGTAATCGCGGTACTCCGACTTAGGCGGGCGATGATAGATTGCCCAAAAGCGCCGATAGCCTTCCTTGCTTCCAAGCTCGTAATTTTTGCCCCCCAGACTGAATATTGGCGCGCCGTTTTTGTGTAAAAGCTCAGCTGGCAAATTGGCATGGGTGGACACGGTGCCATCGTGCATGATGTCCGCGAAGAAGAGTAGCGCATATTCCTCTTCTGCCACTCCCGTGATTTCGTTGCCAATCATGTCCACCCATTTGTCAAACACCTGTTTGAGGTTGTCCGGCGTGATTTGGGTGCGGATGATGTCGCCGCTTCTGATCGCGGCTTTGACGGTGTTGATGAACTCGTCTTCGTGTGTCGAAATCTTGAACGAAACAAAGTGCGTGCCGATGTAGGCCGAGACTTCGTCCAGGGCTTCCTGGGTGTACTGGCTGGCCGACTTACCCCACTTAATGGTTTTCTTCGCCAGAAAAGGTAGCACATCGGCACTTTTCATGATTGCGGCTTTTTCGGTGTCGATCACAGCCAGAAAGGGTGGTATGTGCTCCCCTTTGTTCAGTGCTACCTGCACGTAATGCAGCAGCTGGGTAAACATGGCATAGCTGGAGTTTTTACCCGTGTCTTTGGCTTCAAACCAAATTTCGTTGGTTTGAATATCGATCAAGCCCTTGGTGTAGCCCTTTAGCCCCAATGCCTTGATATAAGCATCCTTTACGTCTTCTTCGCTTTTAGCGTTTTTCAGCTGGCTATGGAGGGTCATGTTTTTTGATGTGCTTTCTGCTCCCTTCATTTTGATCGATCTTGGTGCATTTTTGCGATAGTTTTTGTCGTTTTCCACGACACCTCAAGCCAACCTATCCGCCGCCATCGTTGCCGTCAACTTAGAGTAGTGGCGCTCAATCATTGCCGCAGAGTTGCCCATCTGCTTGCTGATCGTGTGGATGTCCACTTCACCCCTGAGCATCTCCAGTGTTGCGTACGTATGCCGCAATGAGTACAAGGTTCTGTTGTCGCTATTTGCATCAAGTGCCAACCCCGAATCCCGCATCAATCGCCTGAATGTGCCCACAAGACTGTGAGGCTGATGCCCATCGCTGAACCTGAACAAGAGATGCGGCACCCGCGATTCAAGTGTCGTTTCAAACGACAGTTGGCATATGTCCCGCTGACGAGCGTGTAGCCGCTGCAGGACATCCACCGCCTTGTGCTTGGCAATGAGCCAGCGTCCGCCTGTCTTGCCATCGACCCATATCCGCAAGTACCTGACGCCCTTGTCGGTGTGCCACTCAATGTCACGCCAAAGGATGCCAATTGCCTCGGTGCCGTGCCTCATACCTGTGTAGAGCAACATCTCCACATAGTCGCGGGTCAAGGGACGAATTTCCCGTTCAACTGCCAGCCTACCCTGCTGGCTCCAAGCGGGCATAAATGCCAACAGCTGTTCAATTTCTTGCTCAGTGAAGGCTGGACGGGTTTTGCTTTTCTCACCCTTGCTGGTCAGTCGAGGCACTGGCACACGCTCGCTGATGAAGCCACGGTCTACAGCCGTGCCAATCACCCTGTTCCAAGCAGATGCGGGCAATATGTGCAAACGAGTGTGCTTGGTGTGCAAGCCCTAACTTCTGTCGATATCTGGACTCGTCATAAAGGTCACACGCCGCTGCAATGGCCAGTTCGAGTGAAGCCTTGCCTGTCGACTGGCGATGCCAAGAGCAATCTGCCAATTTGTATCTGCATTGATAGAGCAGGCTGCGGCTGCGCCTGTAGAGCACCAATTCACCATCTCGCAAGTGGATGGTCTGTGGCTGTGTGGTGGACAGGCTGGTGAGTAGCCTGCGGATATGCCCGTGCTGTGCTGGAGACTTACACATCAAGCAAAGTCTCCCAGCGTTGATACAAGTTGCTGGGAGTGCCTGCACAGCGTTGAAAAACGGTCTGCACAAAGCAAAACACCGCAGCTTCTTGCGAAACTGCGGTGTGAAACTGGTGGCCTGGGACGGGATCGAACCATCGACACGCGGATTTTCAAAACGCTAAACGACCATAAAAGTGGCATTAGCACAAGCACTAATAGCGTTTTAAGAAAGTGGTGTGCGTGTATTAGTGTTGCGTTAGCGTAGTAGCAAAAGTTCATACCGTAAAGTATTTTTGCTATACCTCTCGTCCGACTTGCCACGGTTTTGTAAAACACTATGTTTTTCGCCATAAACCCCGCGTTTTCTGCGTGATCTAGCGCATTACTAAAACGCATCTTGCGTAGAACTACGCTGACACTAAGCAAATCTTTAGCGTTGTCGTAGTTGCTTTTGCCTGCGTTCATTATCACGCTGTTGTCGTTGTCTTTCACGCTCTGCTTTCAGTTGCTGTTTGCTTCGTTCTACACCCTGCTTTAATCCACTTATTCGTGCTTGGGCTAGGGACATTGGGGGCTTGGGCTTGATTGGTTTTATGACAAGTTCGTAAATACGCATCTTGTATTTACTAACAGGCTGTTTATGTAAAAGCAGGGTTTTTCACAAGTTGGGTAAGGTCTTGGCAAAAAGCGTGCTTTTCAATAAACACCCCCCTCCAATCCTTCCCAACCCCCTATCCACGCCGTTTCCACCCCCTGTCAAAAAGCGTGCTTTTCAATAAACCCCCTCTTTACCCCCTGTCAGCCCACAAAACCGTCTCGCAGTTTATTTGCCGCATTCTCAATAGCCGTATCCAACTCACCTGCTAAAACTGCCGCCTTAATCACTTCCAAAACACCCACCAAATCTTTCTCCGCACCCACTTCCACCGCGTGCTTGCCTTTTGCCAGTTCCAACACTTTTGTGCCGTAGCGCACGCACAAACTCAACTTTCCATTGTCAGCAACAAACCACCAAGCCTTTACACGCTTGTTCGTTTCAACCTGTTTTCGCAAGCCCGTTTCGTTGTCCGTAATAGTTCGGAACTTTGTCGCTGTGTATTGCGTGCCCGATTGCTGTGCCTTTGCCAGTTCCATTTGTTCCAAAAGTCGCTTTGCCAACTTGTTGCGGCGTTGTTGGACTGCTGACATTTGGGTTGGCTTTTGTGCTGTCGTAAGTTTCAAACTGCTCAAAGTCGTCATTGCGTTTTCCTTTCGTTTGTTAGCAATGACACAACTTTATTTTCAAACCGGATACGAGAGCAACCGGTTTTTTCTCCGCATTTAGACAACCAAATAAAAAGCCAGTTTCTTACACCTACTCTTTAGTCAGTGCTAAATATTTGTATGAATAAAAAGAAAGACAAAGACAAACTGACGCAAGCGCAATACCAAATCCTGCGCAAACAAGGCAAAGACACGCTGACAGCAGAAAAGTGGATAAAAGACACAGGACTGAATGTGCGTGCGTTTAATCAACTGCCTGTCCAACTACTACAAGCACAACAAGCGGCGCACGCTCTACTTACCCACAACCGCAACCTGCTAACAACTGAACAAATCAAAACCCTTCGCGCTTTCCAACGCAAAGTAGTCAATAAAAAAATACGGCACAAACTCAAACCATCCTCTGCTTATCCAATCCTAAACATTAGCAACAAAATCAACAGGCAACTTTTCAAACAGCACAAGCAACTATCACAACAAAGCATTACGGCAACCACTATCTAACAACAACATAGGCAACCACAGCAGATAAGCAACTGCTACAACAAAGTGTAAAAACCCAGTTTGTAATATGACGGCTAATGAGACTGGACTTGCTACAAGTCGCTGTAAAGGCTTGTAGCGTAAGGAGATGCCGCAGAGTATCAGCATAAGTGCTGTTTGGAAGTTTCAAAACATCAGTCTTCCACTAACTCTTTTACAGGCGTGTAGCGAAATGAAGTGACACTCAAATCAAACTACACGACACGGCGGCTAATAGCACCAAACTTTTATGTTCGTGCTATAGCCGTCGTGCGCTCATTCGTTCTATCTAAATCAACCAAACATCCCCTCACACAACTGCGTTGTGTTCGGCTTTCAATCATTCAAAAAATGTGCTGAACAAAACACAGAGCGACAGCGATAGTGTTTTGTGAGGGCACAAGCGAACAGCAGGTTCGCTCTTACTTGTAGCAACAGGTGGGTTAGATTAAAACCACTACCCCCAATATTTTCAGCACCACGCAAAAATCCGTAGCGCAGAAAATCGGTAAGCACAAATGGATTTCTGGGCAACAACGCACAGCAACACATCAAAACGCTCGTTTAAGCAATCGTTTTATCGTTGTAGTTCGCAACGAGCACGGACGCACTTACAACAGCGTGTAGGGCGTTTTAAGCGTTCTACTTCAGTTCGTGTCCATTGCGCCACACATCGCCGTAAATACAACGAGATAAGAGAATACATAAACTATTTGGACAGCGCGGCAAGTGCTTGTTTTTCAACAAATCAGCAATAACCCGCCACTTTGCCGAACTTCTCTTGTCCTACCAGCAACAAAGAAAACATACTTAAAGCACACAACTTATTTGGAGAACATTATGGCAACAGCAAAATCACTAACTACAACTGAACTGG
>CAILKX010000010.1 GCA_903834975.1 uncultured Curvibacter sp.
AGCCTTGGCTTCGCCGCCAAACTTAGCCGCCAAAACCGTTGCAATCGCAGCAGTCAGCGTGGTTTTACCATGGTCAACGTGGCCAATCGTGCCCACGTTCACGTGGGGCTTGGTCCGTTCAAATTTACCTTTTGCCATTTTCGACTCCGAAAAAAACCTAAAACAACATTAAAAAACTTGGTGCCCATGGCGGGAATCGGACCCGCGACCTCTCCCTTACCAAGGGAGTGCTCTACCACTGAGCCACATGGGCCTTCAGCCCCGACCCAGTTTGACAACCTGGCCAGCGCCTAAAACTCATCTGCAACAGAATTAAATATGGAGCGGGAGACGGGAATCGAACCCGCGTCATTAGCTTGGAAGGCTAGGGTTCTACCATTGAACTACTCCCGCCTGAACCCAGAGTCAGCGCCAAAGCAACCAACTCCGAACCTCAAGCGCAGCACTTCGGCGCGCTACACATCAATTCTGAAAACACCATCACAATAAATTTCGCTGGTGGAGGAGACTGGATTCGAACCAGTGTAGGCGTAAGCCAACAGATTTACAGTCTGCCCCCTTTAGCCACTCGGGCACCCCTCCGGCGAATCTCAGATTATGCCATGTTTTTTGGTCTTTTGCCAAATATTCGCTGGCTATTTCAGCCAGAAAGGCCTAGGGGATGGCGCCGAGTGGCCGCCAAAGCGCCGACAAGTTGCTTTCCGACGACCTCTTTTAGAGCCGAAACAAGTCCTCGATCGAGGTCCCCGCTGCCGCCTCTTCATACGCGCCCCCCGCTCTCCCTCTTTCGGCCAACCACGCCTTGGCCATCGAAAAGTGGCCACAACCGATGAACGGTCGTGGTGGGCGGCTGGCCGACAATGGGGAGGGGTGATTCGACTGCAAAATCAAGTGTTTTGTTGGGTCGATCAAGGGCATTTTGCTTTGCGCATGAGCGCCCCAGAGCATGAAAACGAGGGGCCTTTGGCCTTGACCCAACGCACGAACCACCCCGTCCGTCAAGGCCTCCCACCCTTTTCCGGCATGGCTGGCCGGTCGCCCCGCTTCAACGGTCAAGCAGGTGTTTAGCAGCAAAACACCTTGACGTGCCCAGGGCAACAAACTGCCAGAGTGGGGAATGCCCGACAACAGCCCCTCGCGCCTCAGCTCTTTAAAAATGTTTTGCAGCGACGGCGGAGGCCGAATCCCAGGCGCGACGGAAAAAGCCAGGCCCTCTGCTTGGCCCTCACCGTGGTAGGGGTCTTGCCCCAAAATCACCACCCGAACCGATTCACGCGGGGTCAACTGAAAGGCCCGCAAGGGCTCAGGCGGATAAATCACCGCTTGCTCTCGCAGGCGTTGCGTTAAAAAAAGCTCGAGCCCCTCAGCCGAAGGGCTGCTTAAAAATGTCTGGAAAACGGGCCCCCAGCCGGTCGCCTCAGTGGCCCAAGCCTGGACCTGGGGCATCAAAGGCCCACACCAGGTCGACAAGTCGGCCTTCATCAAAGGCGCTCAAGCCAACACACCGAACAGACTGGCCAACGCCGCGCCGGGATCGGGCGCCCGCATGAACGCCTCCCCGACCAAGAAAGCGTGGACATCGGCTGCGCGCATTCGTTGCACATCTTCGGGGGTCAAAATGCCGGATTCGGTGACCAACAATTTGTCCGCTGAAACATCGGCTTTTAGGCTCAAGGTCGTGTCCAATGAAACCTCAAAAGTGCGCAGATTGCGGTTGTTGATCCCCAGCAACGGGGTCTTGAGTTTCAAAGCGCGGTGCAATTCTTCGCGGTCGTGCACCTCCACCAAAACCGCCATGTCCAAACTCCGCGCTATGGCCTCTAAGTCGGCCATCTGGGCGTCGTCCAAACAGGCGGCGATCAACAACACAGCGTCTGCCCCCATGGCACGCGACTCGTAGATTTGATACGCGTCAATCATGAAGTCTTTGCGCAGTACCGGCAAATCGCAAGAAGCGCGGGCCTGTTTTAAGTAATCCACGCCGCCCTGAAAAAACGTGCGGTCGGTCAACACCGACAAGCAAGCGGCGCCAAACTCCGCGTAACTTTGGGCAATATCGGCCGGCACAAAATCAGCGCGCAAAACGCCTTTCGAAGGACTGGCTTTTTTGACCTCGGCAATCACCGCGGCTTGGCCCGCCGCCACTTTGCGGCGCATGGCGCCTTCAAAGTCACGCGTCAGCACCCGGCTTTCCGCATCTGCACGCATGGCTGCAAAGGGGGTTTTTTTGAGGCTGGTCGCGACTTCTTCGCGCTTGACCTCGACAATTTTTTGCAAGATGTCACTCACGGGAAACTCCTGGTTCATCCGGCCAACGACTGGGAAGCGGCCATTAATTGATTCAAGCGGGCACGCGCAGCGCCACTCTCTAAAGCCGCACGCGCCAGCGCCACGCCCTCCTGCATGGTGGGGGCCACATTGGCTGCGTACAGGGCCACGCCGGCGTTCAGCAACACGATGTCGCGCGCGGGCCGAAGCGCTGCGTCCGGCGCGTTGTCCAAAACACCCAGCAGCATTTGGCGTGAGTCTTCAGGTGTTTCAACGCGAAGCGCACGGTGGCTGGACATGGCCAAGCCAAAGTCTTCCGGATGAATCTCAAATTCACGCACTTCGCCGTGGTGCAACTCACCCACCAAGGTCGATGCGCCTAAACTGACTTCGTCCATGCCATCACGGCCGTAGACCACCAAGGCATGCTCAGCCCCCAAACGCTGCAAAGCGCGCACTTGAATGCCCACCAAATCGGGGTGAAAAACGCCCATCAAAATATTCGGTGCGCCCGCCGGGTTCGTGAGCGGGCCGAGGATATTGAAGATCGTTCTGACACCCAGTTCTTTGCGAACGGGCGCCACGTTCTTCATGGCGGGGTGGTGGTTGGGTGCGAACATGAAACCAATGCCCGTTTGGGCGATGCACTGCGCAATCGCGGTGGGCGATAAATTCAAATTCAGACCCAAAGCTTCCAACACATCGGCGCTGCCCGACTTGCTCGACACGCTGCGGTTGCCATGCTTGCTGACCTTGGCCCCCGCCGCTGCGGCCACGAACATGGCGCAGGTGCTGATGTTGAAGGTGTGCGAGCCATCGCCGCCCGTGCCCACGATGTCGACCAAATGCGCACGGTCGGCGGCGGCCACTTCGACCGGCGTCGAAAACTCACGCATGACTTGAGCCGCCGCGGTGATTTCGCCAATGGTTTCTTTCTTCACGCGCAACGCGGTCAGCAAGGCGCCGGTCATCACGGGCGACAACTCACCCTTCATGATCATGCGCATGAGGTGGAGCATTTCATCGTGAAAAATTTCACGGTGCTCAATGGCGCGCTGCAGCGCTTCTTGAGGCGTTATGGTCATGATCCGGGTCGCTCTAAAAAGTTTCTCAACATGGCGTGTCCGTGTTCGGTCAAGATTGATTCCGGGTGGAACTGCACGCCTTCGATGTCTAATTGAGCGTGTTTCACGCCCATGATTTCACCGTCTTCTGTCCAAGCCGTGACCTTCAAGTCAGCCGGGCAGGTGCTGCGCTCAATCGCCAGGGAGTGATAACGGTTGACGGTGAATTGAGGGGGCAAACCGGCAAAAACCCCTTCTTGGGTGGTGCTGATCACGCTGGTCTTGCCGTGCATCAATTGCTGGGCTCGAACAATGCGCCCCCCAAAGGCGGCGCCAATCGCTTGGTGCCCCAGGCACACGCCCAAAATGGGCAGTTTGCCGGCAAAGTGTTGGATGGCCGCGACCGAAATACCGGCCTCGGTGGGGGAGCAAGGGCCGGGTGATATCACCAAACGATCGGGCGCACGGGCGGCAATCCCCTCGAGCGTGATTTCGTCGTTGCGATAGACCTCGACGTCAGCGCCCAGTTCGCCAAAATATTGCACGATGTTGAAGGTAAAGGAGTCGTAGTTGTCGACCATGAGGAGCTTGATTTTTTTCGTCATGGCGGTCACTCCAAACCTTCTTCGACCAGTTCAGCAGCGCGCAACAAGGCGCGTGCTTTGTGCTCGGTTTCGCGCCACTCCATCTCGGGCACCGAATCGGCCACAACCCCGGCTGCGGCTTGCACGTAGAGCATTTGGTCTTTGATGATGCCTGTACGAATCGCAATCGCCACGTCCATCTCGCCAGCGAAGCTGATGTAGCCACAGGCCCCCCCGTAAAGGCCGCGCTTGGTGGGCTCCAACTGATCAATTAATTCCATCGCGTGCACCTTGGGCGCACCGGTCAAGGTGCCGGCCGGGAAGGTGGCTTTGAGCACGTCCATCGCGGTCATGCCGTCGTTCAAAATCCCTTCGACGTTGCTGACAATGTGCATCACATGGCTGTAGCGCTCGACCGCAAAAGCCTCGGTCACTTTGACCGAACCAATTTTGGCAATTCGGCCAATGTCGTTGCGTGCCAAGTCAATCAACATGACGTGTTCTGCGCGCTCTTTGGGGTCGTTGATCAATTCGACTTCAGTGGCCTTGTCCAACTCAGGGGAAGCCCCCCGCGGCCGCGTTCCGGCCAGCGGACGGATGGTAATTTTTTGCTCCTCAGGCGTTTCCCCTTGGGCCGCCACGGTCTCTTGGCGAACCAAAATTTCGGGCGAAGCGCCCACCACATGGAAGTCGCCGAAATGGTAGAAATACATGTAAGGCGAGGGGTTCAAAGACCGCAAGGCGCGGTACAAGCTCAACGGGCTTTCAGTGAAACGTTTCTTGATGCGTTGCCCCACCTGCACTTGCATGAAGTCGCCCGCAGCGATCAGCTCCTTGGCTTTTTCGACGGCTGCCAAATAATCGGCTTTGGCGAAATCGCGCTCCGGTGGGTGACTTTGAGACGGCTTCACCAAGGGCGCGCTGACAGAGTATTTGAGTTGTTCTTTCAAATCGCGCAAGCGCTTTTTGGCATGGTTATAGGCTTCGGGCTGCGACGGGTCGGCATAAACAATCAAATAAAGCTTGCCCGACAGGTTGTCGATGACCGCCAATTCTTCGGTTTGAAGCAACAAAATATCGGGTGTACCCAAACCATCGGGCGGGCAGGTTTTCTCTAATTTCTTTTCGATGTAACGCACGGCGTCGTAGCCAAAGTAACCCGCCAAGCCGCCGCAAAAGCGCGGCAAACCGGGGCGCAGCGCGACTTTGAAGCGCTTTTGGTACTCGGCAATAAAGTCGAGTGGGTTACCCACCGCCGTCTCAACCACTTGGCCTTGGGTCACCACCTCGGTCTTGGCTTGCTCGCCAAATCCAGTGGCGCGCAACAAGGTTTTGGCGGGCAAGCCAATGAAACTGTATCGGCCAAAACGCTCGCCACCCACCACCGATTCCAACAAAAAGCTGTAACGGCCGCCATCCCGGGCGTGGGCCAGCTTCAAGTAAAGCGAGAGCGGGGTTTCTAAATCGGCAAAGGCTTCCAGCATCAGAGGGATGCGGTTAAAGCCTTGGCTGGCCAGGCTTTTGAATTCCAGTTCTGTAATCACTCGACGTGCTCCGTCATTTTTAGGCCGGCTTTTTTTAAGCTGGCGTTTTTAGGCTGGCATTTTGGCGTTTGCTAACGCGGCACGCATGGCTTGGATGACCGATGCGTAATCGGGTTTGCCAAAAATAGCACTCCCCGCCACAAAGGTATCGGCGCCGGCAGCGGCGACGCGGGCAATGTTATCGGTCTTGATCCCGCCGTCCACTTCCAATCGAATGTCTTTCCCGCAAGCGTCAATGCGGCGGCGCACGGCTTCAATCTTGCGCAAAGCCGAGTCGATGAAGCTCTGGCCACCAAACCCCGGATTCACGCTCATGATCAAAATCAAATCCAAGTCGTCGATCACCCAATCCAACACGTCCAAGGGCTGGGCTGGATTGAACACCAGACCCGCCTTGACCCCTTGCCCCTTGATGGCCTGAACGCTGCGGTGCACATGGCCTGAGGCGTCGGGGTGGAAGCTGATCAAATCGGCACCGGCCTCCGCAAAAGCCGCAGCCAACGCATCCACAGGTTGAACCATCAAGTGCACATCGATCGGCACAGCCACGCCAGAAGCGGTTTTGGCGTGCGGCTTGAGCGCCTGGCAAATCATGGGGCCGAAGGTCAGATTCGGCACATAGTGGTTGTCCATGACGTCAAAGTGAATCCAGTCGGCCCCGGCCGCAATCACATCGCGAACTTCCTCGCCCAACTTGGCAAAGTCGGCCGACAAAATGGAAGGGGCTATGCGGTAAGTGGGGGGGAAGTGGGGCGGTTTATGCGAACTCTGGGAGGCGTTCATGACAATCACTCAAAAAAACAGGGGCTTCAAAATTGAATGTCATTATCCTCTCCAGAGAGTGCCAAAATGCAGCGTCATGACAAACCCCTCATCGAACCTCCCCGGGAATCACGCCGTGCACCCGCTCATTGAAGTCACGGTGGAGCCGCGGTTTTTGTCCGAGCAGTCTGAGCCTGAGCAGGCCCGCTACGGCTTTTCTTACACCATCACGATCACCAACCGCGGCGACGTGGCGGCGCAACTGATTTCGCGCCATTGGTGGATTCACGACGCCCGCGGCCACACCGAAGAGGTCAAAGGCTTGGGCGTCGTGGGGCATCAACCCTTGCTCAAGCCGGGCGAGTCGTTCCAATACACCAGCGGCTGCCAACTCCGATCGGCCAGTGGCACGATGCACGGGACGTACTTTTTTGTGACCCTCGATGGGGACCCTTTTGAAGTGACCATCCCGTTGTTTTTGCTGGAAGCCAGCGCAGGGAATCAGCCACTGGGCAGAATTTTGCATTGAAGGCCCCTTCAAATGCCCCACCATAAATCAGCGCAGCCCCCACGGGGGTCACTCGGAGAATTTGAGCTCATCCAGCGTTTTTTTACCCACCCTTTGAAAACCGGCAGCCGCGTGCGGCTGGGTGTGGGCGACGATTGCGCCTTGATCCAACCCAGCCCCGGCAGCGAACTCGCCATTTCGAGCGACATGCTGGTGGAGGGGCGGCATTTTTTATCGACGGTGGACCCTGCCCGACTGGGTCACAAAGCCCTGGCGGTGAATCTGTCTGACTTGGCGGCCTGTGGCGCCCAACCTTTGGGCTTCACTTTGGCTTTGGCCCTGCCAAGGGCAGAAGCCACTTGGTTGAATGGGTTTTCCAAAGGCCTAATGGCCTTGGCAAAGGCCCATGATTGCGAATTAATCGGCGGCGACACCACGCAAGGTCCTTTGAACATCTGCATCACGGTGTTTGGCGAAATCCCTCTGAACAACGGGCGCAGCCAAGCCTTGTTACGAAGCGGGGCTCAACCGGGTGACGATGTGTACGTGAGCGGCACCTTGGGTGACGCGCGATTGGCGCTGGAGGTTTTTCGCGGCTCGGTGCAAGTGCCTGCACCCATTTTTGAGGCGGCGCGTGTGCGCCTTGAACAACCCACGCCCCGAGTCGCTTTGGGCCAAGCCCTGCGCGGCATCGCCACCGCGGCCTGCGACATCAGCGACGGCCTCAGCGGCGATTTGGGCCACATCCTGGAACGCTCAGGCGTTGGTGCCACATTGGATGCTCGCCAAGTGATTCAGTTGTTGGGCGTCAAACGCTATCCGGTCAACGCGCGTGGCGCTTTTGACCTTGAACGGGCGCTTTCCTATGTGCTGGCCGGCGGCGACGACTACGAGTTGGTCTTCACCGCCCCGCCCCAGGCCACAGAGGCGGTTACAGCGGCGGCTCTGGCCACTGAAACGCCGGTCTTGAAAATTGGTACCATCGACACCGAGCCGGGCCTCAGACTCTGGGACGGTGACGGCCCACCCAAGCCGCTGAACCCAACGGCTTTTGACCATTTCAAATGATGTCCGACCCCGACCTCCACCCCCCTCAAACGCCACCAGAAATGCCGTTCCCTGCGCCCTTGCGCGCCAACGCCCGCTTCAT
>CAILKX010000011.1 GCA_903834975.1 uncultured Curvibacter sp.
CGTGCTTGCTCTGTAAAGTACGTCCCAACAGGGGCGATCGGTTAAGCCCAGTGCTTCACCTTTCGCCCCTTTTTCATGCTGCTCTCCTTTTTAAATCAAGCCCCCGCCCTCTCCTTCTTTGCCTTCTTTGCCTTCTTTGCCTTCTTTGCCTTCTTTGCCTTCTTTGCCTTCTTTGCCTTCTTTGCCTTCTTTGCCCTTTTTGAATGTCTTAGGCTCTATTGCTTTGGGCAGGGCCCATTAAAAACCGGGGCCTTCATCGGAACCCTCATCGGCGCCTTCATCGGAACCTTTATAAGCCCCTTTGATGAAGGCGCCACAGGGTCTTTCGGTCCTGGCCCTCGCTTTCTTTATGGCTTTCTTTCAAGCTTATTTTTTAGCTTACTGTTTTTCTTGCTGCTGGGCTTTCTGATCACACCAGAGGCCCATGCAGATCTGTTGCCGGACCTCAGCCTCAGGCCTGCCGACGCGTCCTCAAGCAACCCCTTCTCAACGATCCAAGAGTCGGCCAGTCCTTCATTGGGCGGCATCATGACTTGGCAAACATCACCCTATAAAAACGCAAAACCCAGCGCCGATCTCATCCCCGTTTACGGCTATGACAGCGAGGTGCTTTACTTGGATGCCGCCCGAATCGGACTGCAGTTCAAGGCCATCGGCCCGCCGCTTTTTGGCGAATCCACTTCTCAACGTTTTCAACTTTTTCTGGCGCACCAATTTGAGGGCTTTCCGCTGGCCAGCCCCCTCCCACCCGCCTTGTCTACCTTGTCGCTCCGCCACAGTGGCACCGACGTGGGCGTGGCTTGGCGCGTGAGCAGCCATGAAGATCAAACAGCGCTGGCGCTTCAGGCCCGTCAGGATGTCAGCCAAACTTCCCATGGCGGCGCCGTCCAAGCCAGTCTGCAGCACCATCGGCCATGGGGGCCCCTCTTACTCACCCCTGAACTCGATCTGAGTTGGCGCAGTGCGGCCCTGAACCGCTATTACTACGGGATTTCAGCGCAAGAGGCCACCACCGCCCGGCCCGCCTACCTCCCGGGCGCGGGCATCAACGCGGGCCTGGGGTTGCAGGCGAAAATGGGGTTAAGCGATCGTTGGCAACTCATGGGCGGCGTCGCGGCTATCGCCTTCAGTAAGACATTGGCCAACAGTCCCATCGTGCAAAAGCACGGCATGGCTTCTTTTTATTTGGGCATGGCTTATGACTTTGAGCCCCACCATGCCTCTCACCAAACAGCCCCCACTGACGCCCAGGGTGACACCTCTTTTTGGAACGCCTTAAAACCAGACAGCTTGAAACTGAGCAGCGGCGCCTCGACCGCCAATGGCTGTAGTTTGGTGGGCATTGTCTCTTTGCAATGCCTCAACGTGAACCACAAAGTGTTCACCTCCCTGGTCGGCATTCAGGGCGGCAAGCGCGTCATCCAGGATTGGCACGATTGGCCGCTGGACGTCTTTGTTGAGGTGGGACTGGACCGTCACTTGGAGCACGGACAACAAACGGACGCCACTCAAGTGGAAGGCGCCGTCAAGTTTTTTTACCACAGATTTCCTTGGGACGCCCTCTTTCACACGCGGCTTGGTTTGGGAATCGGCGTGAGCGATTCTTCTCGCCCGCTCTTTGCAGAGTGGAACCCCAAGGACACCCAGGTCAGCCAAGCACCGCGCTCACATCTGATGAACTACATGGAACCCACGGTTGATGTCAGCTTGGGCGACCTTTTCAAGGTCGACGACTGGCGTCAAACCTATTTGGGTTTTGGTGTTTCTCACCGATCCGGCATTTTCAGCAACGCAAGGCTGCTGGGCAAGGTGGACGGTGGCTCTAACTTTATGGTGATTTATTTAGAGCGGATGTTGAACTGAGCCGCCTCACGCGCCAGCGCCTCGATGCGGGCCCAATCCCCAGATGCCACGGCATCGGGGGGCGTTAACCAAGAGCCCCCAACGCAAGCCACATTGGGGAGCGCCAAAAATTCGGCGGCATTGGTGGTGCTGATGCCCCCTGTCGGGCAAAAGCGCACATCGAAAAACGGTCCAAACCAAGCCTTGAGCATGGCCGTGCCACCCGCTTGCAACGCGGGGAAAAACTTCATTTCAGTGAGGCCATCGGCCATGGCCATCATGATTTCTGAGCCCGTTGCCACACCCGGCAACAAAGGCAAATTGGCGGCCCGACAAGCCGCGCCCAAAGCGGCGGTGTAACCGGGGCTCACCGCAAAACGAGCACCCGCATTTGCCGCGGCTTGAGCGTCTTCTGGGCGGCGCAAGGTGCCAGCGCCAGCCACCGCTTCGGGCACTTCTCGGGCGATGGCTTCGATGCAAGCCAAGGCTTGCGGGGTGCGCAAGGTCACCTCGAGCATGCGAATGCCGCCAGCGACCAAGGCACGCGCCAAGGGCACCGCATGGGCCACGTCGTTCAAAACGATGACCGGAATCACCGGGGCATCGGTCATCACGTCAAGCGCTGTCAGTGGAGCGGGCAATGTTATCAGGGCAGGGTTCACGGTGTTCATGTTCAAGTCTCTTTGATGGGTTATTGTTTGAAGGGAAGGCCTCACAGCCAAGTGCAAGCGCCCTCTTCGGCGCTCAAGGCGTGGCGGCGGAAATTCGCAAACAAGTCGCGCCCCATGCCGACGCCATTGGCCGCTTGCAAAGCCTTGGGCATGGTGGCCAAGGGACGCGCCGCCCACTCAGCCGGATCGACCAAGGCGTTGAGTTCGCCGGTCACCGCATCCAAACGGACTCGGTCGCCATCCCGCAATTTGGCCAAGGGGCCACCGGCCAAGGCCTCGGGCGAGACATGGATCGCGGCCGGCACTTTTCCAGAGGCCCCGCTCATACGGCCATCGGTGACCAAGGCCACTTTGAAACCACGGCCCTGCAACACCGCCAAACTGGGGGTGAGTTTGTGCAACTCGGGCATGCCGTTGGCACGTGGACCTTGCCAGCGCACCACGCAGACCAAGTCCTGGTCAAGTTCGCCGGCTTTGAAGGCGGCAATCACATCGGCTTGCGAATCAAAAATACGGGCTGGGGCTTCAATCACATGGCGATCGCTGGGCACCGCGGACACTTTGATCACACTGCGGCCCAAATTTCCTTGCAAGAGCTTCAAGCCACCCGTTTCACTGAAGGGTTGATCGTGGGTGCGCAAAATGGCCTCGTCACCACTGGCGCCAATGTCTTGCCAAACCAATGCCCCCTGCTCATTTCGGGCGGGTTTTTGCGTGGCGGTCGCGATGCCTTCGGGGCGCACCGACATCACGTCGCTGTGCATGAAACCACCCGCCAATAATTCGCGAATCACGAAGCCCGGACCACCAGCCGTTTGGAATTGGTTCACATCGGCTGCGCCATTGGGGTACACACGGGCCAACAAGGGCACGACATCCGACAAGGCCGCGAAGTCGTCCCAATTGATGAGAATGCCCGCCGAACGCGCCACCGCCACCCAGTGAATCAAATGGTTGGTGGAGCCCCCCGTGGCCAACAAAGCCACCATGGCATTGACGATGCAACGTTCATCGACTTGCAAGCCAATCGGTGCATACCGGCGTGAACGAATGTTGCCCAAAACGGTGCGCACTGCTTCTTGGGTCAGTTGTTCGCGCAGGCCTTCGTAAGGGTGAACAAAGGCGGCCCCAGGCACGTGCAACCCCATGGCTTCAAGCAACATTTGGTTGCTGTTGGCGGTGCCGTAAAAAGTGCAAGTGCCTTCGCCGTGGTAAGCGGCGATTTCCGATTCGAGCAAGGCTTCTCGGCCCACCAAGCCTTGAGCGGCTTTTTCGCGCACCTTGACTTTGGCTTCGTTGCTGATGCCGGTGGACATCGGGCCAGCGGGCACAAAGACCATGGGCAGGTGGCCGAAATGCAGCGCTCCAATCAAGAGGCCCGGCACAATTTTGTCGCAGACACCAAGCATCAAGGCCGCGTCAAACACATCATGGCTCAGGGCAATGGCGGTGCCTTGTGCAATCACATCGCGGCTGAACAGACTCAGCTCCATGCCCTTGGTCCCTTGGGTCACGCCGTCGCACATGGCCGGCACGCCGCCCGCGACTTGGGCGGTAGCCCCGTGCAGACGCGCTTCTTTTTTGATGATTTCTGGGTAATCGCGGTAAGGGGAGTGGGCCGACAACATGTCGTTGTAAGCCGAAACGATGCCAATGTTGGGGGCTTTTTCAGCCACGATGCGAAAACGGTCGTCGGCTTGAATGCCCGCAAAGGCGTGCGCGACATTGGCGCAATCGAGGCGTTCGGCGCCGCGGTTCAAGTCAGAAGCACCCGCCACGACGTCTAGGTAAGCCTTGCGGGTGGGTTGGCTGCGCTCAATGATGCGTTGGGTGACGGCCGCAACTTGGGAATTCAGTTTCATAGCACCTTCGTTTGTTCTGTAACTTTATTACAGACCGAATGGTAACTCGAAACGCACCGATTTCAAGCACTTGGGCTCGCAAACCGGTTACCAAATGGTTACCAACTTGAAAGTGGTGAGCGGCTATTTGGGCCAGTTTATCGAAATACCGACCTCCGGCCGTGAATGATTTTCTGTCAATTTCAAAAATTGACACCACAACACATCTCCTAATCAAAAAACATTAACACAAATTACAAATCATTAACAATATAAAGAGACTTAAAAACCCAAAAAAAATTAAACTGGCAAAGGGATACATAAAACATAAAACATAAAACAGAGATTAACAAACATAGCCTCCGGTTTTTAGCCGCTTCCAGGGCTCCAATCAACCGCGCAAAAAAATAACCACCCATGTATTCAGCAGATAAAAATCACAAAGAAAACCGAATTAATAATTTATCTCGTCTTCTATTTTCCAGAATCATTCAATTATTTGGAAATATTGTGAAAATAATTTGCATTGGTCATTATAAGTTATTTCCGTCAAGTCGATTTTTAATTCCATATTATTCCCCACCACTTTGGAAATTATTATCAACCAAAAAGATACCAAGAATTATTTGGCAAACCAATTATACAAATAAAGTCACATTATCCGTCTACCTTAATTATTGTTGGAATCGCCTCTTTACACCCACTTTTGAATATCGCTTTAGTACAGATGATCTGTGCCAAAAACAAGTCCACGAGGCTTTTTCTGGTGAAATAAAAAACACATACGATCGATTGCAGATTGGTGCAGCCAAAGCAGATTTTTGGCGTGTGTTAATGATCATTAAGTATGGCGGAATTTATTTAGACTTAGATGCCACCCTTTGATGGTTCCCAGAAATATTCTTGGCATCTTCACAAGAAGATTTATTTATAAAAATTCATGATGGCCGCGTGACTAACTATTTTTTTGCCGCATCCCCTGATTACCCTTTTTTACTAAAGGCAGCGGAGAAAATAGTTCATAACATCAAAGACAACCAACTAACCAGTGTATTCGACATGACTGGCCCCTTGGTGTTTGAAGAGTTGGCATCAAAAGAAGAAATAGAAATACAAAACTCACGATTAATTTGTAGGCAAGGCGTTTTTACCAACAAGTATCTTCAATATGCAAATGATAAATCAAAGTACTGGGGAAATGAGCAAAAAACAAAATCAATTGTCAAACAATAATCAAACCGAGAATTTTGACGTCATGAATCATTCAATATCTGGCGTCAACATAATTTATCATTCGGTTGGACCTGGTGGCGGCATGGAAAGATACGTGATGGACCTCATACAGGGCTTGTTGCGCAAAAATATTAAAGTCCGAGTCATCACTAGAAAATTGCAATGGATCGGAAACATTCCCAATGGGCTTGATTATATAGTATTAAATAAATTCAAGGCTTTAGGCTCACGCATTGCGAATCTATACTTCGAAGAATTTTCAATTCGCGAAATTAATGCCCTTTGGCCTGTTATTTCAATATCACGCATCCCCTTCATCTCTGATATAGCCATATCAGGAGGAACGCATAAATACCATTTGTTAGCAAAAAAGAAAAAGTTATTTAGCTTCTATCATTGGAAAACAACTAGAAATGAAAGACTACAATACAAAAATGCCAAAAAAGTTATCGCGCACTCACAATTTATAGCCAATGAAATTTCCACAGGCTATGAAATTCAAAATGATAAAATTGAAACCCTTTATCCACCAATTGACAAACATCATTTTTCGTTGCTCGCAAGAGAGCGGAGATCAGAGATCAGAAAAAATTGGGGGGTTTCAGACCAAGATTTTTTATTGATTTTTCCGTCCAATGATCACATTAGGAAGGGGGCCGATTTAATATTAAAAGCCCTTGAAAAATCAGATCCAAGGATACGGCTGGTTGTGGCCGGAAGAAAAGCAATTGTTAACGACCGCGTGATTAATTTAGGTTTCCAAAGTGACATGGCCGGCGTCTATGCAGCAGGCGATGCCGCTATATTGGCTTCTGTTTATGAGCCCTTTGGTTTGGTAGGACCAGAATCCATTTTATGTGGCACACCAGCAATTTTGGCAGACACCATCGGCTCTACAGAGGTCTTAGCTGAACCCGCCTGCTATAAATTCCCGAGATCGGTGGATGGACTCATTCAAATGTTTGATCGAGTATTAAAATTACATGATGCGGGTAAATTGTCGCTTACAGACCCCAAGCAATATTTAAACTACGATTCTGACTTAGACAATCATATAGATCATCTTTTAAATCGCCTGCCAAAGAAGGAATTTAAATCGATCGAGCAATAAAGGTAATATCTAACCAAAATGCCCGAGGGCCAACAGAATCTCTCAAATCAGTGGCACACCCGTCTTGCTCTGCACAAACTCGAGGGTCACACCCGGGGCCATTTCAACCAGCTTCAAACCTTCGGGCGTCACGTCCATCACGGCCAAGTCGGTGATGATGCGGTCGCAAACGCCCACGCCGGTCAGGGGCAAGGTGCATTCGGGCAAAATTTTCAGGTCTTCGGTGCCGTCTTTTTTGCGGGCCACGTGTTCCATCAAAATGATGACCCGCTTCACGCCAGCCACCAAGTCCATGGCGCCACCCATGCCTTTGACCATCTTGCCGGGGATCATCCAGTTGGCCAAATCCCCTTTGGCACTGACCTGCATGGCGCCCAAAATCGACAAGTTGATCTTGCCGCCGCGGATCATGGCAAAGCTCTGGTCGCTGCCAAAAATGGCCGTTCCCTTGATGGTGGTCACGGTTTGCTTGCCCGCATTGATCAGGTCGGCGTCGATGTTTTCTTCGGTCGGGAACGGGCCAATGCCCATCATGCCGTTTTCAGATTGCAACCAGACTTCGATGTCCGAGGGCACATGGTTGGCGACCAAGGTGGGGATGCCAATGCCCAAATTCACATAAAAGCCGTCTTCGAGTTCTCGCGCCGCACGAGCGGCCATTTCATCTTGGGTCCAAGGCATGTCAGGCTCCGGCTTTGTTGGTTTCAGTGATGGTTCGTTTTTCAATGCGCTTTTCAGGGGTCGCGTTCACGACCAAGCGGTGGACATAAACCCCAGGCAAATGGATGTCGTCGGGGGCCAACTCGCCGACGGGGACGATGCGCTCGACTTCCACAATGCAAATCTTGCCGGCCGTCGCGGCAGCGGGGTTGAAGTTGCGCGCCGTCAGATGAAAACGCAAATTGCCCGCGGTGTCGGCCACTTCGGCTTTCACCAATGAAATATCGGGCACCAAGGCGTGTTCCATGACGTAGGTTTCGCCATTAAATTCGCGCAACTCTTTGCCTTCCGCCACTTGAGTCCCTACGCCGGTCTTGGTAAAGAAGGCCGGAATGCCAGCGCCGCCGGCACGCAGCTTTTCTGCCAAAGTGCCTTGGGGGGTGAAATCCAAGGCCAATTCACCCGCCAAAAATTGACGTTCAAACTCTTTGTTTTCGCCCACGTAGCTGGCAATCATTTTCTTGATTTGGCGGGTTTCGAGCAACTTACCCAAGCCAAAACCGTCCACGCCCGCGTTGTTGGAAATGACGGTTAAATTTTGAACCTTGGAGTCGCGCAGGGCATCAATCAAGGCCTCGGGAATGCCGCAAAGACCAAAGCCGCCGACGGCCAACAACTGGCCGTCTTTGACCACGTCTTTCAGCGCGGCCTCGGCCGATGGAAAAATCTTATTCACGAATCACTCCTATGATTTGAACTTCTTGACAAGATCATAATGCCAGCAAGTCCCGTTTCACGACGGTTACACGCCCCTTTTTTTAGGAAATTTGCCCATGTCCACCCCCTCCTCAATTGATTTTTTTGCCGTCGCTATTCAAGTGCCGATTCGACAACTGAATAATTTGGTGACCTTGCTCGACAAGGCGGTCGCCTATGTCAACCAAGCTGGCATCGACCCTGCGGTCATCACAGCAGGCCGTTTGGCGCCCGACATGCTGCCCTTTACCAAGCAAATTCAAATTGCCAGTGATTCGGCCAAAGGGGCCGCATCCCGTTTGGCCGGCGTTGACAGCCCCAAGTACGAAGACAACGAAACCAGCTTGCCCGAGTTGCGTGAACGGATCTTGAAGACCCTGGATTACCTGCGCACCTTCACCCCCGAGCAAATCAACGGCACAGAAACCAAGGACATCACCTTGAAGCTGCCCAGCCGCGAATTGCAGTTCAAGGGGCAAGACTACCTCCTTAACTTCGCCCTGCCCAACCTGTCTTTTCACGTGGTCACGGCCTACGACATCCTGCGCCACGTCGGCGTGCCCGTGGGCAAGATGGATTATTTGGGCACCTTCTCAACCGCCCCCTAAAACCAAACGCTGAACGCGCCAGCTTCAGGGGCAAGGGGCAATGGGCCAGGGGGTTCGGCTTCAAGGCGTGACCAAAGTCCTGAGCCAATCGGGCAAGGTTTGGGCTTTTTGCAGCGGGAAGTTGACCCAAATCGTGGTCGCCCCGCCGGCGGCATAAACCAAGCCCGGCTGGTCGTCTCGTTCCAAGGTCACCCAGGTTTCAAAGGTCGTGCGGGCCGGGTCGCTGGTGTACATCTTGGCCACGACTTGGCCCGGGTACTCCAGCTGTTTGTAAAAATTACAAAACGCATTGGCAATCACGGGGCCCTCGCCTTGCGGGTCGGGCTGACAACCCGCGGCGCGCATCCAGTCGATGCGGATGGTTTCCAGGTACCGAAAATAGCTCGTGTTGTTGACGTGCCCCATGGCGTCCATGTCGCCCCAGCGGATGGGGATGGTCATTTCAAACACCAGCTTTTTGACTTCAGGCAGTTCGAATTTCATGGTGTTTTAAATACCCAATCAAATTCCAAAACCATCGTCAGCAGAAATAACCGCACCATTCATGAAATGGCTTTGGTCGCTGGCCAAGAGCAAGAGCAGGCCGTCCAAGTCCTTGGGCTCGCCCACGCGTTTGCGCGGCAGCATGTTGATGAGCTTCTTGCCGGCTTCCGTGTCCCAGTGGTGGTGGTTGATTTCGGTGTCAATGTACCCAGGGCAAATGGCGTTCGACGTGATGCCAAAACGCCCCCATTCCACCGCCATGGCCTTGGTCATTTGCACCACGGCCGCCTTGGTCATGCAATAGACACCAATTTGGGGCAATACCTTCATGGCCGCCATGGAGGCAATGTTGATGATGCGACCGCCCACAAAGCCCGTTTCGCCCGCGTTCTTAGACCGTTCGACCATGCGCTTGGCCACGGCTTGGGCCACAAAAAAGGCGCCCTTGGTGTTGGTGTCAAACATGAAGTCGTAATCGTCCTCGGTCACTTCCAATAAACGCTGGGTGGTGCTGACCCCCGAGTTGTTGACCAAAATATCGATGGGGCCCATTTCGCTTTCGGCCTGAGCCACCGCCGCTTCGATGCTGGCGGTGTCGCATACATCCATCGACACCACATGCGCACTGCCGCCCTGGCCTTCAATCTCGGCGCGAAGGGTTTTGAGCTTTTCCATGCGGCGACTTGCCAACACCACCGCAGCGCCCGCGGCACTCAAGGTGCGCGCAAACTGAGCGCCCAAACCACCGGAAGCACCTGTCACCAAGGCCACTCGGCCGGTTAAATCTAGAGGGTATGTCATGCCAATTTCTCCGAAAATAAGCGGTTAAAAGTTTGTCCTCAGAGTATTGCACTGCAACGCCTAAAATCCAGCTGTCCTTTACAGAACCAATCACCCAAGAGACACCCCCATGACATCTGACGAAATTCTGAGCCAGTTTGGCCCCCGCGAAAGCATGGAATACGACGTGGTCGTGGTCGGCGCCGGCCCCGCAGGCTTGGCCACGGCCATTCGACTCAAACAATTGGCCGCCAAGGCGGGCACAGAAATTTCGGTGGTGGTGCTTGAAAAAGGCTCTGAGCCCGGCGCCCACATCCTGTCGGGGGCGATCATGGACCCCAAGGCCTTGACTGAATTGCTGCCGAACTGGAAAGCGCTGGGCGCGCCGTTGAACCAACCCGTCACCGACGATGCGATGGTGTTTTTGAGCGAAAACGGCGCCCTCCGCACCCCGAATGTCGTGTTGCCCGAATGTTTTCAAAACCACGGCAACTACATCATCAGCTTGGGTAACTTCACCCGCTGGCTGAGCCAGCAAGCCGAAAACTTGGGCGTGGAAATCTTTCCAGGTTTTGCCGCTGCCGAAGTGCTCTACGACGATCAGGGCGCGGTCAAGGGCGTGGCCACAGGCAATTTGGGCATCAGCAAAGAAGGCGAACCCACGGAGGAGTTCCAGCTCGGCATGGAACTGCTGGGCAAATACACCATTTTTGCGGAAGGCGCACGCGGCCATTTGGGCAAGCGCGTGATTGCCAAATACCACTTGGACGCGGGCAAAGACCCACAAACCTACGGCCTGGGCATCAAAGAAGTTTGGGAGATCGACCCCAAACGCCACCAAGCCGGCTTTGTGTTGCACACCGCGGGTTGGCCCATGAACAACAGCACTTACGGTGGCGGTTTTCTGTACCACATGGAAGACAACAAAGTCACCCTGGGTTTCATCACCGGCTTGGATTACGCCAACCCTTACCTCAGCCCCTTTGAGGAAATGCAGCGTTGGAAAACGCATCCCAACATCCGTTGGTACTTGGAAGGCGACGAGGCCAAGGGCATCCAACCCGCCAAGCGCATTGGCTACGGCGCTCGCGCCATCACGGCCGGTGGTTTGTCGTCCTTGCCCAAGTTGGTGTTCCCTGGCGGCGCCTTGGTCGGCTGCGACGCGGGCTTTTTGAACGTGAGCCGCATCAAGGGCAGCCACGCCGCCATCAAGTCGGGCATGTTGGCGGCCGATGCCGCTTTCGACGCCTTGCAAGCCGGCCGCTCGCACGACGAATTGACCGCCTACCCCGTGGCTTTTGAGGCCAGCTGGTTGCAAAAAGAACTGCACAAGGCCCGCAACTTCAAGCCTTGGTTCAAGAAAGGCTTGGTCACCGCCACGTTGATGAACGGCATTGAGCAATTTGTTTTGAAGGGCCACATTCCCTGGACCTTGCACCGTGACAAACCCGACCACAGCTACCTGAAACCTGCGGCCGAATGCCAGCCCATCATCTACCCCAAACCCGACGGCGCTTTGACCTTTGACCGCCTCTCAAGCGTCTTCATCAGCAACACCAACCACGCCGAGAACCAGCCCGCTCACCTGACGCTTAAAGACGCGTTGGTGCCCGTGAACCTGAATCTGGCTCAATTTGCCGGCCCCGAGCAGCGCTATTGCCCCGCCGGCGTCTACGAATTTGTGAAAAACGACGACGGCTCAGACCGTTTGCAAATCAATGCGCAAAACTGCGTTCATTGCAAAACCTGCGACATCAAAGACCCGAGCCAAAACATCATCTGGATCACCCCCGAAGGCGGTGGCGGCCCCAACTACTCAGGCATGTAATGATTTCGGCAGTCGTCCTTCAAACCCCAGCACCATGATCCATTTTTCTTCCGACCACCATTGGATTGACGCCACCACGCCAGAGTTGGCGACCATCGGCATCACCGTCCACGCACAAGACGCTTTGGGCGACATCGTCTTTGTTCAACTGCCTGAAGTCGGCCAAAGCTTTGCACAGGGTGCGGTGGTGGCGGTGGTCGAGTCGGTGAAAACCGCGGCCGATGTGTTCATGCCCGCTTCGGGCCAAGTACGGGAAGTGAACCCGGCCTTGAAAGACCATCCCGCTTTGGCCAACAGCGACCCCTTGGGTGCGGGTTGGTTGTTCAAAGCACGGCTCAGCCAAGTGGGTGAACTCGAAGGCTTGATGGACGCCGCGGCTTACGCCGACTTCTGCGGACAAGCATGAAACCCCGTCGCGGCACGGCGGTGCCCGAGCGCCCAGCCGTTGTCGCGCCGACCACTCTGCATTTAAATGCCACGGCCAGTGCGGGGGCTTCTCCCACTTTAAGTCCCTCGCCTATTCGCCTTCCCCTCGAAGGCGACTTTGGGCATCACGTGGACTGTTGGTACCAAGACGAGCATCTCTTGGTGCTCGAAAAACCCGCTGGCTTGCACTCCGTGCCCGGCAAAGGCGATGACAAGCAGGATTGCTTGTCCCGACGCGCCCAAAGCCTTTTCCCCGATGCCTTGGTCGTGCATCGATTGGACCGCGACACGTCCGGTTTGGTGGTCATGGCGCGGGGCATTGAAGCCCAGCGAACCCTCAACAAAGCCTTTGAATTGCGACGAGTGGACAAGCGCTATTGCGCGGTGGTGCAGGGTGTGCCTCACTTGCCGAGTCAGGGGCTTTGGCATTTGATCGACCTGCCGTTGGCCCTCGATTGGCCAAACCGCCCGCTGCACGGCGTTGACTTCGAGCAAGGCAAACCCAGCCAAACCCATTGGCACTTAGATCAAGCCGACGTCGACAACCACCAAGCGAGGCTCCTGCTCGAGCCCTTTACCGGCCGCTCGCACCAATTGCGCGTTCACCTCAAGGCCATCGGTCACCCCATTTTGGGCGACCCTTTGTACGGCGGACTCGACGCCGCTCACCGCGCCCCACGACTGCTGTTGCACGCCTGTGAGCTGAGCCTGCCGCACCCGGTGACGGGCGAGGTTTTGACCTTTCTCAGCCCGGTGCCTTTTTAAGGATTTCCCATTGGGGGGCTTTTTGGCTTTTTAGCCTTTAGGCGCTTTCCGCTTCCTGCAGGGCACGCCACATGACCTTGCCGCTGCCGCTCTTGGGCAGCACGTCCACAAACTGCACCACGCGGGGCACTTTATAGGCGGCCATGTTGTCGCGACACCAAGCGATGATGTCGGCTTCGGTCACATCGGCGTGCGTTGGGCGCTTGACCACGACGGCTTTGACCGATTCGCCGCGGTACGCGTCGCGGGTGCCAATCACGCAGGCCTCTTGAATGGCGGGGTGACGGAACATCAACGCTTCGACCTCGGCAGGCCAGACTTTGAAGCCGGAGGCGTTGATCATGCGCTTCAAGCGGTCGGTCATGAAGAAGTAACCATCGGCGTCATAACGCCCCATGTCGCCCGAGCGGAAAAACCGCTTGCCCTCTCGCTCAAAGAACACCTGCGCATCGGCATCCGGGCGTTTCCAGTAACCTTGAAAAACTTGCGGGCCGCTCATCACGATTTCGCCCGACTCTTCCGGACCCAACTCCGCCAAGGTGTCGGGGTCCACCACCCTCGCGTCGACGCCGATGTAGGGCACGCCCAAACACTGCTGCTTGGTCGCATCGCAGGGGTTGCTGTGCGAGGGCGCCGCGGTTTCGGTGAGGCCGTAGCCTTCGGCGTAATGCAGGCCATAGTTATCGAGCAAACGTTGGGCAATGGCCTGTGGCATGGCCGCGCCGCCCCCGCCGATGTAAACCAAACTGGACAAGTTGTATTGGGCAAAATGGGGGCTGGCCAACAGGTCGATGACCATGGTGGGGATGTTGGTCCAGTGCGTCACTTGGTGCTCTGAGATCAACTTGCCCGCCAAATCGCGGTCCCAACGGGGCATGATGACCAGGGTCGAACCGGTGTAAATGGTGCCGTGCATCACCACCACCAAGCCGGTGATGTGGAACATCGGCACGACCGCCAGCACGACGCCCTCGCCCGTGCCGCCGCTCCAAGCCGAGCCCGCGACCACGTTGTGCATGATGTTTCGGTGCAGGTGCACGCAGCCCTTGGGCAAACCCGTGGTGCCGCTGGTGTATGGCAGCAAAGCCATGTCGTCGGCGCCCACATCGGGTACCGGGGCGGGGCCTTGGCCGGTAATGCACTCTGTCCAGACATGGTGCTGGCCACCGCTCAATACGGGGGCGTCAAAACGGGTCCGCAGCCACGCGTCCCAAGCCGTTGGAATTTGGTCTTTGGCGGCTTCCAAGTCAAATGCATCGCTCAAATGGGCGGTGATGAGGTGCTGCAAGCGATGTTCAGCGGGCAACTCAGAGTCGGCCTTGACCAACTCGAGGGCCAAGTCTGCCGTGGTGATGGCCACCTTGGCCTCGGGGTCCAAGATGTAATGCTTGAGTTCCTCGGCACGGTTCATCGGATTGACCGGGACGACCACCGCGTTGGCCCGCAAAATAGCGTAATGCGCAATGACAAGTTGCGGACAGTTTTGCATCAGCAAAACGACTCGGTCGCCTTTTTTGACGCCCAAAGCGGCGAGCTTGGCCGCCAATTGCTCCACCTGATGCAACATCTCACCGTAAGTGATGGATCGGTCAAAAAACACCAAGGCCGGCTTGTCCGGGTAGCGCTTGGCATTCACCGCCAAGTTGTCCCAAAGGGGCGTGCTGGGTGCAGTCAACGTCTTGGGCACACGTTGAGGCCAAAAAGCGTGGTGCGCAGTCAAAGCGGGCATGAAGTCTCCTGTTTTTTCAAACTTTTATGACGTCCAGCTTACCGCTTCTCGAAGCCCCTGGGCATTGGGGGAGTCACGGAGGTGATGCGGTTTTTTTAAAGCTCAAGCGTTGATTTGGGCCCAGGCTTTGTCCAAACGCTTCACGCTCACCGGTTGGGGCGTGCGCAATTCCTGTGCAAAAAA
>CAILKX010000012.1 GCA_903834975.1 uncultured Curvibacter sp.
CGCTTCTCGAAGCCCCTGGGCATTGGGGGAGTCACGGAGGTGATGCGGTTTTTTTAAAGCTCAAGCGTTGATTTGGGCCCAGGCTTTGTCCAAACGCTTCACGCTCACCGGTTGGGGCGTGCGCAATTCCTGTGCAAAAAAGCTGACCCGTAGCTCTTCGAGCAGCCAACGGAACTCCTGCATGCGCGCATCCACCTGGCCTTTGCGTTCCGCCACCAATCGCCAATAACGCTGCTCTTGCGGCCGCAATTCGGCCAGTCGAGTGGCGTCACGCGACGGGTCTGCACGCACTTTTTCAAGGCGCAAGGTGATGGCTTTGAGGTAACGGGGCAAATGCTGCAAGCTGGCCCAAGGCGTGTCATAGATGAAGTTTTTAGGCACCAATCGCTGCAGTTGCTGGGCGGCATCGGCAGCGGCATCCGGCGCGGCCTTGCTGTCTTTGACCTTGCGTTGCGCCAGCGCAAATTCGGTCAAGATGCCCGCCGCCAAACGCGCGACTTCGTTGGCAATCAAGGTCAAGCGGCCTCGCCCCTCTTCGAGTCGGCGCTTGAAGGCTTGGGCATCTGTCGGCAAAGGGTCCAGCAAAAAAGCGCGGTCAATCGCGACGCCCAAAATTTGCTCACGCAACGCTTCTAGGGTGCCCAGTGGCAGGTAAGCGACGGCCATTTTTTGCAAATCGGGCAGGTTCTTTTCCAGGTATTTCAGCGCGTCTTTGATCTGCAAGGCAAAGAGCCGCCGCAAGCCAAGACGGTGTTTGTGGGCGGCCACATCGGGTTCGTCAAAGACTTCGATGCGAACACCGGTGCCTTGATCGATCAAGGCTGGAAAACCAATGAGGCTCTGCTTGCCACGTTGAATTTCCATCAACTCAGGCAACTCACCAAAAGTCCAATCGGTGTAGATTCGGTCGGGCGCTTGAGTCGTGGTGGTCGTGATGGTCGTCCAGGCAGGCGCTGGATTCGCTGAAGTTTTGGGTGCCCCACCAGCACTTTCAGACCTGACGACGTCGGACGATGGTGGCGATGGTGGCGATGGTGGCGATGCTGATGAAGTCCCGCCGACTTTCAAAGCCGCCAGCGCTTGAAAGGCGCCTCGGGCTTGCTTGCCAAGTTCGGCCTTCAAAGCACCCAAGTTGCGGCCCATGCCCAGTTGGCGGCCGTGCTCGTCGACCACTTTGAAGTTCATGAACAAATGCGGTGGCAGCATGTCGAGTTTGAAGTCGGTCAATTTCACTTCCACATTCACCATGCCCCGCACCACCTTCAACAAGGTGTCGCTCAAACCACCTTGACCAAAGGCTTCAGGCTCGTTGAGCTGGATCGCTATTTTTTCTGCGCTGTCTGGCAAGGGCACCAATCGGGAACGCGGTCGTTGCGGCAGACTTTTAAGCAAGGCTTGCACTTTGTCTTTCAACATGCCGGGCACCAGCCACTCGCAGCGCTCCTCGTTCACTTGGTTCAGCACAAACAGCGGCACCTCAACGGTAACGCCGTCTTTGGCATCACCGGGTTCGTGCAAATAGGCCACGTTGCAATCGACGCCGCCCAAACGCAAGCGCCTCGGAAAGGCTTGGCCCGTAATGCTGGCGGCTTCGTGCCGCATCAAGGCTTCTTGGCTGATGAACAACAGCTTGGGATTCTGCGTCGATTGCGATTGTTCTCGCCACCAGTGGCTCAAGCCCGCACCCGAAAAAATGTCAGCGGGAATTTGCTCGTCGTAAAACGCAAAAATCAATTCATCGTCCACCAACACATCTTGTCGGCGCGATTTGTGTTCCAACTCTTCCACGCGGCGCACCATTTTTTGATTGGCCGCCAAAAATGGCAAGGGCGTTTCCCATTCACCGTCGACCAAAGCTTGGCGAATAAAAATTTCTCGTGCCGCCGCAGGGTCCACTTGGCCATAGGATTTTCGCCGCCCGCTGTAGACCACCAGGCCATACAAAGTGGCGCGCTCATAGGCCACCACTTCGGCCGATTTTTTCTCCCAATGCGGATCGAGCAATTGCTTGCGCAGCAAATGCCCGCCAACTTGTTCTAACCAAGTCGGCTCGATGTTGGCGATGCCCCGACCAAACAAACGCGAGGTTTCGACCAGCTCAGCACAGACAATCCAGCGGCCTGGTTTTTTGCGCAAATGCGCGCCAGGGTGCCGGTGGAACTTGATGCCTCGGGCCCCCAAGTATTCGACGTCGTCTTCCAGTTTGTAGCCCACATTGCCGAGCAAACCGGCCAGCAGCGACAGATGCAATTGCTCGTAATTCGCAGGCTGGGGATTCAACGGCCAGCGGTGCTCGGCAACCACGGTCAACAGTTGGCTGTGGATGTCGCGCCACTCGCGCACCCGGCGAATGTTGATGAAGTTTTGTCGCAACACGGCCTCGTATTGGCGGTTACTGAGTTTGTGGGTGCCCGACTCGCCTCCCCGTGCATGGTTGATCCATTGCCAAAGGCGGAAGTAACCCGTGAATTCGCTTTTGTCGTCGTCAAACTTGGCGTGTTGTTGGTCGGCTTGGGCTTGCGCTTCCAAAGGCCGGTCACGCACATCTTGCACCGTCAGCGCGGCGGCGATGACCAGCACCTCGTGCAGGGCTTGTCGATCGCGGGCTTCCAAAATCATGCGGCCCACACGCGGGTCTAAAGGCAGCTTGGCCAACTCGTGGCCCATCGGGGTCAGCTCTGAGCGAATTTCATCGACCGCGCCCAGCTCTTGCAACAGTTGAATGCCGTCACTGATGGCACGACCCGAGGGCGCCTCCAAAAAAGGAAACTGCGCGATTTCGCCCAAATGCAAAGACATCATGCGCAAAATGACGCTGGCCAAGGAACTGCGCAAAATTTCAGGGTCGGTGAATCGCGGACGACCTAAATAGTCTTTTTCGTCATAGAGGCGAATACAAATGCCATCGGCCACGCGCCCGCAACGCCCGGCCCGCTGGTTCGCCGCCGCTTGGCTGATGGGTTCGACCAAGAGTTGCTCCACCTTGGCGCGGTAGCTGTACCGCTTGACCCGCGCCGTGCCCGCGTCGATGACAAAACGAATACCTGGCACCGTCAACGAGGTTTCGGCGACGTTGGTGGCCAGCACAATCCGTCGTCCGGTGTGGCCCTCAAAAATGCGCTCTTGTTCGGCTTGAGATAGCCTTGAAAACAGAGGCAAGACCTCGGCATTTCTCAAGGCGGGCTGGTGGGCCAAGTGGCCGCGCAAATGGTCGGCGGCTTCGCGAATTTCTCGCTCGCCAGGCAGAAACACCAAGATGTCGCCGCCGCCGCCCGCGCGTACCGCGCCCCCCACCCACAGCTCGTCCACCGCATCAGCGATGGCCTCGTTTAAACCGTAATCCTTGGACTCCTCGAAGGGGCGGTAACGCTGCTCGACCGGAAAGGTTCGACCCGACACATAAATAACGGGTGCGGGTCCTTTCGATGAGGCAAAGTGCTCGGCAAAACGATTCGCGTCAATCGTGGCCGACGTGACAATGACTTTCAGGTCGGGTCGCCGCGGCAGAATTTGACGCAGATAGCCCAACAAGAAGTCGATGTTCAGGCTTCGCTCATGCGCCTCGTCAATGATGATCGCGTCGTAGCTTTTGAGCAGCGGGTCGGTTTGGGTCTCGGCCAACAAAATACCGTCGGTCATCAGTTTGACCGAAGCGCCTTTGCTGAGCCGATCTTGAAAACGCACCTTGTAACCCACGACTTCACCCAACGGCGTCTTGAGCTCCTCGGCAATTCGCTTGGCCACTGAACTGGCGGCAATTCGGCGCGGTTGGGTGTGGCCAATCAGCCGACCCCGCTGGCCTGGCGGGGCATTTTCTTTGCCCCACTTGCCATAGCCCATCGCCAACAAAATTTTGGGCAGTTGCGTGGTTTTGCCCGAGCCCGTTTCGCCGCAAACCACCACCACCTGATGGCCTTTTAGGGCCTCGGTGATGTCCTGACGGCGGCCGCTGACGGGCAAGGATTCGGGGAATTCAATAACGAGAGGGGCGTTCAAGGGAAACCGAAAAAGGAAGGGAATTCAAAAAAGAAGGGCCATTATCCCGCGTCCCCAGCAGCGCCTTATATCGGTGCATCCCTGCCCTCAAAACCCGACACGCACTTTATTGGTGCAATTAAATTGATGGGGCTTTCCTTTTTGTATCATCTTGGGGCGTTACACGCAGAACGGGGATTTTTGAAAGCGAAAGTAACTGGCACGTTCTGTGCTGAGTTGTAACGTCTTTGACTTTTTTAACTGGAGCTTTACATGCAATCTCAATTCAAAAAAACACTTCTGATTTCCGCCTTGGCCCTGATGGGTTCGGTTGCTGGCGTTGCTCACGCTGAAGAAGCAGCGCCTGCTGCCGCTGAACCCGTTGACACCTTGGCTTTCAACGCCGGCGTGATCAGCGAATACCGTTACCGCGGCATTTCTCAATCGCGTTTGTTGCCCGCTGTTCAGGGTGGTGCTGACTTCACCTCAAAGGACGGTTGGTACCTGGGCACTTGGTTTTCTTCCATCGACTGGATCAAAGACAACGGCACCATCGCCAAGGTCAAGGGTGTGAAGGGTCCCGTTGAATTGGACTTGTACGGCGGCTACCGCGGCGAACTCGCCACCGATTTGACGTATGACGTGGGCTACCTGCGTTATGAATACGCTGGCAACACTTTGGCCAAAATCAGTGGCTTTGCCAACGCCAACACCGATGAAGTTTATGGCGCATTGACTTACAAAATCTTCACCGCCAAGTACTCTTACAGCTTGGGCGACTTGTTCGGTACGGTCAACAGCAAAGGCTCTGGCTACACCGATTTGTCTTTGAACTTTGACTTGGGCGATGGCCTCAGCTTTGTGCCCCACCTGGGTCACCAAACCGTGGCTGGCAAAGGCAACAGCGTTTACTCCTACACCGACTACTCTTTGACCTTGGGTAAAGACTTCGGTAACGGTTTCTCAGCTTCTGCTGCTTTGATTGGCACCGATGCCAAAACCGGTTCCTACGTTGCGCCTTCCGGCAAGAGCCTGAGCAAGAGCGACTTCGTTGCTGGCGTGAAGTACACCTTCTAATTCTTCCTCTTTGTACGCATCACCAGGAGTACACATGAAACTTGTCACTGCCATCATCAAACCGTTCAAGCTGGACGAGGTGCGTGAAGCCCTCTCTGCGATGGGGGTTCAAGGCATCACGGTGACCGAAGTCAAGGGCTTTGGTCGTCAAAAGGGCCACACCGA
>CAILKX010000013.1 GCA_903834975.1 uncultured Curvibacter sp.
CCTGTTGGGTGCTGGCATTTTTAATGGCGCTTTGGCGCAAACCACCACCGACGTGGGCACCGTCAAAATCAGTGGTTCCGGTGACAGCTTGGGCAACGGCCTGCTGATCGACGAGGACAGCGTCAAAACCAAGAGCACGGTGACCAAAGCGGCCATCGAAAAAGAGCGCGCGACCGCCAACCCCTTTCAATTGCTGAACTTGATGCCCGGCGTCAATGCTTCCAGCTACGACGCGACCGGTCTTTTCGGCGGCAATCTGCGTGTGCGCGGTTTTAACAGCGATCAAATGGGTTTCACCATCAACGGTGCCCCGGTGAATGACTCGGGCAGCTTCGCCATCTATCCCCAGGAATACACCGATTCTGAAAACCTGTGTGAATTGTTCATCACCCAAGGCTCTACCGACACCGATGCCCCTCACGTGGGCGCCTCCGGCGGTAACGTCGGCTTGGTGACTTGCGGCCCCAACGACAAGGCGGGTGGCAAGTTCACGGAGTCGGTGGGTCAATTGCATTTCAACAAAACCTTTGCCCGCTTGGACACCGGTTTGTTGGGTGAAAACGTCCCCACCAAAGCCTTCTTCTCAGCCTCCCATTCCAGCGTTGACAAGTTCAAAGGCTTTGGCCAAGCCAAGCGCGACCATATGGACGCTGGCTTGGATGTCAAACTGAGCGCCGACACCCAATTCTCGGCCACGGTTCTTTACAACAACGCCTACAACAACAATTTCTTGACGTTGACCAAGCAAGAATTTGCCACCAACCCCAGCTTGGATTTCAGCAATGTCATTCCTCAACACAATGTGGGTCCGGCCAAGTCTGAAAGCGGCGTGGCCAATTTTGGCTACAGCTCGGCTTCCAGCACCACCGCCCGCACGGTCTTGCCTTACTACGCTTACTCGGTGAACCCGTTTGAAAACATGTTGATCACGTCGCGCTTGCAAAGCCGAATCAACAGCCAGCTGACCTTGAGCGCTGAACCCTACTTCTGGTTCGGCTACGGCACCGGCGGCACCGAACAAAACAATCTGCCCACCACCTCAGGCAACCCGGGCGCTTTTGGCAACGGCATTGCCAACTTCACCACCAACACCGGAACCGGCTCAAACACCACCGCCAACGGCGTGTACCGCGGCAGCGTCACCGAGACCCACCGTCCTGGCGTGACGTTCAAGGCCAACTACGAGTTGGAAGACCAAAAAATCATGGCTGGCCTCTGGGCTGAAGATGCGCGTCACAAGCAAACGGCCCCCGCTACCACGGTGAGCAACACGGGTGTCATTGGTGACCCTTGGTTGCGCAACAACCTGCTCAGCTACAACAACGGCGCGATTTATGAAAACCGCAATTGGTTGACCCGCAATGCGGCCTACTCGGCCTTTTTGCAAGACACCTATACCCAGGGTGCTTTGACCGTGGTCGGCGGCGTGCGTTACACCGCCTTGACCCGCCGCTTCAACAACTACGCCAGCGGTTCGGGCTCGGGCAATGCGTCGACCACTTCCGGCGGTGGTGGTGCGGATTACGCCTTGGAAGCCACCTACGCCAAGGCCTTGCCTTCTTTGGGCATGACTTACAAGTTGAGTGACACAACGCAAGGCTTTGCCAACGTCACACAAAACATGCGTGCACCTGGCAACTATGTGTTGGCCTATTCAGTCTACGGCGGGAGTTACGTCAACGGCGCCTTGACCGGTTACACCATCAAGCCCAACACGGTGGTGAAGGCTGAAACTTCCACCACCTACGAAGGCGGTTTCCGCTATGCCGACGACCAGGTGAAGGGTTCCTTGGCGGTGTTCCAGGTGAACTTCCAAAACCGTTTGGCCCAAGGGTACGACCCCATGACCAACAACTACAACGACTTCAACGTCGGCGCCTCCCGCATGCGTGGTTTTGAATTGCAGGCCGGCACCACCCCTCAGCACGGTTGGAGTGCTTTTGGTTCAGCCACCTACACCCAAAGCTTGATCCAGAACAACTTCCCAGCAACGGTCTCGACCACCTTGCCAACGGCAGGCAACCAGTTCCCCGACACCCCGCTGTGGATGTACGGTGCGAGCGTGCAGTACGCAGAAGGCCCCTTCTTGGCCACTTTGAACGCCAAGTACACCGGCAAGCGTTATTCCACCCTGGTGAACGACGAATCCTTGGATGGGTACACCGTGTTCGACTTCAACGCAGGCTATCGCTTTGAGAATGCCGGCTTCTTGAAGAACCCCACCATCCGTTTGAATGTCAGTAACTTGTTCAATGCCAAGTACCTGATTGCCAATGCGGGCAGCGGTTCCAGCGTCACGACCACCATCGACCCCACCAAAGCCGGTGGCGGTGTGCCCACTTACTACGTCGGTGCCCCTCGCTTCACCAGCATGAGCCTGAGCGCAGACTTCTGATGACCGAGCTGCTTCATCAAGTCTCATTTGGTCTGATGACTTTGTCCGCCTTGGCGGCCATTGTCATCAGCATTGAGCGCCTCATTTTTTCTGGCGTTAACTTGCGCCGTGCCAACCAGTTGTTGCAGGACTTGGATGCGTCGGTTTCCCCTGCGCAATTGGAAGCCAGTTTGGCCAACGACACGGTCTCGGTGATGGTGAAAAGAATGCTGGTGTTGGAGCACCAACAGCTGTCCCCTGCGGTCCGTCAAGACCGTGCCGATGCGGCCTTCTTGGCCGCTCGGGACGACTCGAATCAACGTCTTTGGTTGCTCGACACCATCGTGACCGCGGCGCCTTTGATGGGTCTTTTGGGGACCATTTTTGGCATTGTCGACACCTTCTTGGCCTTGTCCAAGTCGGGCATGTCAGACCCCGCTGGCGTCAGCGCGGGCATCGGTACGGCGCTCTATGCCACTGCCTTCGGTATTTCGATTGCCTTGGTCGGTTTGTTGGCATTCAACTTTTTGACCGACCGCAATGAGCGACTGGGTGAGCGTTTCAAGATGCTGATCTTGAAACTGTCAGAATCTCACCCCGATTAAACGAGCAATCGTTCTTTAAAAACGCTTCAGGAATGGCCCCTCAGGGGCTGTTCCTGAAGCGTTTGTCTTGGGGCGCCGACACTGGTGATTGGCGGTTCAAATACGCTGCAAAGGCGTCGACATCCAAAGGCCCAACCCAGGCGTCTAGCCCCTGTTTGGCGACGTTGAAGCGGTCGCCGCCATCGGCCAAAAAGGCGTTCATCGTGACGCGGTAAGTTTGTGCTGCTTCAAGGGGTTCGCCATTCAAACGCAGGTTCTGTACCCGCTGACCCCATGGGGCGGTGTTGTTGATCTCATAAGTCAGGCCCTTGGAGGGATAAAGCATGCGTGTGTAAGCGCCGCCAAATTGTTCTTCAAGCAGGGCTTTGAGTTGAGCGCCGGTGTAGCTTTTGGTCACCAACGCATTGCCAAAGGGCTGCACGTTATAGACCTCGCCGAAGTTCACAGGCCCACCCCCTTGCGGCACCAAGAGCGGTGCGCGCACGCCACCGGGGTTCATCAAGACCAATTGAGCACGACCCTGATCAGCGCCTTGTGTGGCCGCCAGCTGCGAGTCGGCGATCAACCAACCCAGAGGTGATACGCCCTGCGCATTCAAACCCGCTAACAACGATTCAGACAAAAAGCCCACTTTTTGGCCCGCCACACTTTGCGCCGCCTGAACATAGCGGCTCACCAATTCAGCCACCTTGGCCGTGACGTTGGGGTTGGCTTCGCTGATTGAATTGGCCGTATCGAAAGGTTTGGCTTCGACCACTTGATTGGTGGCCTTGGTGCCGACCAATTGTTTGGTGCGTGGGTCAAATTGCAAATCAATGTTGGTGAGGAGCGTGCCGTAATAACCCGCGCTGGTGAGCAAGCGGCCTTTCGGGTCGGACGCCGCCGGATTCGGCAAACGGCACAAATAGGCGCGGTGCGTGTGGCCCGAAATCACGACTTGAATGGCCGGGTCGAGTTGCGCCACGATGGGCAAAATATCACCGTCTAAATCGGGGCAGGCCGCGTCTTGAAATTTGTTGCTGGCTTGACCGCCTTGGTGGATCAACAGCACCACGGTGTTGGCACCTTGGGCTTTGAGCTCGGCGACCAAGCGGTTGGCGGTTTGGGCTTCGTCATCAAACCGCAAACCGGCCACCCCTTTGGGCGTCACCATGGTGGGCGTGGCCCGCAGGGTCATCCCGATGAAGCCAATTTTGATTTCATCTTGGCCAATGCGCCAGGTTTTGAGGGCGCTGCCGGGAAACAAGGTGGCGCCGTCTGGGGTCCGCACATTGGCCGCCAAAAATTGAAACTGAGCCCCTTCAAATGGTGACGAGAGGGCGCAAGGGGGGCGCTCGGTGAACTTGGCGCAACCCCCGGTTTGGAGTCGACGCAACTCTTGCCAGCCTTTGTCAAATTCGTGGTTGCCCACCGCGTTGAAGTCCAATGGAAATAAGTTGGCGACTTCCACCGCCCCTTCATCCAAAAACAAGCCCGAGGCCAAGGGGCTGGCGCCCACCAAATCGCCCGCCGACACCACGGCATGAAGGGGGTTTTGCGCGATTAATTTTTGAATGGCATTGGCCAAATGGACGGCGCCCCCGGCCCGTACGGCAACACCTTGCTCATTGGTTACCTTGCCAGCAGGGGGCTCCAAATTGCCATGAAAGTCGTTGATGGCAATGAGCTTGATGTCGAGGGTGGGCTCAGCAGCTGGGCTGTACAGCGGAGACAAGCACAAGCCGGCCAACAGGACAGTGACCAACAGCAACGGCCCCTGGGCAGAGGTCGTCACGACGCCTGAAGCACCGTTGGCCTGGGCTGGCTGCAGGTTTTGAAGCTTGTTAAGAAGCGGGCTAAAAAGTCGGTTCAAAAATGGCATTTTCATCAAACCATTTTCACCAAACTTTGGGTCGTTGGTGTGTCAAAAAGGGGGTCAATTAAAGAACTTCGGCAAAAAGACCAGACCACCGACAACGACCGCGCCCATGCTGGCCAACAAGACCGCGCCAGCGGCCACATCTTTGGCGTCACGGGCCAAGGCGTGCCACTCGGGCGAGACCAGATCAACCACCAATTCCAAGGCGGTGTTCAGGGCTTCTGCGGTGAACACCGCCGACATGGCCAAGACCAATGCCAGCCATTCGCTTGCAGACACTTGCAGACCCCAGCCCAGTGCAACGACCAGGGTGGCGGCCAGCAAGTGGAGGCGCGCGTTCACCTGACTTTTGAACAACACGCGAATGCCGCGCAAGGCATGCCCAAAAGAAGCGAGGCGGGTGGGTGAGGTGGCGGTCGGTTTCAATGGAAGGCCCAAGCAACGTCGACCCGACTGGGGCTGACTAGGAAAGTCGGCTCGCCGGGCTTGGCCTCTCCATAGCGCGCTTGGCGCTCGCGTTGGTAGGTCAAGGCCGAGGCGGTGGCATAGCCCAAAGCAGCACCGGCCACGGTGTCTGAGAACCAGTGTTGGCGCTGCTGCATTCGGCCCAACCCCGTGAAGGCGCCCACCGCATACAGCCAAGGCATGTCATACGCTTGGGCATAGGGCGTCAAAGTGGCAAAGGCAATGGCGGTGTGGGCTGAGGCAAAGCTGCTGTTCAAAGACGTCGTTTTGAAGGGCGCGAAGGTGGCATCGCCTTGGTTCAGGTTGGGGCGATCACGACCCACCGCGAACTTGAGCGCTTCGTCGCCGACAAACACCAGCAAGCCCGATTGAAACGCCAAACTGGCCGGCTGGTTGAGCGATTCGCCAAAAAAGCCGCTGGCCATCAAGCCGGTGCCGGCCATGGTCAAAAGCGGCACGTCAGAGCCCCAACGCCCCCACATCTTGTCCGTTTTAGATTGGTGATTCTGGGCCCAATGGTCGCCCCGGCTGTCCAAGGTGTGGGCCAGCATCACGCCGCCTGCGGCCCAAGCCCAACCCGGCCAAACGTCGGCGCTGAAAATGCGCTCGGTCGTTCCTTTGACGTCTTGCCACAGGGACGGGCTGTTCAGCGAGCGGGTGGCTTTGCTGAAGAGGCCGTAAGGGGCGGAGTCCCAGGGGCCATTTAGCCAAGGGCCATCCAAAGGCATTGTGGCCGTGAGGCCCAAGCGCAGGTCGGTGTTGCGGTAAGCCCGCATGCCAATGCCACTGGCGAGGTGAAGGTAGTCAAGCTCGGGCGTCCAAGTGGTGCCCAGCCAATCGAAGCTTTGTTTGGCGCTGAATGCTCGGGTGACGCCTCGGGGCAGGTTGCTGTCGCTGGGGTGGTAACTGCCCACTTGGTTGCCAATTTGTCCGTGGGTGTATTTCACCAACAGTCGATTTTCCGCGTCATAAAAACCCAAGGTGTTCAGGGCGCTGTCCGGACCGAAACTGGATCCCTGCCAACGTGTTCCGTTGGTTTCGCCCTGTGGATATTGGTAATTGACGTAAGCACACCCTGGCTGGTTTACGCGTACCGGGAAGGGGTGGCCGTAGCAAAAGGTGTTGGCATATTCGTAAAAGAGCCGGAAGCGGCCGTCTTCGCTCCAGGTTTCCGTGCCATACACGCCCAAAAATTTGCTCGGCAAATTGTTCGTGTGGGTGTCTTCGCCCATCAATTGGTAATACGCCGCACAACGTAAACCCAACACCTCGCAACTCGCCCGGACGTCATAGCCCGCCAAAGAGTTGCCGACGTCGGGATTTTTCTGGCCGGGCGCTAATTTGTCGGTATAAACGTTGAAATCTGACTTTTTGCCAATGATGCCCTTGAGGTAGTTGTTAAGTCCTCCAATGCGTCCGACTCCGTCATTTTGGAACATCCGGCTGGCAGCCATTTCCAACCAAGGATAGGGCTTGATGTTGACGCGCATGTCGGTGTAAAAATAGCCCGAAGGCTGGTTGCTGACCACCATCGGGTCTTGGGCTTTGGCCACAAAGAACTCAAAGCTCCATGGCCCCATCCAACTCAGCAGAGCCGATTCACTGGTGCCGCTTTCGGCCCTCTGAAAACCAATGGCATTCCAAGCGGGCACATTGTTTGAGGCCATCAGGGCACTTTGCCAACCGGGTCCCCACCAGGTGTTGTGCGAAAAGGCTTGCAAGTTCACCGGTCCCAGGGTGGCCACCAAGGCCGAACCAGTCAGTCGGGGCTGAACGCTGCTGTTGCTGCCCAAACCGCTGGCGTGGGCCAAGACCGGGTCGGCGTTTTGCTCGATCCGGGCGCCGAGTCGGCCTGAAAAATGCCAGCTGTTGGCGTTCAAGTCGGCGCTTTGCCCATCTTGGCCGGCCAGCCAAGC
>CAILKX010000014.1 GCA_903834975.1 uncultured Curvibacter sp.
CGTGCAATGGCCACCCGTTGCTGCTGCCCACCCGAAAGCGTTGACGATTTTTGATAGGCCAAGTCCACCAAGCCGACTTTTTCTAATGAATCTAAACCCCGGGCTTTTTCTTCCAACGTAAAACGCCTGGTCATGATTTGAAAGACGTTTTTCTGAGGGGTCAAGCCGATCAGCACATTGGTCAATACATCGAGTTGACCGACCAAATTGAATTGCTGAAAAATCACACCCATCTCTTGCCGAATGCGTCGGATGTGGGGCGAGAGTTCGCCTTTTGATTGAATCAACTGTTGATCCAAAAGCAGCTCACCGCTGGTTTTATCCAGAATTTCCAGGCCACAAATGGCCCTCATCAGCGTCGATTTTCCAGAACCAGAGGCGCCGATCAAAGCCACCGATTCACCCGCGTTGATGTCAAAACTCACGTGATCAATGGCCTTGGTGACGCGGCCATGGGATTCGAAAGTTTTATTCGCGCAGCGAATGGCCAGCATGCTCACATCAAACTTTCAGCGAGTTGTTTGAAGTCCGCCAGCATCTTGGCTTGGGCGGGCATAGGATGGCGGGTCGCTTTGCCCGCGTCATCCCATTGGCGCAAAGAAATAGCGTCTTGTGAGAAAGGCATTTTGATAAACGCCTGGCACTCCACCTCGGTCATCGAGCCCCCTTGAAGGGCCAAGCTGCGGATTGAATCTTCAGACAATTGCGCCTGGTAATCTCGATTCGTCGAGACCAGATAGCGCTTGGCCAGCACATGCAAAGCCACGGGCTGCACCACGGCGGGAGGGAGTTTTTGCGCCAAATAATGGCTGCCCAAAACTTGGTGCTGGTCATCAATTCCCACCACCGTGGGCGTCCCGGTTTGGCCGGTTAACAAATGCCCAATGTCGTGCAACCACGCGGCCATTTGCAACTCAGGCGAAGCCCCCTGCTGCTTCGCCAACTGGCCACACTGCCAAGCATGAACCAGCTGAGTGACGTTTTCGCCGTGGTACTGAAGATCACCTTTCTCTTGATAGAGATCGGCAATTTCTTGAAAGAAAATTCTCATTCAAGCATGATGACAGTTGAATATGACAAAAGTGCGTCATATTTTTGACCCGTCTCATGCTCAATGATTATTAAAAAATATACCCAACGCTCATCACCATTTCATTGGATCGAACGTTTTGTGAAGCAGTCCCTTTGTACACAGGAATGTTCCGCATCGAGGTATAAATTTGTTTGTTGGTCAGCTCTAGATACACGGGCTTGACGGGCACGTAACGAAAGCCCAGTTCTTCACCCGTAGAGGTGCCGACGATGCGCCACCAACCCGAATTCGTGCCCAACAAATTGGTTAAGTTTTTATTGCCCACGCTGTTGGGCTGACCATTGATGTCAATTTCAGGGTGAACAATCGCCAGGCCGGTGCCGACCTTGGCAATCAGCGACAAGCTGCTGCCTTCTTCTAAATTTCCCAACAGGGGTTTGCGGTAAAGCGCGCTGACCATGACGTGGTTCAG
>CAILKX010000015.1 GCA_903834975.1 uncultured Curvibacter sp.
AATGACCTTGCCCGGCATGGGCGCGGTCAAACGCCCCCCGCTCTCAGACGTGCCTTGTCCTGCTTGTAGCAAGGGGTCGATGTATTTGATCTGTGCCGAACCGACGTCGCTGAAGACAAATAAATCCACTGCCAGCGACCGACCCGGCTGACCCAAGACATCAACGCGGCAAGTGCGCCTTGACGGGCCCAAGGTCAAGTCGAATTCACCGCTGTGGTGGGGAGCCCCGTTCGAATGCGTCCAAGACAGGACGGCTTCGAACCCAGGGGACTGGTTGGGTACTTGGCCTTTGACTTTGTTTTTGTCTTTGTTTTCTTCTTTGTTTTGTTCTTCGCCTTGATGGCGGTGAATGGCCAAGGTTTGACCTTGGCCCATCGCTTGTCGGTTAACGCCCTGCAAGGTCGCGCTGAGCGCTTGGCCATCCATTTCAAAGTCGAAGGTTCGGCTTGTTTTGCCACCGAGGCGCCAGCCATCCCTTTGGCTAAAGGGATCGACGTTGACTTGGCTTTGCTCGGCTTGCAAAAGCGACGCTACCGCGGCGGCGACAGTCCATTGAATTGGCAGTGGCGTTTGGTGGAAGAGCTGGTCTTTCTCGCGCTCAATCAAGGCCGTGTCCAACTGGGCTTGGGCGAACGCGCGGCTTTTCACCACGTGTCGCAGGAAGGCCACGTTGTTGTTGACGCCCACAATGTGGGTTTGCGCCAAGGCCGAGTCCAAGCGCGCCAAAGCCTCCGCCCGATTGGCGCCGTGCACGATCAGTTTGGCCACCATGGAGTCGTAAAAGGGACTGATGACGTCGCCTTCACGAACGCCGTCGTCGACCCGCACCACGCCGCGTTCAAACGCGGTCGCAAAGGGTTTGCGGTAAACGTGCAAGGTTCCGGTTGCGGGCAAGAAATCTTTGTCGGGGGATTCGGCGCAAATCCGCGCTTCAATGGCGTGGCCATGAATTTGAAGCTGGTCCTGAGACAAAGGCAAGGGCTCGCCCGAGGCCACTCGCAACTGCCACTCGACCAAGTCCAAGCCCGTGATGGCCTCGGTGACCGGGTGCTCGACCTGCAAACGGGTGTTCATTTCCATGAAATAAAACACCATCGCGTCGGGTTGGTCGTAGCCCTTTTGCTCGACGATAAATTCCACCGTGCCAGCGCCCACATAGTCAACGGCCTTGGCGGCGGCGACAGCGGCCTGGCCCATTTGTTGGCGCAAACTGTCGGTCATGCCTGGCGCAGGCGCTTCTTCCAAAACTTTTTGATGGCGGCGTTGCACCGAGCAATCGCGCTCAAACAAGTGCACCACCTGGCCCTGGCTGTCGCCAAAAACCTGGATTTCAATGTGACGAGGGCGTTGCACGTATTTCTCGATCAGCACCGCGGCGTCACCAAAGCTGTTGATGGCCTCGCGTTGACAAGAGGCCAAGGCCGATGCGAAGTCGGCCGCTTGCTCGACCCGTCGCATGCCCTTGCCACCGCCACCCGCACTGGCTTTGATGAGAACCGGATAACCGATGCGGTCGGCTTCGCGTTGCAAACGCTCAGGGTTTTGATCGGACCCGTGGTAGCCGGGCACCAAGGGCACCCCGGCTTTTTCCATGAGTTGTTTGGATTCGGCTTTCAAACCCATGGCCTGAATGGCAGCAGCAGAAGGGCCAATGAAGACCAAACCGGCTTGAGCGCAGGCCGTCGCGAAAGCCTCGTTTTCGCTCAAAAAACCATAACCCGGGTGGATCGCTTCAGCCCCGGTGGCCAAGGCCGCCTCGATGATTTTTTGCCATTGCAAATAACTGTCTTTGGCGGCGCTCCCGCCCAAGTAAACAGATTCATCACAGGCCATGACGTGTTTGGCGTTGGCATCTGCATCGGAATAAACCGCCACCGTTTTGATGGCCATGCGCCGGGCCGTGGCGGCGACACGGCACGCGATTTCGCCCCGATTGGCGATCAAAATTTTCTTAAACACGGGCCTCTCCCAGCCAGTTCGGCGATCGTTTTTGTAGAAAGGCTTGAACGCCCTCTTGCCCTTGCGCACTGGCCCGGATGTCGGCAATGCCTTTCACGGTGGCGTTCACCAACTCGGTTGAGATTTCTTGCTCGGCCACGTCTTGCACCAACTGCTTGGTGGCGCGCACCGCATCCGGGCTCGCTTGTGCCAAGGCTTGTGCCAATGAGTTGACTTTGATGGCCAATTCCTCGGCAGGCACGGCCTCATGAACCAAGCCAATGCGGTGCGCTTCGACCGCATTAAATCGCTCGGCCGTCAAAAAGTAACGGTGTGCGGCGCGAGCGCCCATGGCCCGAATGACATAGGGGCTGATGGTGGCGGGCATGAGACCAATCTTGACTTCGCTGACGCAAAAGTGCGCGGTGTCGGCGCTGATGGCGATGTCGCAAGCCGAAACCAGTCCCAATCCACCGGCATAAACATCGCCCTGAATTTGTGCCACCGTGGGTTTGGGACAGGTGTAAAGCGTTTTCAGCATTTCAGCCAATTTCGCTGCGTCAGCCCAATTTTCGGCATGCGAATAAGCCGCCATTCGCTTCATCCAATTCAAGTCGGCCCCGGCACAAAAAGCAGAACCGTTGGCCGCCAACACAATGGCCCTTACCTCGTCTTGCTGGCCTAAATACTGAAAAACTTGATTGAGTTCAGCAATCACCTCTTCATTGAAAGCGTTGCGGACCTCGGGCCGATTTAAGGTGACGCGGGCCACCTGCCCAATGTGGCCAATGTGCCCAATGTGGCCAATGCCTGTGGTTGGCACGACTTCCCAGTCGAGCAAGAGGTGTTTAAAGGAAGGCAAGTTCGACATGACC
>CAILKX010000016.1 GCA_903834975.1 uncultured Curvibacter sp.
AACGCCTTTGGCCAGCACCACAGGCGCCCCATTGGACGAGGGATCGTAAGACAAGGCCACGGCAAAGTGTTCTGGGTTGGTGATGACGACATCAGCCTCCTTGACCTTCTGCATCATGCGGGCCATGGCAATTTCGCGTTGACGTCGTCGAATTTGTTGCTTGATTTCTGGACGACCTTCCATGTCCTTCATCTCGTCTTTGATCTCTTGCTTACTCATCTTCAGACGGTTCATAAACGACCACCGTTGATAGGGTGCATCAATCATGGCCACGATCAACAAACTGAGTGACAACCACAAAACCGACTCGGATATCAAGTTGCCCGACAAGGCCAATGCAGGTTGTAAACCCATGCTGCCCACACTCAACAGTTCTTGTAAATGGTGTTGAATTTGAAAGAACAAGACGGCGCCTACCAAGGCGAATTTGCCCAATGATTTCAACAACTCCACCAAGGCCTGTTTACCAAAAATTCGACCCAAGCCACTCAAAGGATTGAACTTGGACAACTTGGGCATCACCCCGTTCCATGTGAAATTGAAACCGCCGGTGAGGCCGGATGAGACCACCGCCACCACCAGGGTCACGGCAAACAAAGGAATCATCAAAACGAAGGCCTCAATCAACTGACCGGCAAAAATACTGGCGAGCAAGTTCGGGGATTGCAAGGCCTTGGTATCAAACCGAAAACCCTCGGACATTAAGCCTGACAAACGTTTAACCCAAGTTGGGCCCATCATGAAGAGCACAACCACACCGGCAATGGTGATGGCCGCCGCGGGGACTTCCCGTGAACGGGCAATTTGCCCTTCTTCACGGGCATTGCGCAACCGCCTGGCGGTTGGCTTTTCGGTTTTTTCTGCTCCAGTTGATTCAGCCATGGGACAACGGCTCAGGCCAAATTAAACAAATGCCGCACTTGTTCAAAGGACTGAACCCACAGCCATTGAATGCGCGCACCGACGTGGCCCAATGAGAGCCATAAAACCAAAAAACCCGCGATGATGGAGGCTGGCAGAGCCACAGAGAATATTTGCAAGCTGGGCGTAGCTCGGGTTAAAACGCCCAAACCCATGTTGACAAAAAGCAAGGTCACCATGATCGGCAATGCCATCAACAAAGCCCCCAGAAAGACCATCGAGCTCCATTGAACAAAGAGCCCCCAGGCGGCCTGACCAGCGAAAACCTGACCGATCGGCAAGGTCTGAAAACTGTCGATCACCAAGCCCATCAAAAGACCATGCCCCCCCAAAGAGACAAAGATCAAGGTCGACAAGACTTGCAAAAACTCGGAGATCACAGGCACATTGCCGATGGCAGGATCAATCATGCTGGCCATGGACATGCCCATCGAATTCGACATGGATTGGCCGGCCACCACCACCGCGGCCACGACCACTTGAAGCGTCATGCCCATGACCGCACCAATGGCAATTTGATTGAACACTTCAAACAAACCTTCGGCGGACAAGGGATCAATTTGAGGCCATCGGTACATGGGGTAAATCATGACGGCCAAGACCAAGGCCAGCAAAATGCGCAAACGCACATTGAAGGCCTTTAATGAATAAATGGGGGCGGCAATGAACATCGCCGAGATTCGGATCATGGGCCAAATCAGGGCGAAAAAGTGCTGAACGATGTCGATGGAGGCCAGATTCATGGATGCACTCCGGCGCCGCCTCAAGTGAACAAAGTGGGGATGCGCATGAAGATGCTGCGCATGTATTCGACCAGGGTGTTGATCTGCCATCCACCAACCACGGCCAAGGTCAAAAACAAAGCACCGACCTTGACGATGAAGCTCAGCGTGGCTTCATTGATCGAAGTAGCGGCCTGCAAAATGCCCACCACCAAACCCACGATCAACGCCACGACCAACAGCGGGGCCGAGACCAACACTGTGATCCAAAGCGCTTGTTGTCCCAGTTCGACCACCAATGCGGTATCCATGCCAGCGCTCCTAATTCATCACAAAACTGGAGGCCAAGGAGCCCATGATCAGGCCCCATCCGTCCACCAACACAAAGAGCATCAGCTTGAAAGGCATGGAGATCATCATGGGAGACAGCATCATCATGCCCATGGACATCAAAACGCTGGCGATGATGAAGTCAATCACGACGAAGGGGATGTAAATCAAAAAGCCAATCGTGAACGCGCTCTTCAACTCGGACGTCATGAAGGCCGGCACCAAGGTCATGAAGGGCACAGTCTCAGGCGACACCGGCTCACCCTTGTGTGCAATTTGCATGAACAAGGCAATGTCGTCGCCACGGGTCTGGTGCAGCATGAAGGTGCGGATGGGTTTTTCCGCCAACGCGAGGGCGTTGTCAAAACTCATTTTGTCGTTCATGTAAGGCACGATGGCATTTTTATAAACGTCGTTCAGCACGGGTTCCATGATGAACAGCGTCAAGAACAACGACAAGCCGACCAACACATTGTTCGGTGGGGTTTGGCCCGTTCCCAAAGCCTGGCGCAACAAAGACAAGACGATGATGATGCGAACAAAAGCGCTCATCATCAGCAACAAAGACGGCAGCAACGACAGCGTTGTCATCAGCGCCAACAACTGCAGCGTCAGGCTGTATTGCTGACCACCGCCTTTGCCGGCGGAGGTGACGTTGATGAGGGGCAAGCCTTCCGCAAAAGCCTGCACAGGCAACAGGGCGCCCAACACCGCCGCCGAGACCAACAAGGCAAATACCACCAACTGACGCATGTCCTGGCGGGTAAAGGCTTTAAACCCCATGACTCGGCTCCTGCTGTTGACGAAGCCCGTCCGTGGCCATTTGTAAATTAGAGGCGAAAGAAGCCATCGTGGGAACCGCGGCCAAGGTCGCCGCGGAGGCCGCTTGGTGATCCAAGGCACTGATTGAGGTGGGCGTCACACCCAAAACCAATTCGCGCGTGCCCACTCGGATCAAGACTATTTTTTGACGTGGCCCCAAGCTGAGGCTTTCCACCACGTGCATTTGGCGTTTGGCAACGCCTGCAAAACCGCCACGGCTTTGAACACGGCGCAATCCCCAGAGCACCAAGGCCAGTAGGCCCAGCACCAAGACAAAGCTGCCTATTAAACGGGCGACATCCAAACCAGAAGCCATCACAGGTGTTTCATGCGTTCAGATGCAGGGACAACCCGGGTCAGACGGATGCCGTAACGGTCGTTCACCAACACCACTTCGCCTTGCGCCACCACGGTGTTGTTGACCAACACATCCAACGGCTCACCGGCAATGTGGTCCAACTCGACCACGCTGCCCTGGGTCAGACGCATCAAATCGCGAATTTTGATCATCGCGCGGCCCACTTCGATGGACAACGTGACCGTGATGTTTTCTAGAACATCGGGGTTGATTTGGTTGGTGACGGGGGCGCTCAGGGCCAGGGGTTCATCGGCTTCGGACATGGTTTAGTTCCTCATTTGCTTAGTGGTGGCCGGGGAATGATCGATTCTTCGATTTGAACCGCCACCTGCTTGCCCATGGCGCCAATCTGGACCTCAAAAGAAGGCACATCGTTGATCAGCATGCGGGCCAGTTCGGGCTTCTTGAAATACAAAATATCGCCTTCTTGGAACTCTTCGACCGCACTCAGATTGGTTTCCAAGGTGGCCAAGAGCACGCGGGCTTCCAGCGGTGCGCTGTTGACGGACTCGGTCAACTCGTCTCGCCACTGCTTGTCGGAGTCTTCGTTGCCGTCTCCGGATTGCACGCGGTTGCGCAGCAATTCGCGAATCGGCTTCAAGGAAGAATAGGGGTAAACCAAGTCAATGAAACCCTCGTTGTTCGGACCCACTTCGGTGTCAAAGCGGGTCAGAATCACCAGGTCGTTTTCGTCGGCAATTTGGGCAAATTGCGGGTTAATTTCCGAGCTGACCAACTCGAAGTCGAGCGGCATCACGGGGCCCCAAGCTTCTTTCAGAGAACGAAAAAAGACACCCAAAATCATGTTGATGATGCGGGTTTCAGTCGGCGTGAACAAGCGGGTCGGCGCCAAAGTGCCCACACCAGGTCCGACGCCGCCAAAAAAGCTCACCAAGGAGCTGAACACCACCACCGGGTCCATCACCACAATCGAGAACCCACGCAGCGGGTTCATGCGAATCACGTTCACAGAAAGCGGGGGTTTCAATTCAGCCAAATAATCGGCAAACCGCACGATCTGAACCCGCTTGGGGTTGACGCGGGGGCTGGAGCGCAGGACTTCCAATAACCCCAAGCGAAATTGCCGAATGAAGCGCTCATTGATCATGTCCAGCGACCCGACATTCACCCCTAAGGTGCTGTCTTCGCTGGCCAGATCGTGTTTTTTAACGCGGACCGAGGTGTTGTACCCCGTGTCCACTGGGATGGCCCCGTCCTGAACCGCCTCGGCCAAAGCCGAGAGTTCATCGGGGGTCAATAAAGAGTTGGCCATATCAATTCAAAACGATCACTGCACGATGAAGGACGTGAACAAGACCTCTTCAATGCCACCGAAATCTTCGTATTTTTCGAGGGTATTGTTCATTTCATCGCGGACCTTGACAGCCAATTGCTTGCGGTAATCGGGCTTGGCCAGATCGGCTTCAGTGGTTTGACGCAACACATCGAGCACCACAGAACGCAAAGCAAATTCGTGCTTCTTGATGTTCTCAACGACGCGTTCGTCGTAGTGGGTCATGATCGCCAATTGCGTGGACAAAACCTTTTTAGAACCCGTCAGATTGACCAAGAATTCACGGTCGATTTGGAAATAGGTGTAGGCAAATTTGGCAGCTTCTGGGGATTTTTTGGACTTGGCGCCGCCCTCTTTCCCCTCTTCTTTTTTGCCTTCGTGGCCTTCTTTTTTACCTTCTTCTTTTTTACCTTCTTCTTTTTTACCTTCTTTGCCTTCTTTGCCCTCTTTTTTGCCTTCTTCTTTTTTGCCTTCTTGACCTTCTTTGGCGTCACCATGTTCTTCGTCGCCCGCTTCTAATTGGGCCTGGGGATCCACTTTGGCGTCAAATACGCCGGCCGCATACAAAGTCCCTAAAACCACGGCGACGACCAGCACCAAGAGGCCGACCACCCCTGCAATGATCAGAATGAGGCCTTTTTTGCTCTTTTTAGGCTCTTCGGGAGCCGGTGCTGCGGAATCGGACATTTTTCACCTCGTTAAATTCGTTTAAGCCATCAGGGACCAGCCAGCCTCGTCAGAGGCGCCTGTCGAAACATCCGATTCATCCTCTGGGTTCAGAGGATTTTTCTTCGCTTCTGGGGGCGTTTGACGGCCTTGACCCGGTGTCGGGTTTCCGCCGGACTGCCCTCTGGCATCTGCATTCACCCAAACCGAAGCAACTGTCGTGCCAGATTGATTCAAATTGTGTCTCAATGTTGGCATGCCCGCTACGATCAAATCACGTGTTGCAGCATTGTCCGACTTGAAGGTCGCATCTAACCCACCTGAATGCATATTCAAATCGATGCTTATCTTACCTAAATGTGCAGGAACCACATTCATTTGCATCTTCCACTGCCCGCTCTGAATTTGATCCTGGAGGCGTGATGCCAAGGCTTGGCCCAGTTTTTCGGACATTTGTTGGTAATTTTGCTGACTTGTCGCCAACTGGTCTGTAAAACTGGGCTTAGCGGCGTCAGTGGCGACGTTGCTGTTCACCGATTGAGTCGAAGCAAGGCCTGAAACTGCTGCTCCTGATTCAGAGGTGGTGTTGCCCAATGAAGCCAGAGCCGACAAGGTGTCATTGAAATCACCGATGTGTGACGCATTTGAGCCTTTGCCGAGCAATGGGTCCGCTTGGGAGGGGGCAGCCAGACTGAGGTCTAAAACAGCGCCTTCACCTTGTGTGAAGCCAGTGAGGTTGCCCCAGCTGGCTGATTCGTTTTGGCTGACCATGGCCGCCAGCCTCTGAGTCACGGCTTCGACAGGTCGCAACTGCAAGCGCAAGGCGTTCATAAAGCCCGTGTCATTCCCTTTGGCATCATCCAAGGACGTATTACTGATGCTGCTCATTGATGTGGATGAAGAGCGACTTTCGAGCGGGTTAGTCAATTGTTGATTAATTGAATTGACTACCGATGAGTCTGACTTTAAAGGTTGCAGGCCATTCGAAGTGGCATCAGGAATCACAGTCAACCTGGAAGTGACGGGGCTTTGGGGTACCGTCAGTAAGGTGGAAAGGTTGCCTAGAGTTATTGGGGTCAAGTTCAAAGAAGGTGTCACTTGCGCCGCCGGATTGGTGTTTGGCGAGGGGACTACGGGATTGGGCAAAACGTCGGGTTTAGCAAGATCTTGCAAGCTGCCTTTTAAAGGAGCAATGGGCGCTGCGTTCAATGGCACTGGCGGCAATGCGGAGAAGTTGGCTTGTAAATCGTTGGCCAATTGAAGCGTTGGGGAATTTGGTTTCAGGTCAATTGACGACTCCGACAAGGTTGATTTTCCTTGGGCCAAAGGCAAAGTGCCCAACGATCGGCCAACAGTCAGCACAGGCGCAGCTGGGCTTGCGGGGAACTTCGCCGAATCCAAAAAGATCTTGGCGACGCTCAAAGCAGGCGAGTTGGCGTTTAGGTCCACGGGGTCAGAAACAGGACTGTTGTCCAACGCACTGGAGCCAACGTTACTTGCAGGAATGGTGGCAGTGGGGTTGGCAGGGTTTGTGATTGCAGGATTCGCCCCCGCGTCATGACCCATTTGCCAAGTCATCTCGGTCTGAAGGGCTTGCATGGCTTGCGTCATGCCGTTAGAAATCGAAACTAAACCACTATTGGTTTGAATTTGGGTAGGAAGGGCGGCAGAGGCAGACGACATCAAGGCGGAATTGCCCGAAACACCGCTTGGCAAAGCGTTGAGATTGGCAAAAAGGGCGCTGCCCTGCAGGTCGGCCCCTGGGGCGCTCTGGCTCATGGGGGTTGAAGAACCCAGCACCGAGGCGGTGCTGATTTTCTGACTCATTTCAGCAAACAAATGGCTGACCGTCGATTCGTCCAATCCTTGGGACCTGGCGAAAGCCAACAAACTGGAGCCATCGGGCAATGGTTTGGCTGCAGTGACCAATTGCAACTGGGGCCCCAATGGAATGGTGGTCAGGCCTGAGGGCAAATACGGCATCCCCGCTGACGGAGTTCCCGGAGCGGCAGAATTGGCCAGCGAAGCAGCGCCATTGGCAAGCCCACCGGCAAGGTTTTGCCCCGTCGAATCGACCATGATTTGGGCAAAAAGGTTCGCAAAGTCCGCCCCTTTGACGGTGTTGACAGCGGTTCCCGAATTCCCAGAAGTGGCGTCTGGACTGGCGCCCAGAGGGTTTGACGAGGCAAGTGATGTCAAACCGGTAGCCAAGTTGCTGGAAAGTAAATTGTTGTCCATAGGTTCTCTCATTTCAGGTGGCTGTCTCTTATTGCAAGAACCGTGACCGGAAGGGCCTTGCCACTTTTCCAGCCAAGCACGAACCACAGAAATAACGTCGGTTTTTCATGGCACAAAGATTGCTTCGATTGAACTGAATTAAAGACCGCCAACCCCAGAACGCCCATGACCACCTTATCCCTGTCAACAATTCGACAGAATTTGAATCAGTTCAACCTGAACAGCCTGAGCATTCCCGGCTTGGTGCTGATGATCATGGCCATGCTGATCTTGCCTTTGCCGGCTTGGTTGCTGGACGTGCTGTTCACCTTCAACATTGCCAGCGGCTTGCTGATCGTCATGATCGCCATTGGCACCCGCAAACCTTTGGATTTCTCGTCCTTCCCCTCCGTCTTGTTGTTCGCCACCATGTTGCGCTTGGCCCTGAACGTGGCCTCGACGCGAGTCATTTTGGTCAATGGCCACGAGGGTCAGGAAGCCGCCGGCAAGGTGGTGGCGGCCTTTGGTGAGATCGTGATTGGTGGCAACTACTTGGTCGGTTTCATCATCTTTGGCATCTTGATGATCATCAACTTCATTGTGGTGACCAAGGGGGCTGGCCGCGTTTCTGAAGTGAACGCCCGTTTTACCCTGGACGCCATGCCCGGCAAACAAATGTCGATTGACGCGGACTTGAACGCCGGCGTGATCGACCAAGCCACTGCCAAAAAGCGCCGTGAAGAGTTGAGCCAAGAAGCCGACTTTTTTGGTTCCATGGACGGTGCCTCTAAGTTTGTGAGTGGCGACGCCATGGCTGGCCTGTTGATTTTGATGATCAACATCATCGGCGGCTTGGCCATTGGTATCGGTCAGCACAACCTGTCTTTGGCTGACGCCGGACACATTTACACCCTGCTGACCATCGGCGATGGCTTGGTCGCTCAAATTCCGTCTTTGTTCTTGTCCTTGGCCACCGCCATCATCGTGACCCGGGTGACCACCTCGGAGTCCATGACCGAACAAGCCACCAGCCAATTGGCCAACCCCACCGCCTTGTTTGTTTCCGCCGCCATCTTGTCTTTTATGGGCTTGGTGCCGGGCATGCCCCACATGGTCTTCTTGTTGTTGGGCGCTGCGGCCGGCGGCATGGGCTACATGGTGCAACGCAGCAAAACAGAAGAATTGGCCGTGGTTCAGCCCACTGAAGAACAAAAAGCCACTGAAATCGCCAACAAAGACTTGGATTGGAACGACGTCGACGCGGTCGATCTGATCGGCCTGGAAATTGGCTACGGACTGATTCCTTTGGTCAACGCCGACACAGGCGGCCAATTGATGTCCCGGGTCAAGGGCGTGCGCAAAAAACTCAGCGCCGAACTCGGCTTCTTGGTTCAACCTGTGCGCATCCGCGATGCCCTGAACATCGACCCCGACAGCTACCAAATCGTCTTAAAAGGCGTGGTGCGTGGCAAAGGCCAGATCAAGATTGGCAAAGAAATGGCCATCAATCCCGGTCAGGTTTACGGAAAATTGAGCGGCACCCCCACCCGCGAGCCCGCATTTGGCTTGGAAGCCCTTTGGATCGACCCTTCACAACGCGACCACGCACGCACCTTGGGTTACACCGTGGTCGACGCCAGCACGGCCGTGGCGACTCACTTGAACAAAGTGCTGCGCGACAACGCGGCGGACCTCTTGAGCCACGACGAAGTTCAGCAATTGCTTGATAAATTGGCCTCCAAATCACCCAAATTGGTGGAAGACTTGGTGCCCGGCAAGCTCTCTTTGGGCGCCTGCACCCGCACCTTGCAAGGCTTGTTGCGCGAAGGCGTGCCGATTCGTGACATGCGCACGATTGCCGAAACCTTGTCCGAGGCGGCCATCAAAACGCAAGAGCCCGATATCTTGACCGCCACCCTGCGCCCTCGCCTCGGCCGAATGATCGTGCAAACCCTGGTGGACGAACAGAACACCTTGTCCGTCATCACCCTGGACCCCAGCTTGGAGCAACTCTTGCACAACGTGCTGCAAAACACCCAACCGGGCCAAAACGTGGTGTTGGAACCCGGTCTGTCTGAGCGCCTCTTCAACGCCTTGCGGTCAGGCGCTCATGAAGTGGAAGAACAAGGCCACCCCGCCGTTTTGGTGGTGTCCCCTGGCATTCGCCCTTGGCTGTCCAAGGCCGCCAAGAACCGAGTGAACGACATGACGATCTTGTCTTACAGCGAAATTCCTGAAGACCAAACCGTCAAAGTGATCCACACGGTCAAAGCCGAAAACAAATCCTGATCTGCGCCCCCTAAAAACAAAAGAGAACTGAACCATGGAACTCAAACGCATCTTGGCCCGAGACACCCGCGCCGCTACCGAAAAAGCCATTGCTTTGTACGGCGCCGACGTGCTGATCATCTCTAACCACCAAATTCATGGCGAAACCGAATTGGTTGTGGCCATTGACTTGGCGGATGAAAGCGCCGAAGCGTCCAACCAGCCGATGCATGCGCAGCCAGGCCAAACCGGTCGTCAAAGCGCGGGCGGCAAAGTCAGCTTCGATTCCGTCTTGACCCAAAGCCAAAAAGCGAACTTCAACCGGGCCGCTCAGAACTCTGCCGATGCAGAAGCCGAGATGCCCTCGCCTGAAAGCAATGCCCGGGACTATTTGCGCAGCCGAGAAATTGTGGAGTTGGTGCGCGAAGAGTTGGCCGGATTGCGCAAGGAATTCCGCTTGGGTCAGCAAACACTGCCCTGGCGTGCCAACTTGAACTTGGCCCCCGCTTTGCAGCCTTTGGTCGAGGCCATGAACCAATCTCAAATTCCCCAAGGCCTGCTGGCTTTGTTATTGGACAGTTTGAAAGACCTGCAAACCCCCGAAGAGGCCCTGCAGGTGCTGCGTCAGGAAATGAGCCAAATTTTGGCGCGTCAAACAGCGAATGTGCCGACACCCACCGAGGGCGTTCACATCATGGCGGGCCCTTCTGGCGCCGGTAAAACCTTGATGGCCGCCCGTTTGTTGAACAACGCCCTGAGCGCCAACGTCAGCAGTTCCTTAGAGCCCGAAGACGTGGCCCTGATTAGCTACCAAGACACCCGCGTGGGTGCTTGGAGCCAAACCCAAATGCTGGCCGCCAAAATGGGCATTGACTGCTTCCGCGCGCCGACGCAAGACATTCTGCGGGTCGTGATGGAGGAGCTTTCTGGCAAGAAATTCATCGTCATCGACACCCCCGGTGTCCAAATGGCTCTGCGCGTGCAAGAAGTCTTGGCCGCCATTCCCAAGGCCCAGTGCCACGCGGTGATGCCGGCCGATTCCAGCAACACCAGCCTGGACCGGGTCTTGCTCAAATCCAATTTACCCATCCAAAGCCTGTTTTTAAGCAAGCTCGATGAAGCCAGCCCCCCTTGGTCGTTATTGGACTTTTTGAGCCATAATAGTTGCGCCGTGTCTGCTTGCAGCACGGGAGACCATTTGCAAAATCTAATGCCTGATTTCTCCCTGCAACACCTGTTGGACTTGGCCTTTTTGCCGCTGTCACCCCGCCCGGCTTCCAGCCCAGAAATGGTGTCCCAAATGGTGTCTCCTTTGCCAACAGCCTCTCTCCCACCGCAAGCACCTGTTGTTGCAGTGCCCGCTCAGCCTTCGGCCTTCGCCTGGCGCTAACCCCACCCCGTGAACCCCAACATGAGCACTGCAACCCAAGTCATCGGCATCGCCAGCGGCAAAGGCGGCGTGGGTAAAACCACCGTCGCCGTCAATCTGGCCGTCGCCCTTCAAATGTCGGGCAAACGCGTGATGCTGTTTGACGCCGACCTGGGCTTGGCCAATGCCCAAATTGCCTTGGGGGTTCGTTGCCCCTACAACTTGAGCCACTTCTTGAGTGGCGAAAAAACGCTCTCTGAGATCATCGTCACGACCCGACAAGGCGTGCAATTGGTGCCCGGCGCCTCTGGCATGTATGAAATGGCGGGCTTGAGCGAACTGCAAGCGGCCAGCATCGTGCAGGCCTTTAGCTCGCTGGAAAACGAGGTCGACTTCCTGATTGTCGACATGGCCGCCGGTATTTCGCCTTATGTGCTGGCCTTCATGTCGGCCTGCGCCAAACGTTTTGTGGTGGTGCGGGACGACCCCTCCTCCATTGCTGATGCTTACGGCACCATCAAAGTCATGATTCAAGACTTTGGCTTGGACAACATCTATTTGATCGCCAATGGCATGAACAGCCAAGGCGAAGGCCGCCAATTGTTCGAGCGCATCAACCAAGTTTGCGCGCGCTTTTTGGACCACACCATTCAATATTTGGGCACCATTGAACAAGACGAAATGATCTTGGGCGCCCTGAAAAAATACCAAGCGGTTTTGGAATATGCCCCTGGCAGCTCCGCCGCGCGAGACTTCCGACTTTTGGCCAAAGAGACCGAAGGATTGGCGGTCGATGACAGCTTGAGCGGCGGCATGCAGTTTTTTGTCGAACGCTTGGTTCAAACGCGGAGCTGACCATGGTGCGCGGCGCAGGACTTTACGAACAGGTACAAAACAACCACGAAAGTTTGATCGTGGCCCACATGGGCATGGTCAAGCGCGTGGCGTTGCACCTGAAAGTCCGCATCCCCCCCTTCATGGAACTCGATGAGCTGATTCAAGTCGGCATGATTGGCCTGCTCGAAGCGGCCAATGCCTTCGATCCCAGTAAGGGCATTGAATTCGAGAGTTTTGCCCACAGCCGGGTTCGGGGTGCCATTCTGGACGAAGTCAGGCGACTGTCTTTCTTGCCCCGCTCGGCGGTCAGCTTCAACAAATCCCACAACGAATCAACGCACGTCCTGGTCAGTGAGCTCGGCCGTCAACCGACCCAAGCCGAGCTCGCCGAGCACATGGGCAAGGACATTGAAGAGTTTCACAAAGAGCGCGGCCAAGCCAAGCGCTTTGAGACTTACTCGATGGAAGTCATGACCGAAGAGGTCATGGGCATCGCCGACGACAACTCTCAACAGCCCGAAGTGATTGTTGAACAAGCCCAGTTCATGCGCAACCTGACCGAGGCCATCACCCAATTGAACCAACGTGAACAGTTGCTGATGAACCTCTACTATGTTGAAGAGTTGAACCTGAAGGAAATCGGCGCCGTGCTCGAAGTCACCGAGTCGCGGGTCAGCCAGATGTTGAGCGCGATCGTCAAGAAACTGCGCGAAGACCTGGACATCGAGGTCAATTTACCCAAGAAAAAGGCCCCCAAGTCCAAAGGCTGAGTGATTCTGGCTCAAGTTTTTGCCTAAGACACCGATACAAAGGGTGTCAACGCAACCATTTAAGAAGGCCAGACATCATGCGACTCAATTTTCGCGCCATGGAAAATTACGGCAACGGCGGTGCTGAAATCAAAGCAGCCACGGCCAACCGGGTTGAACTCATTCAAATGCTGTTCGACGGTCTGATCGACAACTTCAACATGGCCAAAGGCCATATTGAGCACAAAAACATCGCTGAAAAAGGCCGCGCCTTGCAACGCGCCAGCCGCATCTTGGTGTCTTTGAAAGGCGCCTTGGATTTTGAAAAAGGCGGTGAGTTGGCTGTGAATTTGAATGAGCTTTACGCTTATGTGATTCGCCGAATCATCCACATCAATGCCCAAAACGATTTGGAAGCCTTGGCCGAAGTGCACAGCCTGATGGGCGAAATCCGCGACGCTTGGCGTGAACTGCCCTCGCTGATCCCCGCGAATTTATTGCACACGCGCCACTGAAATCCCCTTTGAATCAGTCAAGTCACGTTCTATACTAAAAGTTACATCTAGGAGCAGGTATGGGTGCCGTTGGCTTGATATTGGTTTTTGCTTGCGTTTTCGGGGTTTACGTCGCCGAAGGCAACTCGATGGAGATGATCATCGAGGCGGCCCCTGGCGAAATCGCCACGATTTTGGGTGCGGCCATTGGGGCTTTGCTGCTGAGCAACAGCATGACCATCGTCAAAGGCGTTGGGGGTGGTATTGGCAAAGTCTTCAAAGGTTCCAAGTACAAAAAAGACGATTTCTTGCAGACCATGTTTTTGGTCAACAAGCTGATGAAGATGCTGAAGAGCGAAGGCGCTGTGGCGCTGGAGCCGCACATTGAAAATCCCGAGTCCAGCGCGATCTTCTCCGAATACCCCGCCATCCTGCACGACCACGATCTGTTGCCCTTGGTCACCGACACCCTTCGCTTGCTGGTGGTGTCGTCTGGCAACGTCAGCCCCTACGCTGTAGAAGAAGTGATGGACCACGCCATCAAGCACCACCACCACGCCGCGCTCAAACCCGCGGAAGCCTTGGCAGGTATGGCCGGCGCCCTGCCCGCTCTGGGGATTGTGGCTTGCGTGTTGGGTGTGGTGAAAACCATGGGCGCCATTGACCAACCCCCTTCCGTGTTGGGTGGTTTGGTGGGTGCGGCGCTGGTGGGCACGTTCTTGGGGGTGTTGATGGCTTACGGCATCGTCGAGCCCTTCAGCATGCGTCTCAAACAAGTGGTCGATGAAGAAGGTGAAATTCAGCGCGTGGTGAAACAAATCATCATCGGTAATTTGCACGGCCACCCCCCTCCACTCATCATTGAAGCGGCGCGGGTGTCCATCAACCACGACTGCCAGCCCACTTTTGCCGAAGTCTTTGACGGCATGCGAGGCAAATAATGGCGACCGCGGAAGCGTCGGTCGCGGCGGCTCCTCCGCCGTCAGCACCGGGTGAGGGTGAGGCCGCTGCGGGGGCACCTGCTGATGCAGCGGCAGCCGAAGCACCGAAAGAAGAGGAAGGATTAGCGCCCGTCATCGTCATCAAAAAGGTGATGGACGACGGTCACGGCGGTGCCCACGGCGGCGCCTGGAAGATCGCGCTGGCCGACATGATGACCGCCATGATGGCGTTCTTTTTGCTCATGTGGTTGCTGGGCGCTTCGAACAGCTCGCAGCGCAAGAGCATCGCCGATTATTTCAAACCCACTTCGCACAGCCAGGTCGAAATGGGCAAATTGGCGGGCTCCAACGGCATTTTGGGTGGCCGATCCATCATCGACCCCGACGGTTTTCCGTTTTCGGCCAAACAAACCGCGACCATGGAACGCCTGACGCCTCGCTCCGAAGGCGGCCCGACCGAAAATGACCCCTCGCCCAATGCCCAAGAGCACAGCGACCCCGAGAACATGTCGGAAGACGAGAAGAAAAAGGCCGCCGAACAACTTGACAAAGAGAACTTTGACAAGCTCGAGAAAGAGTTGGAAAAACAATTGGAAAGCGACCCCAAGCTGGCCAAATTGAAAGACCAAGTCAAGATGACCCGCGAGAAAGACGGCATGCGCATCGAGATCATCGACAAAGCCGACTTTGCCATGTTTGACTCGGGCACCAATGTGTTGTCGCCCAAAGCCAAAAAATTGATGGACACCGTTGCCAAGTCCGTTACGGGCTTGAACAACAAGGTCACCGTGCAAGGCAACACCGACAGCGTGCAGTTCAGCGGTGACGACGGTCGCAACAACTGGTCTTTGTCCGCAGAGCGGGCCGACTCCACCCGGCAATTGCTCGAGAAAAGTGGCGTGGACCCCAAGCGCATCACGCGCATCGAAGGCGTGGCCGACACCCAGCCCTTCAACCCCAAAGACCCCTACGATCCGCGCAACCGCCGCATCAGCATCAAGTTGCTGTACCAAGACAAGTAAGCAGGCGGGTGGCAAACATTGGCCACGCTGTACGTCTCATTGCCACTTTAACGAAGACCGAAAGGCTTTAAAGCGGCGAAGGTTGACCGCTTTTTAGCTTTTTGAGGCCCAAAACACCCAGGCACAAAGATTGCGGCACTTTTTCAGCGTTCCAACAGGATGCTGTTTTTGGAAGCCCTTTCAGAAAGCCTTTGTGTCGATTCAACGACTCCATTCATTTTCTAGCGATCCTTATTCGTCGCTGGCTTCGCTGCGCACGACGGGTACCCAGCGTTCCGGGAGCGTCGACAGCCTTCAGGCCCCTGCGCCTTCTTCATCAGCGGCCTTCTCCAACCACCTTGACCAAGCCACGCCGCCCCAGCCGCGTTTGATGCAAATGGTGATGTCGTCGTTGGCGGTCTCGATGGGCCAAACCAGCCCGCCGACCACCACTGCCCTGACTCAAAACGCCGCCCCCTCGGCCACCCAAGCCCCACTCGGTCTCTCAGAGAACAGTTCAGCGGTTTCAGATGCCTTGGCGACAAGTCCACCGACGAATCCGGTGCAGGCCTTGAGCAGCTTCATGAGGAGCCTCATGACCGCGCTGCAAACCCAAACTCAATCGCAAACCCAAACGCTATCTCTTTCACCGACCCCGAGTCCATCGTCCACGCCGCCCCAGGGGATCGCGCCTCACCCAGGACTCCAAAGGCTCGACTCCACTTCGCAAATTGGCACCGCGCTGCAAAGCTTGGTGACTCAACTCAAAACAGGCCCCAACCCCTTGCAGCAAAGCTACTCGGGCTTGGTGAGCAGTTTGGGCGGCGACCCCCAGAGCGCCTCCTTGAATCAATTCCTGAGTCATTTCGAGCAGCAATTGCAAACCATGGGCCCTACCGGCAATTTGGTCAATCTGACCGCTTAAACAGAAAAGGATTGGCCCTCACGCTATAGTCTGCCAAGACTTTGTCTCCAGGCTTTTAAACATGAATTCGATTCCCGTTCACCTGCTGCTCACTGGGGGCGCTTTGGCTTTGCTGGCAGCGTCCTTTGTGCTCTTGTTTTTGTTGCCTGGCATGCTCCATTGGCTTCGATTGCTAAAACTGCAATCGGCTTTGAAGGCAAAGCAACGTCGCGCTTTAAACGCACCGGGCAACCTCAACCCATCGATCAGCCCAGATGATCTGGCACCTGTCTTCCAGCAAGACCGTCGATTGGCCCACCTTTGGCAGGAATACAGCAAAACCCTCTACCAAACCGAAACCGCGCCCCAAAGCTGGCACGCCAGCGTCTCGGCCGAGGCCTTTTGGAATGGCCCCATGGTGGTCGACGGCCGCCTTGGCAGCGACTTTTTCAAACACCTGCCCGGCCTGTTCACGGGCCTGGGCATCATCGGCACCTTTGCGGGCCTGATACACGGTCTCCAAGACTTTGAGGTCAGCGCCAACGCGGAGACCGTGCGCAGCAGCTTGGAGTCGCTGATGCATTCGGTCGGCCAGGCCTTCTTGGTGTCGGCGGCAGCCATCACGGCCGCGATGCTCACGACCTTCATTGAAAAGTTGCTGATGAACACGTTGTATGGCCGCGTCGATGCCATCGCCGAATTGTTGGACAACAGCTTTGCGGCGGCTTCGCCCGATCAGTATTGGGAAGAAACCGCGCTGCACACCCAAGACACCGCCCACCAATTGCAGGCCTTGCAGCCCTTGTTGACTCAGCTCAGCCAAGCGCAAATGGCCCACCAAGAGCGTCTCAACTTGGAGTTGGTTGAGCGCTTGGCCGATCGCTTGGGTGACAGCCTGGCCACAGCGGTTTCGCAGGCCTTGCAAAGCCAACTGGCCGCGCCCATGGCAGAAATCAGAACAGCGTTGCTGCAAGCAAACCAAAACCAGAATCAAGCGGCATCCGAGTCCATGGCCCAATTGATGGGTCAATTTGCCCAACAACTCAACGGTGTTTTACAACAGCAACTGGCGGGCGTGGCCACGTTGCAACAAGACGGCGCCAAGTCCAGCCAGCAGATGACTGAGCAATTGAGCCAAGCCACAGCCTTGCTGCACCAAGCCCTGACACAAATGACCTCGGCCACCCAACAACTGGTGTTGGGCATGGGCGACGGTGCGCAACAGCTGCGCAGCGCCACCAGCGAGTTCAGCCAAGCGGGTGCCAGCGTCGGCCAGACTTTGGGACAGTTCAGTGGCACCGTCGGGCAAATGGCGACCACCTCAGAAAGCCTGAACCAAGTCGCCGCCTTTTTATACCAAGCCGGGTTGGGTTTGCAAGAGGGCCTCAAAGATTACCAAAACCACCGCGACAGCGTGGCCTTGTTGTTAACGGAATTGAAAGGCCTGATCGAGAACGCCAAGACCGATGTCAGCATCACCTCGGACGTGCTGCAACGCATTGAGCAGGCGTCTCAGGCTTTGAACCAAGCGCAGTTGCAAACCCAAGAATTCTCGGCTGGAGTGGCCGAGGTCTTGGCCAAGGCCTATGAGGATTTCCGCATCTCGGTCAGCAACAGCCTGAACCTGTCCAACCACGACTTCCAGCAAACGCTCTCTTCTGCCGTGGGCCTCATCAGTGCCTCCATCAAAGAGTTGGACGATGTGTTGGCGGTGGTGCCGGGAAACACGCGCCCCACTGAGTCATGAGCAGACGAGGCTTAAATACCGCCACCAAAGGTGCCCGAGGTGCCCGTGGTGATGAGGCCGAAAAACCGTTCTGGATTTCGTTCTCGGACATGATGACGGCGATGATGGTGCTGTTCTTGGTGGTGATGGCGGTGGCCTTGCTGGCAGTGACCAAGACCGTTTCTGAAAAAGAACAAGAAGCCGTGCAACACCAAAACGACATCGATGCCTGCATGACCTTGGCCGAAGAAGCCGCCGAATTGCACCCCGGCGTTAAAGTCGATCAAAAGCGCCATGTGGTCGATTTCGGCGACCGCGCCCGTTTTGGTTTCAACAGCGCTGCCTTGACCAGCGATCAAGCCGAAGTTTTGCGCACCTTCGTGCCCGAGCTGCTCTACATGGCGCGCCAAGAGGCCTGTCAAAAAGTCTTGAAGCGCGTGGTGGTCGAAGGCTACACCGACCAAACCGGCAGCTATCTGAGCAACTTGAACCTGAGCTTGCAACGCAGCCAACGGGTGTTGTGCAGCCTGCTCGACAGCCAAGGCCGGTTTTCATTGAGCGACGCGGACAAACGATCGGTGCGTGATTTGTTTTGGGTGGGCGGTTTTGCTTTTAATTCGGCCAAATCCACCGACGAAGAAAGTCGGCGCGTGGAGATGCGATTGGAATTTTTAGGACTTGATGAACGCAAGACCCGACCCTTTGCCAGTTCATTTGAAATGGGCAGCAGCCGCTCTGAGCCACGAGCCAAAGATCCCTCAGACGCCAATTTCGGTAAATGCAATTTCTGAGAAAACGCAGGGACATGTCGCCGCTGGCTCGCTTAAAACAGGGATTGCACCGGGCTGAATCGACGCATGCCATTGCATTCAAAACGAGCGCCGAACTCAAGCATTGGGTCACCCATCAGCTCAGCCACTATCGGTTAGGCCCGAGTCATTTTGAGCCCATCGACCGGCAACGTGAAACCATTGCCAAACTCAAAAGCCACCGCTACCTGCCCACCTTGAAGGAGGCGCGTTGGCTGGCTTTTGGCTTGAGCCTGCCCCTGCCAGATGCGCCTTGTTTGTTGGAGGATCCGGACTGGTTCGAGCTGGCCTTGCAACAAATCAGCGCTTGGCAAAAGGAGCCTCGTCGCTTTAGAAAATGCTTCCAAGGTCTGCTCCACAGCTACTTTGGTTACGACGGCAATGGCTTATTGGCCAATGCCCCCCGTTCTGAAGTGGGCAAAGCCAACTGGCGTGTTTTGCAAATCTATTTACAAAATCACCTGCCTCAACTGAAAGGCCCTTCGGAAAATGGGCTTCAACCAGAGTGGGTGGATTGCCTGTCGAATTTCCCCGCGCTGTTAAGCAATGAACCTGGGCTGGCATTGGCCGACTCTGAACAGAAAATGCCCCTCACACCCGCTCAAGTCATCAAAACACTGGGCATTCCACGGGGCTCTTGGTTCAGCAAAATTTGGGCTTTAGCGCCCCTCCACCAAGCGCTGTCGCTACCCGATGAGGGTTTTTTAGAGCGACTGCCTGCACTCATCGAGTTGCTTGAAAACCACCCCGAATTGCATGATGCAGCGTTGTCGGCGGTGCTGAATCGTTGTGGCCGCATCCAGACACCCAGCGGTCAAATGCCACCCCATGCGGGTCTGCGCGAACACTGTGCGAGCCATTGGGGCAGCCCTTGGCTGCCGACGTACCAAGAACGTTGGCGACACATCAACCCCGCCGCATTGGCCTTGTTGAAGGACTGGTTCAAGCTGGAGTTGATTGAGTTGTTTTTTCGGCAACTCAGCGATGACCGTGAGATGCGCCAGCGTAAAACGGCGTTTTGGCAAAAGCATTACAAACGCATCGATTCCCTGCACCTGGCGCTGGGCCCCTTGGCCATGAACGCGAAGGAGCCTGCATGGGTTCAATTGCGGCAAAAAACCCTGGGCTTCACCGTCGACATGTTGGATGTAAACCCGCACAACAACGCCTTGGTCATGGCCATCGGCCAACACATGGCGATTGAATTGGCCGGCACTTCGGATGACTTTTGTCATTACCAGTTTGGCGACACGGCCAGTGCCAATCCGGGCGTCAAGACAAGTCAGGGTTTCAGCTCGAAAGCCTTGCGAGAAAGCCCTCAAGTGGCTTGGCTGGCGCACCAAGACGAGTTGGGTTCAGATGGGGAATTGACGCCCTGGGAAATTCAATTCGAAGCGCTCTTGAGCCACTTTTAAAAACCGCCACCTGCTTTGAAGCGCTGGACTGCCCCTTGTGCCAGCCCGTTCCCTGAACCCTTAAAGCAAATCAGAGGTCGCGCTTGATTTCCACGATGCGGTCGGCGGTGTAGGAAACGATGCGCCGGAACGCCGGGTTGGCGTGGGTCAAACCCCGTTGAATGCGGTCGATCGGCAGGTTGATCAAAGTCACCTTGGTTTGGGCCATCAAGGTCCAATCGCTGGATGAATTGGTCAAGCCCTCGGCCAAGCCAAACAAGCTGCCGCAACCCAGTTGGTAAGTGCCGTGGGGCGAAACGGCTTCAATCACGCCATCCACCAAAATCAAGGCCGAGGTGAAGTCCTTTTCATCGGACTTCATCAACACATCGCCAGCGTTGTGGACCGTGGTGTTGAACATCGAGTTGACTTGCAATTTCAGGAACATCAACACTTCGCCAGTCAGGCCCGAGCCGCCGGCCTTGACGTAGTGCTCTTCCAACATTTTCTTGGCCTGAACCGAGGTCATGTTGTTGGCTTCCATCACACGGAAGTCGATGCCCGAGTCGTTGCGCGGCAACTTCTTGGACAAGGTGTTAATCATGTTCAGTTGCAGCAACAAACCCTCGATGGTGGGGGTCATGATGCCGGGGTCGGCCTTCAAAATGGTGCGCAAAGGGCCGGTCGGAATTTCCAAGCAAACCACATCGGTATAGGCCCTGGCAGAAGCACCGCGCACCCCGCCTTCCAAAATGGCTTGTTCGCCAAAGGAAACGCCTTTGCCCAAAATCGCAATGCTTTTGTTGTCCTTGGGGTCGAAAATTTCAACCTCGCCGCTGATGATGATGGCGAGGTGGTCAGCGCTATCGCCTTTGTTGAACAAGACGTCGCCCGCCGTGTATTCCTTGTTTTCACCCGCGCTTTCTTTCGAAGCCGATGCAGGCGCTGGGGCTGAAGGGGCTTCCGGCCTGGCTTCTGCTGCATTGCGGCGCAAACTCGACAGGCGCTCGGCGCGACGGCGAGGTGCTGCCGTGCCAGCAGGCGCCCCGCCCCCTGCGCCAGCGGCTTGCAAGGCGGTCAGCTCTTCGACGGTGGAGCGGCCTTCAATGACCTCCCAAGCCAAAGACAACTCGCGTTCCAGCGTTCGGGCCACTTCCGACAAAACAAAGCCCACGGGCGGCTTGCCAAAGGCGTGCATGAAACGCTCCGCCGCATCCACACGGGGGGTTTCAGAAACTTGAATCTCAGCTGCTTGTGACACGTCAGGGACTTTCAAAAAGAACCGGCCGTTAAAGCCTTGATTTGTAAGTTCACCATTTTATCGAGACCCAGACTCAAGCTGGGGGCACTGCTGAACATAGCACCAAATTTAAGAAAATTAAGCCGACCTTGCGGCGTCAGCAATTGAGCCGCCATTTGGGGTGAATGGGGCCGCCATTCTTGGGCCAATTGCTGGGTCAAGTCAGGCCCCATTTCTGCCGTGGCGCTGGCCAAAATATCGGCTTCTTGAATCATCACCGTCATGCAGAACTCATCTGCCACATCAAAGGCGCGCGATTGAATGGCCTCGTGCGAGGTTTTGACAAAACGGGGGTCGGTTTTCAAAATCAACCGGGCCACGACCTCTTGGTCTTGTCGGTTGACGCCCATTTTTTTCATCACCGGCAGTAACTTTGAAACGGTCACGGATTCAATTTGAGTTGGAAATTGATTGATCGCTCCCGGGTGTTGCCAGTCGTGGGCGACCACGGTCAGAATGGTTTGCCACTCTGCCTCAGACAAAGTGTCGGCCCGCAGGGCCGCGGGGTGGTTCGAGTTTCGCCCTTCGCGCGCTTGGAGCAGCAGGAAGGTGAGGGCCACCAAAACATCGGCAAAGTGCAGGCGGTTGTGGTAGGCCGGTTCAGTGCGGCGCTTGGCCAAGGCCGGCGCCTTCGCCTCGATGCGACGGGCCACCTCAAAGGCACAGGCTCGCATGGCCTCGGACCGGGGGCCAGACGCCTTTTCAGGGTCTTGCCCCAAACGGCGCAGGGCGCTGTCCAACACCACGTTCAAGCCCGGCCAAGCCTGTGGCCATTTTTCACGCAAGTTGGCAAACGTTTGAACCAATTCAGAACGTGTCATCCAAGCACTTCACCCCATCGTTACTGAGCCGTCGCTCTGTTAAAAGGCGCATTTTGTGTCAAAGCGAGTGCCCTCAGAAGGAAAATTCGCAAAAAATCAATTTTTTTGACACAAAAGGGCCAGCCCTACTAGGAAAGCGGTTTTTTCTCTATTAGGATGCCATCCACCTGATCAGTCGCTGGCGAGTCGCTTGCGAGCTGCTGGTAATTAACAAAACCCGAAGGATTTAATCACCATGGCAACTGCAAAAAAAGCCCCCGCCAAAACGACAGCCGCAAAAGCACCTGCCGCTAAAAAGCGCACCCCCAATGCCGCTTTCATGAAGCCCTTGACGCCCGATGCCGCTTTGGCAGCCGTCGTCGGCGCGGCTCCCCTGCCCCGCACCGAAATCGTCAGCAAAATGTGGGTCTACATTAAAAAGCACAACCTGCAAGACGCCACCAACAAGCGCAACATCAACGCCGACGACAAGCTCTTGGCCGTTTTTGGCAAGCCCCAAGTCACCATGTTCGAAATGGCTGGCCTGATTGGCAAGCACGTCAAATAAGTCGTTGCAGCCCCACAAAAAAACCGGCCTAGGCCGGTTTTTTATTGTCTTTTTAGTCTCACTTTTGTGGCCTCTGGCCGACGGGGTGGGTCAGGTCACTGATCAGCCCAGGGCAGCGATGCCAGCACGGGCAATCTGAGCGTCTTCATTCGACTTGACGCCACTCACACCCACTGCGCCCAAGAAAGCACCGTCCTTGGTGATGGGAACACCCCCTTCGAGCATGCCAAATAAATTAGGTGCACTCAAGAAAGAATAACGGCCATTGTTGATCACGTCTTCATAAACCTTGCTTTCTCGTTGGCCCAAAGCCGCAGTTCTGGCCTTGGCCGGGGCAATGTCAGCAGAAATGGGGGGGGCGCCGTCCAAGCGCTGCAACCACAGCAGATTGCCGCCGTCGTCGGCGATCGCAATCGTCACCGGCCAGTTGTTTTTCAGCGCTTCTGCTTCAGCCGCAGCGGCGATGCGTTTCAAATCACTGAGTTCAAGGGTGGGTTTGGTTTTCATCAGGAAGTTTCCAACAGGTTTTAAAAATAGAGGGGTGGCTTGCTTTAGATCATAGCGGCGCCAAATGCGCGATTGGTTGTGGGAGACCCTTGTTTTCTAAAGATCCAATCCCATCTAGAATTCCTGTATCGCCCTGATAGGGTGAATTTGTAAGAGGAGCACATCATGAATGATCCCGTTAACGGTTTTGTTTACCCAGTTGGCTACGGCCAAGTCCTGACACCCACGGAGCGCCAACGCGTTTTGCGCAACACCTATTGGTTGTTGGCTCTAAGCATGGTGCCAACCGTGCTGGGCGCTTGGTTGGGTGTTGAACTGCAAATAGGCCAAATGCTGCGCGGCATTTTGGGCATGGTGGTGTTTTTGGGCGGCGCCTTCGGTTTCATGGTCGCCATTGAACGAACCAAACACACCAGCACCGGCGTCACTGTTTTGTTGGGCTTTACCTTTTTCATGGGCCTGATGCTGTCGGGCTTGATCAGCCACACCTTGGGTTTTCGAAACGGGCCCGAGTTGATCATGACGGCTTTTGCCGGAACGGCGGGCGTGTTTTTTGGCATGGCCACCTTGGCCAGCGTCATCAAAACCAGCGTTGAAGGTTTGGGCAAGTGGTTGATGGCGGGCCTGATGGTCTTGATCGTGGGCAGCATCATCAACCTCTTTGTGGGCTCTACAGGCGCCATGCTGGTGATTTCGATGCTGGCGATCGCGATTTTCAGCCTCTACATTTTGTACGACCTCAAGCAGATCATGGAAGGCGGCGAAACCAATTACATTTCCGCCACCCTGCGCATCTACTTGGACGTTTACAACGTGTTCGTGAATCTGCTTTCGTTGTTGGGCATTTTCGGCGGCGAGCGCGAATAAGCCTTCCCTTCGCGAGTCAGTTTTTCTAGTCAACTCTACTCAGCGTTTATTCAGCCAAATCAAACACGGCCATGCTTTCCACATGCGCCGTGTGGGGGAACATGTTGACCATGCCCGCCATGCTGCACAGGTAACCCGCCCGGTGCACCAAAAGACCCGCGTCACGGGCCAAAGTGGCTGGATTGCAGCTCACATAAACAATCCGCCTGGGCGGTGTCCACTGCTTTAAATCGGTTGGCAACAACGCCGTGTCTTCCGAATTGATGGTTTCACCTCGGCGTTGAATTTGCAAATCAGCCAAGGCCTTGACCAAGGAAAAAGCGCCCTCGCGGGGCGGGTCAATCAACCAGCGGTCGGCCACTCCGTCAGCCACCAACTGGGCAGGCGTCATTTCAAACAGATTGCGAGCGACAAACTCGGTGGGGGCCAAAGCCTGATGCGGAGAAGTCGTTCGGCGGGCTTGGTTGTAGGTCCAATTGCTGCGCGAGCGGGTCACCAAGGCCTCGCTGCCTTCCACCCCCAAAACCGAACTCGCCTGGGTGGCCAGCGGCAACGTGAAGTTTCCTAAACCGCAAAACCAGTCGATCACGCGGTCGGTGCTTTGAACCGCCAACAAACGCAACGCTCGGTCCACCAAGACGCGGTTGATGTGCGGGTTGACCTGCGTAAAGTCGGTGGGCCGAAACGGCATCACAATGCCGAACTCAGGCAGGCTGTAAGACAAGGTCTGTTCAACAGGAGACGCTTGCCCCTTTTCTGGGCTCAGCAGGGTGACGGTATCGGGCCCCTTGGGTTGCAACCACCATTGCAGACCCACATCGGCATGTGCCGCTTCAAAAGCCTTCAACTGAGCCAAGTCGGACTCGCTCAAGGGCTCCAAATGACGCAAAACCAAGGCCGTGACTTGATCGCCCCCGGCCAACTCAATTTGTGGGCAGGTGTCTCGCGCCTGCAAGCCGCCGATCAAGTCTCGCAAGGGCAACAGCAAGTCACTGACATGCGGCGGCAACACCGCGCAGCTTTGAATATCGGCCACGTAGCGGCTTTTGCGCTCGTGAAAACCGATCAGAACAGCCCCCTTTTTGGCGACATATCGCACCGACAAGCGGGCTCGGTAACGGTAACCCCAAGTAGGGCCTTCGATGGGTCGGAGTAAGCGCTCGGCCTTGGTTTTACCCAAATGCCACAAATGATCTTCCAGCACGCGTTGTTTCACAGCGACTTGCGCTTGGCCATGCAGGTGCTGCATCTTGCAGCCGCCGCATGCCCCCGCATGCATACCAAAATGGGGGCAACCGGGCTCGACGCGCTGAGGCGACTCGCGCAAGAGGGTGTGCAGACTGGCCTGCTCCCAGTTGTTTTTCTTTCGGTGCACTTGGGCCGTGACCCACTCCCCCATCAGGGCACCTTCGACAAAAACCACCTTGCCATCGGCCCGGCGAGCGACGCCCTGGGCCTCTAAATCAAGGGATTCAATTTGCAAGGCATCGGGCGGCATGCCGTTATCAGGCAGGTGGATGTTGTCCCCAATCACGTTTCCATTAGCGCCCACCGCCTCTAGGCGGTCTCGTGTTTCACTCATTCCCACCTCAAGGTCAACGTGCTTGTAAATAACGGCTCGGGTCCACCGGTTTGCCCAATTTGCGCACTTCAAAGTGCAGCATCACCCGATCGGCGTCGGTGTTGCCCATTTCGGCAATTTTTTGCCCCTTGCGGACCGTTTGTTCTTCTTTGACCAGCAGTTTTTGGTTGTGCGCGTAGGCCGTGAGGTAGGTCTCGTTGTGCTTCAAGATGATCAAGTTACCGTAGCCCCGCAAGCCAGCGCCAGCGTAAACCACACGCCCGTCGGCAACGGCCATCACGGCGTCCCCGGCCTGACCGCCCCAATCAATGCCTTTATTTTTTCCTTCTTGGAAAGTGGCGAGCACAGGCGCACTGGAACCAGAGGCCAGCGGCCAAGAAAAGCCCGCCTCATCGGCTTCGGCCGCCAGGGACGATGTCGCGCTAGAAGAGGCAGGCGGCGTTGCAGAGGACGTTGCAGAGGACGTTGAAGCGGTGGTTGGCTTGGTTGTCGCCGTCTTGGCAGGTGCTGTTGCATTGGGCGAAGCCGGCACGGTCTCGACCGAGGTGGAACCGACGGGGCGGGTGATGACGCCGTTTTCACTCACCACCGTGCCAGGGGGCATGACGCGCAAAACCTGACCGACCTCAATGGTGTTGGGATTTTCTAAGGCATTCCAGCGGGCGATGTCGCGCCAGTTGTGGCCGTTATCAAGGCCAATGCGGATGAGGGTATCGCCCGGCTTGACGGTGTAGTAACCGGGTTTGCCGGCGTTTTCGGCGCCAGGCAGGGGCTTCATGGCGGCATTTGAGGCCTCTGTCACTGCGCTTGCGTTAGCAGAATGGCCTAGATTGGTTTTGGAGCCATTGGTAGAACTGTTTGGGGTCGCGCCACCATGATGGCGGTCTTCAACAGGCGCTTGGACTGTCAAAGGCCTGGAGGTGCAGGCAGCCGATAACAACACAACCATGGCCAGGGAAACCCACGTACCCATCGAATTTTTCAAGAACAAACGCCCACTCATTTTGTGTTTTCCTTCAAGCCAAGCCCGATTTTAGAGGGACAAAATGCACCGCCTCCAAGACCGAATGCGTCAGACCCGACTCGGTTTTGTCCACCACCACCAAGGCTTGCTGACCGTTTTTCTGGGTGCAAGGGGCAACCAAACGCCCGCCGACCACCAGCTGATCGGTCCAATTCGAAGGGACATCGTCACCGCCGGCCGCCGAAATAATGGCGGCATAGGGCGCCCCACGCGGAAAACCCAGCATGCCATCTCCCAGCAACAAATGCACATTCGCCAGACGAAAGGCGCGCAAATTGTCACGGGCTTTTTCATGCAAGCCTTTAAGGCGCTCCATGGAGTACACCTCGGCGAACAAATGACTCAGAACCGCGGCCTGATAGCCACAGCCGGTTCCCACTTCGAGCACCCTTCCAGCCAGTCGACCCGAGGGATGGGCACTTTGGGTGAACACGGGGGCTTGCACCAAGAGGTCCAACATGCGACCCACCACGTTCGGTTTGGAAATGGTTTGACCCAGGCCAATGGGCAAGCTGGTGTCTTCATAGGCTTGGTTGACCAAGGCCGAATCGACAAAGCGGTGTCGCTCCACCTGTCGCATCGCCTCAGCCACCCGCTTGGAGGACAAGCCCTGCTCGACCAACCGACTGACCATGCGCTCCCGCACGGCAAGAGAGTCCAAACCCAGCCCCCTGGGGGCAGTGGCACTCACCGCGCTGGCGGAGGAAGGCATGGAGTGACCCGATACTGGACTCACGGGGCCGCTTGGTTTTAGACTTGTTTTAGCAGTGGCACCCGGACCCCGCCCATTCCCATTGGGTGAAGCGGTCAAGTCAGCAGGAAAACGTGGGCGACGGGTGTTCATTCAAGCCCTCAACGCGAGGGCGTGGGAGAGGACGGGGGCGACCCCATGCGCCAGGCCTTTAAGCCGGCGTGGTCGGTCAAGTCGACCTGCAGCGGCGTGATCGTGACGTGGCCGTTCAGGGCCGCATGGAAATCGGTGCCTTCTGCATCGTCTTTGGCGGGACCCGCAGCGCCAATCCAATGCATGGTTTCGCCCCGTGGGTTGGCCTGGGTGATCACGGGTTCGGCCACATGGCGTCGACCCAAACGGCAAAACTGAGTGGACCCCAAGAGGTCCAAAGGGCGATTGGGAATGTTCACATTCAGCAGCCAGGGCGCAGGCTGGCCCATGTGGTGCGCCAAGGCCCATTGAACGATTTGTTTGGCTTTTTCAGCCGCAGCCGCCAATTCGCCCCAGCCTTTTTCAACTTGAGAAAAAGCAATTCCTGGAATACCAAACAAATAGGCCTCCATGGCCGCACCGACGGTTCCGGAATAAATGGTGTCGTCGCCCATATTGGCGCCGTTGTTGATGCCTGATACCACCAAGTCCGGCTTGTGGTCTAACAAGCCGGTTAAGGCAATGTGCACGCAATCGGCCGGTGTGCCATTGATGTAGCGAAAGCCGTTGTGGGCCTCATGAACATACAGGGGCGCGTTCAAGGTCAGGGCATTCGATTTGGCACTGTTGTTGTGCTCTGGGGCCACCACCTGCACCTCACCCAAACCGCGCAAGGCTTGGTAGAGCGCCACGATGCCGGGCGCTTGGTAACCATCGTCGTTACAAATCAAAATTCTCATGGGGGTTCAAGTCAAGGGACCGGTGGGAAATGGGGAAAAAACGGCGTCTGCCAAGCCAATTGTAGGGCCCCAGGAAGGGCCCCGGTCGCTGCAGTGACAGAGCCGACAGGGCGCAAGACCCTATGATTCCGATCCCAATTGGAGAACCCCGACATGCACGCTTGGCTATGTGAAAACCCCGTGGGCGTTGATGCCCTGACTTGGCAAGAACGCCCCACCCCAACACCCCAAACCAGTGAGGTGCTGCTGCGGATTGAAGCGGCCAGTTTGAACTTTCCCGACCTGCTGATTGTTCAAAACAAGTACCAAATGAAGCCGCCCTTGCCCTTTGTGCCAGGTTCAGAATATGCGGGCGTGGTCGAAGCGGTCGGCCCCGGCGTGACGGACCTCCAAGTGGGCGACCGCGTCGCCTGCTTGTCGGGAACGGGGGGTTTTGGCACCCACACCCTGGCCCCGGCGGCCCACTGCCTGAAGTTGCCGGAAGGGTTCTCCTCAGTCGACGCAGCGGCTTTCATCATGATTTACGCCACCACTTGGCATGCACTGGTGGACCGGGCCCAACTCAAAGCGGGTGAAACCGTTTTGGTTTTGGGTGCTGCAGGCGGCGTGGGCACGGCCGCCATTCAAGTGGCCAAAGCCATGGGCGCGCGCGTCATTGCCGCCGCCTCAACCGATGAAAAATGCGAACTCTGCCGCCAACTTGGCGCCGATGTCACCATTAATTACGGCCGTGACACCCCCAGCACCACCTTGCGCGACCGCATCAAAGAGCTGACCCAAGGTCGTGGCCCCGATGTGGTTTATGACCCTGTTGGCGGCGATTTTGCGGAGCCCGTGTTTCGCTCGATTGCTTGGCGGGGTCGTTATTTGGTGGTGGGTTTTGCCG
>CAILKX010000017.1 GCA_903834975.1 uncultured Curvibacter sp.
AGCCGCCATGTCGCCGTGGTAGTCCAAGTGGTCTTGGGTGAAGTTGGTGAAAATCGCGACCCGAATGTCGCAACCTGCGAGTCGGTGCTCACTCAGTCCAATCGACGAAGCTTCTAAGGCACAAGCCGTCACGCCTTGGTCAACCCAGTCGCGCAACGTGCGTTGCACGGTGATCGGGTCGGGGGTGGTCAGGCCCGTGGGCTGCCATTCATTCACCGAGCCCCCCGCCTCGACAACCCCATTGCCCAAGGTGCCCATCACCCCGCAGACACGCCCCCAGGGTGCGGGCAAGCGCGTCAAGGCCTGGGCCAACCACCAGGTGGTGGAGGTTTTGCCGTTGGTTCCGGTGACGGCCATCAAGGCCATGTTCTTGGAGGGGTGCCCGTACCAAGCCGCCGCCAATTCGCCAGAAGCGGCTTTTAAATGCGCCATCGCAGCCACAACGGAGGTCGAGTTGTCAGCGCTCGAATGGTTTTGGGATGACGGTTCGTTGGATGACTTGGCGTTGATTTCAGCCGCCTCCGCCTCCGCTTCCACCAAACAAGCCACGGCGCCCAGCGCCAAGGCCTGCCCCACAAAGGCGCGCCCGTCTTGCGCGGCGCCGGGCCAAGCCAAGAAGGCGTCGCCCGGTTGCACACGGCGGCTGTCGATTTGAATTTGTTTCACGCCCTGCGCGCGCAGCCACGCCAGCGCCTCGGGCACGGTGCGCAATGGATGAGTCTGAGCCCTTTGACCGTTCTGAGTCATTAGAAAGACTCCTCCACCGTGGTCGTGACCACTTGCGGTTTGACGGTCAGGTCGGGCTGCACATTCATCATGCGCAAGGTTTGTTGCACCACTTCGCTGAACACGGGCGCGGCCACCAAGCCGCCGTAGAACACCCCCATCGAAGGCTCATCGACCATGACGGCGCAGATGATGCGAGGCTTGTCAATCGGGGCCATGCCGGTGAACCAAGCGCGGTATTTGCTGGTTGAGTACCCTTTGCCAACCTGCTTGCGCGCCGTGCCCGATTTCCCGCCCACCGAGTAACCCACGGTCATGGCCTTCGGCCCGGTGCCTTCTGGGCCGGCCGCCATTTGCAGCATTTTGCGAATTTCAACGGCATTGGCCACCGAGAACACGCGCACGCCTGAGGCGGTTTGATCGGTCTTTTGCATGGTCACGGGGATGTACTCCCCATCGTGCGCAAACGCGGTGTAGGAGTGGGCCATTTGAAACAAAGATGCCGACAAACCATAGCCGTACGACATGGTCGCTTGCTCGATGGGGCGCCATGTTTTGTAGGGACGCACCCGGCCTGAGACGGCGCCCGGAAAAGCAATTTGCGGCTTTTGTCCAAAACCCAGTGACATGTAGGTGTCCCACATTTCTTTGGCCGAGAGCTTTTGCGAAATTTTGGTGGCGCCAACATTGCTCGACTTTTGGATCACGCCTTCCACCGTCAAGGTGCCGTAGTTGTGCGTGTCGGTGATGGTGGAGCCCGTCACCGTGTATTTACCCGGCGAGGTGTCGATCAAGGTTTGGGGGGTGACGCGGCCGTTCTCCAAAGCAATCGCCACGGTGATGGGCTTCATCGTCGAGCCGGGCTCAAAGGTGTCGGTCAAAGCCCGATTTCGCAACTGCTCGCCCGACAGGTTTTGGCGCTTGTCGGGCACATAACTGGGGTAGTTGGCCAAGGCCAACACCTCGCCCGTTTGGGCGTCCAGCACCACCACACTGCCAGCCCGCGCTTTGTGCAGGAGCACGGCGTCGCGCAGCTTTTGATAGGCGAAGAATTGCACCTTGCTGTCGATGCTGAGTTGCAGGTCACGCCCATCGACGGGCGGGATTTCATCGCCCACGTCTTCGACCACTTGACCCAAGCGGTCTTTGATCACGCGCCGCGAGCCCGGCTTACCGCCCAACTCTTTGTTGAAGGTCAGCTCGACACCTTCTTGTCCTTGATCTTCCACGTTGGTGAACCCCACCACGTGCGCGGCGGCTTCGCCTTCGGGATATTGACGGCGGTATTCCTTGCGCTGGTAAATGCCCTTGATGCCAAGCTCGGTGACTTTTTTAGCCACATCGACATCGACCTGGCGCTTCAACCAAACAAAGGATTTGTCTTCGTTTTCTAATTTTTTAGTCAATTCAGCCCAAGGAATTCCGAGCAAACGTGACAGCTCTTTGAGCTTGGCGGGATCCCGGTCAACGTCTTCAGGGATGGCCCAAAAACTGGGCACCGGCACGCTCGACGCGAGGATCAAGCCATTGCGGTCCAGGATGCGGCCGCGGCTGGCTGGCAGTTCTAATGTGCGGGCATAACGCACCTCGCCTTGGTGCAAAAAGAAATGGTTGTTGACGACTTGAATGTAGGCCGCGCGCGCACCCAAGACCACAAAACCCAATGCAATCACGGCGACGACAAATTTACTGCGCCAAACCGGCGTTTTGCTGGCCAGCAAAGGGCTGGAGGTGTAACGCACACTGCGACTCAAAGGGAACCCCCTGATGCGCTTGGGTTTTTGTCCGTGGCGTTTTTATCTGTGGCCTTGATTTCCAAAGCTTCGTCGGCTTGGGTCTTCGCGTTGTCAGCGGACGGATTTAACTTGTCTGACTTGGTGGACTTGGCAGACTTCGCGGACTTAGCAGACTTCGCTAATGACTGGTCACTGGCCTTAAAGGCCTCCAAAGCACCTGCAGGCGCCTTGACATACTGGGTAATGGCCGGGGTGGTGGTGCGCATTTTGAGTTGCGCTTTGGCCAAAGACTCGACCCGCAAGGGCGTTGCCTGGGAACGAATTTCCAGACGCAAACGTTCGTTTTCAATTTCTAATTTATGCGCTTCAGATTTATCGTGCTCCAACTCGGTGAACAAACGCCGCGAATCGTATTGCGTGCGCACCAAATACAGCGCACTCAAAATAACCGCCATGACCAAGAACAAGTTGAGACGGGTCATGCCGGCACCTCGGTGCGCTCAGCCACCCGCATGATGGCGCTGCGAGAACGCGGATTGGCGGCCACCTCCGCAGCGCTCGGCTTGATGCGGTCCAGTGTGCGCAACTTCATGGCGGGCGGGACCGCGAAGGGCGTGCGGCGGTCATAAACCTCTTTGGAATGTTTGGCCATGAATTGTTTGACGATGCGGTCTTCCAAAGAATGGAAGCTGATCACCACCAAACGGCCGCCGGGCACCAGCAACTTCAACGAAGCGTCAAGTGCTTGTTCGAGCTCTTCAAGTTCAGCGTTGATGAAAATCCGAAGAGCCTGAAAGGTGCGTGTCGCAGGGTCTTGGCCCGCCTCACGGGTTTTGACGGTGCCCGCCACGAGTTGGGCCAGCTCCAATGTGGTGCTGAGGGGGCCGCTCGCTTGCCGGCGAGCGACAATCGCTTTTGCAATCGGAAAAGCAAACCGTTCTTCGCCGTAGTCACGTATCACCTCCGAAATTTGATCAACATCGGCCGTTGCCAGCCAATCGGCCACTGAGTCGCCTCGGGTCGGGTCCATGCGCATGTCCAAGGGACCTTCTCGGCGGAAGCTGAAACCCCGCTCCGACACATCGATCTGGGGCGAACTCACGCCCAAATCCATCAACAAGCCGTTCACCGACCCTGGCGACAGCGCCCCCACATGACGGAAACCTTGGTGGCGAATGGAAAAACGCGCATCGGAGATGCGCGCTGCTTCTGCAATGGCGTCGGGGTCTTTGTCGAAAGCCAAGACCCTGTCTTGTGGCCCCAATCGGGACAAGAGCAGGCGGGTATGCCCACCCCTTCCGAA
>CAILKX010000018.1 GCA_903834975.1 uncultured Curvibacter sp.
AGGGCCAAGGCCAATGGGGTGGAGCTCTGGGCTTTGACCGACCACGATGAAGTGGGCGGTCAATCAAGAGCGGCCGCTGCCGCTCGGGAACACGGGCTTAAATACCTGACCGGGGTCGAGATCTCGGTCACCTTTGCGGGCCAAACGGTCCACATTGTGGGGTTGGGCTTTGATGCTGCAGACCCCCGCATCCAGGCAGGCCTCAACAACACCCGCGGCGGCCGCGACCAACGCGCCCAAGAAATTGCGGCCCAACTGGCTCAGGCCGGCATTCCGAATGCCTACGAAGGGGCCTTGAAATTTGTCGGCAATCCCGAGCTGATTTCACGCACCCACTTTGCCCGTTTCTTGGTCGAGTCCGGGGTTTGCCAAGACACCCATGAGGTGTTTCGCAATTACCTCGTCGAAGGCAAACCGGGTTACATCCCCCACCGTTGGGCCCACTTAAAAGACGCCGTTCAATGGATCACCGAATGCGGTGGAGCGGCGGTGATTGCCCACCCCGCTCGTTACAAATTCAGCGCCAACGAAGAATTTGCGCTGTTTTCAGAATTCAAGTCCCACGGTGGCGTGGGGGTCGAAGTGGTGACGGGCAGCCACACCCCGGCTGAATACGTTGTGTATGCCGACATGGCCAAAGAGTTTGGCCTGGCCGCTTCGCGCGGCAGCGACTTCCACAGCCCTGAGGAATCCCATACCGACTTGGGTTCCTTGCCGTATTTAAGCGGTCAACTGACCCCCATTTGGGAACTGCTTGAGCACCGCATTCAGTGAACCTCGCCACGCCCCCTAAGCCGAGTACCTTGGTGGGCATCGCCTTGGCGATCGCCGCGACCGCCTGCTTTGCCTGTTTGGACACCACCACCCGCTTCGTCACCATCGCCGGTGTGCCCATGATCATGGCGCTTTGGGTGCGCTATGGCATCCAGGCGTTGAGCACAACCGCACTCACGCGCCGTCGCTGGGCAGAGGGCATTTGGCGCACGGCCCATCCCAAATACCACCTGGTTCGCGGCTTGCTCTTGATGGGCAGCAGCTTGTTCGTTTTCTTGGGCCTCAAGCACATGCCGGTGGGCGAGTTCACCGCCATCGCCATGATCACCCCTTTGGTGGTCACCGTCATCGCCGCCTATTTCTTCAAAGAACCGATATCACCCTTGCGCTGGCTTTTGCTGGTGGCGGGTTTTGTGGGCACGATGATGATCATCCGGCCCGGCGGGGAGTCATTCAACTGGGGTCTGTTGTTCCCGCTCGGATCGGTCGCGACCAACACCGGCTTTCAATTGCTGACCAGCCGCTTGGCCCGTACCGAAGACCCCATGACCATGCAGCTCTATTCAGGCTGGATTGGCTTCACCATCACCGCTGTCTTGCTGCCATTTGCTTGGTCACCCGAAGTGGCTTGGCACGATGCCTTGGCCTTGGTCATCATGGGCGCAGCGGCCACTTTGGGCCATTGGCTGTTTATTTTGGCCTTTGCACGCGCACCGGCCACGGTGTTGTCCCCCTATTTTTATGGTCAGATAGGCTTTGCCATGCTGGGGGGATGGTTGATTTTTGCCCATGTCCCCGACCTGTGGTCCTTGCGCGGCATGGCCCTGATTGCTTTGTCGGGGTGCGTGGGCGCCTGGCTGACGCGCCATGAAGAACGCCACAAAGTGGTGGACGTTTTGCAAGAAGACTTTCACCCTGAAACCTAAAAAAGACTGCCATGGCACAACACTTTGAAGTTCATGCCGACAACCCCCAAGCCCGTTTATTGAAGCAGGCCGCGGCCTTGTTAAAGGCGGGTGGGGTGTTGGCAGTCCCCACCGATTCCAGCTACGCCTTGGTCTGCCACATGGACGACAAAGAGGCCGTTGAAAAAATGCGCCGCATTCGCCAAGTGGACGACAAACACCACCTGACCCTGTTGTGCCAAGACTTGTCGGCTTTGGCCAACTTCGCCAAGGTCGATAACCGCCAATTCAGATTGCTAAAGCTCGCCACACCCGGCCCCTACACCTTCATTTTGGAGGCCAGCAAAGAGGTGCCGCGCCGCGTTAGCCATCCCCAGCGCAAAACCATTGGTCTGCGGGTGCCCGAACACAAAGCCTTGCAAATGCTGCTCGACATTCATGGCGAGCCGCTGCTGGCGACGACCTTGATTGCCCCGGGAGAATCGGAGCCCATGAACGACCCGGCGCTGATTCGGGAGCGGTTTGAGCATGCTTTGGCCGCCGTGGTCGATGCGGGCGCCTGTGCCCTGCAAGCCACGACGGTGCTCGACCTCACGCCCATGGGCGAGGGCGGTGAACCGGAGGTCATCCGAGAAGGGGCTGGCGATTTGGCGGCCCTGGGCTTGTAAGGCCTGCGCATGGGCCTGCGCATGGGCCTTCGCTTCAAGCCCCTTGGACTTTGAGACAATCGCAACGTGAACCACCTCGACGCCCTGATTCAAACCCTGCTCATCAACGCCTTGCCGGTGTTGTTCGCGATCACCTTGCACGAGGCGGCGCACGGTTATGTGGCGCGCTACTTTGGGGATCCGACGGCCGAGGTGATGGGTCGAATTTCGCTCAACCCAATGCGCCACATCGATTGGATGGGCACGGTCATCATGCCCGCTTTGCTGTACTTCGCCACTTCGGGCGCCTTTGTGCTGGGCTATGCCAAGCCAGTGCCGGTGAACTTCAACCGCTTGCGGCACCCCAAGCGCGACATGATTTGGGTCGCCTTGGCCGGCCCCGCCAGTAACTTCATTCAAGCCATTTTGTGGGCGCTTTTTTTGGTGGTCTTGGCGGCATTTGACGTGAACGAACGCTTCTTCATTGAAATGGCCAAAGCCGGTGTTTCTTGGAACCTGGTCATGTGGGCTTTCAATTTGTTCCCATTGCCTCCTTTGGACGGTGGGCGCATCTTGGTGGGGTTGTTGCCCTGGAAGCAAGCCGCGCTGTTGTCGCGCGTTGAGCCCTGGGGATTTTTTATTGTGATGGGCTTGGTGGTGGCCGGCGTGGTGGGCAGCTTGTGGCTGCAACCCTTGATGGGATTGGGCTATGCGCTGATTAACCTGCTGATCATCACCCCCGCATCTGCATTTATTCATTGATTTCAATTGAGTTCCATGGCCTCAGCACCTCACAATCGCCGGGTTTTGACCGGCATCACCACCACCGGCACCCCCCACTTGGGCAACTACGTCGGCGCGATTCGCCCTGCCGTGGCGGCCAGCCGTGTGGCCGGTGTGGAGTCTTTTTATTTTTTGGCCGACTACCACGCCCTCATTAAGTGCGACGACCCTGTGCGCATCCAGCGCTCGACTTTGGAGATCGCGGCGACTTGGCTGGCGGCTGGCTTGGACCCAGAGCGGGTCACTTTTTATCGCCAGTCCGACATTCCTGAAATTCCGGAACTCACTTGGCTCTTGACCTGCGTAACTGGCAAAGGCATTTTGAACCGCGCCCACGCCTACAAAGCCGCAGTCGATCGCAACAACGAAGCCGGCCATGACCCCGATGCCGACGTGACGGCCGGCTTGTTCATGTACCCGGTGTTGATGGCCGCCGACATTTTGATGTTCAAAGCCCACGAGGTCCCGGTGGGCCGCGACCAGATTCAGCACATTGAAATGGCCCGCGACATTGCCCAGCGCTTCAACCACCTTTACGGCGAGCATTTTGTGTTGCCCGAAGCGGTGATTGAAGCCTCGGTGGCCACCTTGCCCGGGTTGGACGGCCGCAAGATGAGCAAGAGTTACGACAACACCTTGCCCCTGTTTGCCAAGCCCGAAGCCATGCGCAAGTTGATGGCGGGCATCTTGACCGACTCGCGTGCGCCCGGCGAGCCCAAGAGCACCGAGGGATCGGCCTTGTTCCAAATTTACCAAGGCTTTGCCAGCCCAGCCGAGGCCGACGCCATGCGCCAAGCCTTTGCCGACGGCATTGCCTGGGGTGACGCCAAAACGCAGTTGTGGGCGCGTGTCGAGCGCGATGTGGCGCCTTTGCGTGAGCACTACGAAGCGTTGATGGCACAACCCCAGCGCTTGGAAGCTATCTTGCAAGCCGGCGCCAGCAAAGCGCGCCAAGTGGCCACGCCCTTCATGCGCGAACTGCGTCAAGCGGTGGGACTGCGCAGCTTGGTGAAGGGGGGGGGCGACCCATCAAACAACGGCACAAAGGGGCCTCATGGTGGGAATGAGTCGAATGGAATGGATGGCCCGAGTGCCAGCTCAGAGGCCGCCGTGCCAATGTTCAAACAATACCGCGAAGCCGATGGCCAGTTTTATTTCAAGTTAAACGAGGCGTCCGGCCGTTTGTTGCTGCAAAGCCATGCGTTTAGCGACCCCAAGGCGGCCGGCAAAGCCATTGCTGAGCTCAAGGCCAACCCCGATTCGGCTTGGCCCCCTGTTTCTCAGCAAGCGGATTTGGCAGAGGGCGTCAGCACCGAGGACGTGCTGCGGGCGCTTCGCTTATTCAGTCTGTGAGCCCGTCTGAGCCGGTCTGAGCCGGTTGGGTTGGCAAGGCCGCAGGCCCAGTCGCTGGAACAGTGACAGGCACTTTGGGCGCGGCGTCTGCCGAGAAGAGGGCGGCCACTTTGCGTTTGGGTTTGATGTTGGCCGAGATGCTGCGGGCCCCAGACGGGGGTTTCACGGTGGCCTCCCACGAGGGCGCCGCATCGGTACTGGGCGCTTCGTAGGGTTGGTCAAAGAAGGGGTCACGCGGCACCTGGCGAACGGGGCGGCTGTAGCGCGATTCAAACACGCGGTCTGGCACCTCTGAGCCGTGTGCGTGGCGTTCACGACGTTCTTGGCCTTGGCGCTCATACAAACGATGGCCTTCGTTGTGACGGGCCCGGGGGCGGTCTTCGTCAAACGCCAGGGTCTCGACGTCGATTTTTTTGTGGATCAGCTTTTCAATGTCGGCCACCAACTTCGCGTCGTTGTTGCCGCCGACAAAGTTGACCGCCAAACCCGATGCCCCGGCCCGGCCGGTTCGACCGATGCGGTGCACATAGTCTTCTGCGTTAAAGGGGATGTCCATGTTGAACACCGCCGGCACATCTTTGATGTCCAAGCCGCGCGCTGCCACGTCGGTGCAAACCAGCAAGTCGACTTCGCCTTTTTTGAAGGCTTCCAAGGCTTTCAGGCGCTCATCTTGGCTCTTGTCGCCGTGCAGGGCCGCGGTTCTCAAGCCATCGTGCTCCAAGGCCCGGGCCAATCGGGCACAGCCCAATTTGCTGTTCGTGAACACAAAGGCTTGTTTGATGCCGCGTGTGCGCAAAACCTGGTGCAACGCTTGGCGCTTTTGCTCGTCACGAACGGCGTAAAAGCGCTGCTCGACGTTGGCGGCCGTTTCATTGGAACGCGCCACTTCGATGGTGACGGGGTTTTGCAAGTAGCTGCCAGCCAGTCGTTTGATTTCGGGCGAAAAAGTCGCTGAAAACAAAAGCGTGGTGCGCTGTTTGGGCAAATAACTCAAGATGCGCTGCAAGTCGGGTAAGAAGCCGATGTCGAGCATGCGATCGGCCTCATCCAGCACCACATATTCCACTTGGTTCAGCACCGCATTTTTGGCTTCAATGTGGTCGAGCAAGCGGCCAGGCGTGGCCACCAGCACTTCAACGCCGCGCTTCAGTTCAGCGGTTTGGGGCTTCATGTCCATGCCACCAAAGACCACCGCGCTGCGCAGCTGGGTGTATTTGGCGTAGAGCTTGATTTGTTCAGCCACTTGGTCGGCCAACTCGCGCGTGGGCAACAAGACCAAGGCACGAACGGGGTGGCGCGCAGGGGAAGTGGAGCTGTTTTCGTGCTTGAGCAAGCGGTGCAACAAGGGGAGCGAGAAGGCAGCTGTTTTGCCGGTACCCGTTTGGGCAGCGCCCATCACGTCTTGGCCCGTCATCACAACCGGGATGGCCTGGGCCTGAATGGGCGTCATCGACTCGTAGCCCATTTCGGCAACGGCACGGGCCAGAGGGTCGGCGAGGGAGAGGTTTGAAAAAGAGGTGGTCATTAAGTGCTCTATTGTCGCATCAGTGCAAATCAGCGGCAAAAGGGCACCAAATTGGAAGAATTCAGGAAGAATCTAGGAAGCCACTCTGAAGAAATTGGGTAGAGAAAGTGGGTCATTGGCCAGTATTGACCTCGCTGAGCCCCACTCCCGGCGGCTTACAAGGCAGGGCGACTCGCCACCGCGCAAGTGACCGTGTCAGAGGCGCCCGACGAGGTGACGCAAAGTTCATTTTTCACCAATTGGCCCCAGGTCGGGCCCCAAGTCGGTTGGACGTGGGCCTCGCTGACCTCGACCAAGTGCAGGAGCAGCAAAACGGCCAAAACCGATCCCGCCACGATGGCCAATGGCCGATCAAAAAGACCGCTGAGGGTGGGCTTGGATAGAAGGGTTGTCATATGGGGTTCCTCTTTTTGACAGATGGGTAAATGTTAAAAAGAGTTAAATGGCAACGATGTAGGACAACGCCGATGCACCCTGAAGGAAACCCTACAAAGATTGGGGTTTTAGCGTGGACCGCTCAGGCCCTCGGGAGCGTCACGCCGTGTTGGCCTTGGTATTTGCCGCCGCGGTCCTTGTAGCTGACTTCACAGACTTCGTCGCTCTCAAAGAACAAGACTTGGGCGCAGCCTTCCCCCGCGTAAATTTTGGCGGGCAGGGGCGTGGTGTTTGAAAATTCCAACGTCACATAACCTTCCCATTCGGGTTCAAACGGGGTGACGTTGACGATGATGCCGCAGCGCGCATAGGTGCTCTTGCCCAGACAAATGGTCAGGACGTTGCGGGGAATTCGAAAGTACTCCATGGTGCGGGCCAGGGCGAAGCTGTTCGGCGGAATGATGCACGAGTCGCCCTCGAAATCAACGAAGCTCTTTTCGTCAAAGTTTTTGGGGTCGACCACGGTGCTGTGGATGTTGGTGAAAACCTTGAATTCAGGGGCACAACGGATGTCATAGCCATAGCTGCTGGTGCCGTAGCTGATGATTTTTTTGCCGTCTTGCTGGCGGATTTGGCCGGGCTCGAAGGGCTCAATCATGCCGTGTTGCTCAGCCATGCGGCGAATCCATTTATCGCTTTTGATGCTCATGTTATGTCCGTGTTTCAGGGGTCAGAAATTGTAGGCTCTAAAATCTTTCCTCTTATTCCCCTAAAAGCAAAGCCATGGGACGCACCCTTTACGACAAAATTTGGGACGAACACGTTGTCCATACCGAAGAAGATGGCACGGCCATCCTCTACATCGACCGCCACTTGGTGCACGAAGTCACCAGCCCCCAAGCCTTTGAAGGCCTGCGCGAGGCCGGTCGCAAGGTATGGCGGGTGAGTTCCATCGTCGCCACCGCCGACCACAACACCCCCACAACGGGTTGGGAGTTGGGTTATGACGGCATCACCGACCCCATCAGCAAAGAGCAAATCACCACGCTGGACAAGAACATCGCCGAATTTGGCTCGGCTGCCTTCTTCCCATTCATGTCGAAGCGCCAAGGCATCGTCCACGTGATCGGCCCTGAAAATGGCGCCACGCTGCCCGGCATGACCGTCGTTTGCGGTGATTCGCACACCTCAACCCACGGCGCCTTTGGTGCGCTGGCGCACGGCATCGGCACCAGCGAAGTCGAGCACGTCATGGCGACGCAAACGTTGCTCGCCAAAAAAGCCAAAAACATGCTGATCAAGGTCGAAGGCGCTTTGGCCAAGGGCGTGACCGCCAAAGACGTGGTGCTGGCCATCATTGGAAAAATTGGCACCGCCGGCGGCACCGGTTACACGATTGAATTTGCGGGCTCCACCATCCGCAGCCTCTCGATGGAAGGCCGCATGACGGTCTGCAACATGGCCATCGAAGCCGGCGCCCGCGCGGGCTTGGTGGCCGTGGATGAAAAAACCTTGGAATACGTCAAGGGCCGTCCCCTCTCGCCCAAAGGCATTGAGCTGGACCATGCCACCGCTTATTGGAAAACGCTGCACTCGGATGCGGACGCGAAGTTCGACGCCGTGGTGGAGTTGGATGGCAGCCAAATCGTGCCGCAAGTGACGTGGGGCACCTCGCCTGAAATGGTGCTGGGCGTGGACGCCCGCGTGCCCGACCCCGACAAAGAAAAAGACGCCAACAAGCGCGGCGCCATGGAACGCGCGCTGACCTACATGAACCTCGAGCCTGGCAAGCCGCTGAACGACATTTTTGTCGACAAGGTGTTCATTGGTTCTTGCACCAACAGCCGCATTGAAGACATGCGCGAAGCCGCCGCGGTGGTGAAGAAGTTGGGCCAAAAAGTGGCCAAGAACATTAAGATCGCCCTGGTGGTGCCTGGCTCCGGTTTGGTGAAAGAGCAAGCCGAACGGGAAGGCTTGGACCAAATTTTCAAGGCCGCTGGTTTCGAGTGGCGTGAACCCGGTTGTTCGATGTGCTTGGCCATGAATGCCGATCGCCTTGAGCCTGGCGAGCGCTGTGCCTCGACCAGCAACCGCAACTTTGAGGGCCGACAAGGCGCCGGTGGACGCACGCACTTGGTCAGCCCCGCCATGGCGGCGGCGGCGGCGGTGCACGGCCACTTTGTCGACGTTCGCCAATTTGCTTGACCCACGGGTTTGAGTCAGAAACACCATGCAAAAATTCAATGTACACAAAGGCCTCGTGGCCCCGATGGACCGTGAGAACGTCGATACCGATGCCATCATCCCCAAGCAATTTCTGAAGTCAATCCGCAAGACGGGGTTTGGCCCCAATCTGTTTGACGAATGGCGCTACGTGGACCACGGCGAGCCCGGCCAAGACCCCGCCAGCCGCCAACCCAACCCCGATTTCGTCTTGAATCAGCCCCGTTACCAAGGCGCGTCGATTTTGTTGGCCCGCAAAAACTTTGGCTGCGGCTCTTCGCGTGAACACGCACCATGGGCCTTGGATCAATATGGTTTTCGCGCGATCATTGCGCCCAGCTTTGCCGATATTTTTTTCAACAACTGTTTCAAGAACGGCTTGTTGCCCATCGTGTTGCCCGAAGCCAAGGTGAGCCAACTGTTCAATGAAACCTTTGCCTTCCCAGGCTTCGAGTTGACGATTGACCTCGACCAGCAAGTCATTCGGGCGGGCAGTGGCGAGCCCATTCCTTTTGAGGTTCAAGCCTTCCGCCGCTATTGCCTCATGAACGGCTTTGACGACATTGGATTGACCCTGCGTCAAGCCGACAAGATCAAACAATTCGAAGCCCAACGCTTGGCGACCAAGCCTTGGTTGGCTCAAACCATGGTGGGTTAATCCAAATGAAAATTG
>CAILKX010000019.1 GCA_903834975.1 uncultured Curvibacter sp.
CTCAAAGCCATGGGCGTGAAGCGCTTGGTGGCCTTGCGGGGCGATTTGCCGAGCGGTTATGGCGCGGGTGGTGAGTTCCATTACGCCAGCGATTTGGTGGCTTTTATCCGCGCTGAAACCGGCGATGACTTTCACATCGAAGTCGCGGCCTACCCCGAAATTCATCCACAAGCGCGCTCGCCAGAAGCCGATTTGCAAGCCTATGTGACCAAGGTCAAAGCGGGGGCCGACTCCGCCATTACCCAGTATTTTTTCAACAGCGATGCGTACTTTCGATTTGTAGACGAAGCCTATCAATTAGGCGCTGATGTGCCGGTGGTGCCAGGCATCATGCCCATCACCAGCTCCACCCAACTGCTGCGCTTTTCAGATGCCTGCGGTGCGGAAGTGCCTCGCTGGATTCGCCTGCGCTTGCAGGCCTTCGGCGACGACACCGCGTCCATCAAAGCCTTTGGCTTAGAGGTGGTCGGCGACCTGTGCGAGCAGCTCAAAAACGGCGGCGCGCCGAGTTTGCATTTCTACACCATGAACCAAAGCGCCCCGACTTTGGCGCTGTTGGACGCCATCCGTTAAGGGTTGCTCGGCATGGAACCCCTGCAGGGGGTAGCCGTTTGTCGCCATGCGCCCAGAGGTTGTAAAGAAATCCCTTTGTAAACAGAAGTTCTGAGCCCTAAGCGGCTTAGGATGAAGCTCGCCTCCATTTCTCACAGGCTGCAGAAAGCGATGCTTCATGGATTTCAAGGATTACTACAAAACGCTGGGTCTTGAGCGCACCGCGACGGAAGAGGAGGTGCGCAAGGCCTACCGAAAGTTGGCGCGCAAGTTCCACCCCGACGTCAGCAAGGAGCCCGATGCGCAAGCGAAAATGCGCGAGCTCAACGAGGCCAACGATGTTTTGCGCGACAAAGAAAAGCGCGCGGCCTACGACGACTTGGCCGACCAGGTGGCCAGAGGGCATCGCCCTGGTGCGTCCGGGCCCGGCTGGGAGCAGGGCTTTGACTTTCGCCGTGGTGCAAATGCGGGCACTGCCCATCGCAGCAATTATGGTGATCAAGGCGATTACGGCGATTACAGTGATTTTTTCTCGGCCATTTTTGGTCAAGGTGACCCCCGAGGCGGCGAGCGCCGTGGCGGCGAACGACGCCCCTACCGAGCGCGCGGCGAAGATCAAACAGCCGCCATCGAAATTTCCATTGAGGACGCCATTCGTGGCGTTGAGCGGGAAATGGTGCTGCCTGCGCACAACAACCGAACCCTGAGCGTCAAGATTCCTGCTGGCGTTCATCCAGGTCAACACATCCGTTTGGCGGGTCAAGGCCAGCCCGGATACGGCGGTGAGCCTGCGGGTGATTTGTTTTTGGAGGTCCATCTAAAGCCCCACCCCCTGTACCGAGTCGATGGCAAAAACTTATCCATGAACTTGCCGGTCACGCCGACAGAAGCGGCGCTGGGCGCTCAGGTCAAAGTCCCCACGCCAGGTGGTGGTGAGGTGGAAGTCACCGTACCGCCGAACTCACGCGGCGGTATGAAGTTGCGGCTCAAAGGACGCGGCCTGCAAGGCAAGACCCCCGGCGATTTGTATTTGCCCTTGGAGATTGTGCTGCCCCCTGCCACCACCGACGCCGCTCGCCAGGCCTACGAACAACTGGCGAAGGCCGCGCCGCTCGATCCAAGGCGCCGATGGTTCAATCGTTGAGGGCAGCGCGCAGCCGCCCTTCAAGGTACAATATGCAAGTTGCAGTCATTTGCTTACCTTCGCTGCAACGAGTCTTACCTCCACCCCGCTCCCTTGCTCGCCAGAGCCGAGCGCCTCGGTGGTCACACTTTTCCTTTCGGCAAGCCTCACACGCAAACGCGACGCCCATGCGAGTCGTCGCGACTGGCTTGACGCCTGTTACTCACAAGGAGGCCAAATGGCCAAGGAAGAACTCATTGAAATGCAAGGCAAGGTCGACGAAGTGCTGCCCGACATGCTTTACCGCATCACCCTCGACAACGGCCACAAGTTGGTGGCGTACACCGGCGGCAAGATGCGCAAACACAAGATTCGCATTCTGGCTGGCGACAAGGTCACTTTGGAAATGTCGCCTTACGATTTATCCAAGGGCCGCGTGACTTTCCGCCACATCGAAAACCGCACGCCCAGCGCGGGCAAGCCCGCCTTCAAACGCAAGCGCTGATTTTTCAGCGCGTCACCCTTTTTTGTTTTAACCAGCGCCCAATTTTCGGTGGGCGCATTTTCTGAAAGGCTCACCATGAGCAGCAAACTTTACGTCGGCAATCTCTCCTATTCGGTTCGGGACGAAGACCTTCAACAACAATTTTCTGACTTCGGCAACGTTCAATCGGCCAAGGTCATGATGGAACGCGACACCGGCCGCTCCAAGGGTTTCGGCTTTGTCGAAATGTCCAGCCCGGCTGAAGCGCAAGCCGCCATCGACGGCCTGCACGGTAAAAACATGGGTGGCCGTGACTTGACCGTCAACATCGCTCGCCCCATGGAAGCCCGCCCTCCCCGCAGCGGTGGCGGCTTTGGTGGCGGCGGCTACGGTGGTGGCGGTGGTGGGTACGGCGGTGGCAACCGCAACTATTGATTGGGCCTTTCGCGTCAGCGCGCGTCAAACACAAAACAAGTTGACGTGGCGTGGGCGTAGAGCTTGCCTTCAGGGTCGACCAGTTTGGCCTCTGATGTGGCAACTTGTCGGCCCATGTGAATGACCGTTCCAATGGCCCGCAATGGGCCTGTTTTGGCATGGGCGGCGCGCACAATGTTCACGTTAATTTGTGACGTTGTGTAAGCCTTGCCCGGCGGTAACTTGGTGTGAATGCAGCAGCCCAAGGCCGAATCGAGCAACGTGGCGTACCAACCCCCGTGCACCGTGCCCAGGGGGTTGAAGTGCTTGATGTCGGGGGTGCCTTGGAAAATAGCCAAGCCATCGCCCACTTCGACCAAATAGAAGTCCAGTGTCTTTGAAATTCTCGGTGGCTGCAAATGCCCTTCGAGCAGCAGCGTCATGACTTCCAAACCACTTTTACCTGCCGACTTTTGCGCCATCACTTCCGGGCTGTAGGTCTCGTTGTGTTGTGCAAGGTTCATCGCTTGGCGCTGCACCACCGCTTCCAATTGTTGATTCCATTGCTGCAAGGTGTCTATGGCGTTCATCGTTGTCCCTTTGTTTTTTGGAGGTCGGTGTTTCTTATGTGACCTCCATCCTATTCAGCCTTGGGCTTCAGGGTGTTACGTGCGTGTCTTCCCTGAGTTGCGTGTAGGGTCTATGTGGGTATCATGAATTCATGCCAACATCCCCTTCAACACCCACTCCAACCACCATGACCCACAATCCCCCCTCTGCCTCTGAACTGGGGCCCGTCTGGATCATGGGCGCTGGCAGCGTCGGCTGTTACTTGGGGGGCTGGTTGGCGGCTGCAGGGGCGGACGTCAGCTTCATCGGGCGCCCTCGGGTGCTTGAAACGCTGCGGCGTGATGGCCTCACGGTCAGCGACATGAAGAACCACCAACACGTCATTCCTGCCAACGCTTTGAAGCTTTTTGAAGCGCTGCCTTCACTGGAATCGACATCATCCACAACACAAACGCCAACCCTCCAACCCCCCGCCCTGGTGCTGCTCACCGTCAAAGGCTCGGGCACGGTTCAAGCGGCCCAAGAATTGGCCGCTGCCGGTTTGCCGCCCGGCACCTTGGTGGTGTCTTTTCAAAACGGGGTAGGCAACGCGGAACTGGCCCAAGCCCACACCCCCTCGCTGAAGGTGCTCGCAGGCATGATTCCTTATAACGTGGCCGATCTGGGCCACGGCGTTTTCCACCGCGGCACCACCGGCAGCTTGATGGTGCAAGACGACGTCCACTTTGCGCCTTGGCAAGCGGTCTTCAACAGCACCCAACTGCAACTGAAATTGGTCCCCGACCTCAAGCCAGTTCAATGGGGCAAGCTGCTTATTAACTTGAACAACCCAGTCAACGCGCTGTCGGGCTTGACCTTGTTGCAAGAATTTTCCGATTGGTACTTTCGCCGCTGTTTGGCCGCGCTCATTGATGAGGCCATGCAGGTCTTGCGGCAGGCCCAAGTGCCCTACGCGCAGGTGCTGGCCGTCCCCCCTGAAAAATTCATTCGTGTGTTGCGATTGCCTAATTTTCTGTTCAAGTGGGTGGGCAAAAAAATGCTCCAAATCGACCCCAAAGCCAGCTCGAGCATGGCCGACGACTTTGCCCTGGGGCGCACCACAGAAATTGAATCGCTGTGCGGCGAGGTCGTTCGATTGGCTCAGAAAAACGGCCTTCAAGCCCCTCGCAACGCCGCCATGGTGCGCTTGGTGCAGGCCCATACCGCACAAGGGGCCGGGCCGGGCAAATGGTCTGGTAAAGCCCTTCTCAAGGCATTGAATTAAGGCCCTCGGAGGGCCTCATCGTCAAGGCTTCAATTTATGATCGCCTCATGATCGACGAACAAGCCGTGCGCGCGCTCTTAGAGCGCTACGAATGTCCTTTTGGTTACCACGAAGTGCGGGCCCGTTTTATGGGGGCCATTGCCAGCCCCTTGCCCGGCGTGGTGCCTTTGAACGACGTGTCCAGCCTCTGGGGCGGTGATTTGCCCGCTGTCAGCTCGCTTGAAGAAGTGGACACCTTTGTCACCACCCTCATCAAAGGGCTGTGGACCCCCTTGGCGGAAGCAGGACTGCAACAAGAAGCCTTCGAGTTGTTGCCCTTCACCGACTCTCCCACAGGCCCTGGATTGCGGCGCTTGTGCCAAATTCGGCTCGAAGAAATCCAAGGCTTCACAGACGGGTTTTTCCAAGGGCGGGACGAATTGAACTTACCGGCCGAGGCCTCCACTTGCCTGAACTCACTCTCCGAAGTGGAAGACTTTTTTGCCAACCTGTTCAACCTGGCAGAACCGCCCGAGGCCTCTGAAGCCGACTTGGTGGCCTTGGCCGATCAGATTGACGAACTCAGCGAAATCGCCACCGTTGAAATCAACAACATCATGGCCTTGGTCGCTGCCAGTAAAACGGCTTAAATAATCGTTTTAGAACCCACCACAAGGTCCAACCTCAAGGCAACACAAGGCAACACCATGGCCAAAAGCATTTTGTTCCCGCACCTCCGACAACGCCAAGTGCTGCTGACCACGCTGACGGCCGCGGCCATTTTGGTCGTCACCATGGGCGCGCGGCAATCGGTGGGCTTGTTTGTGAGCCCCATCAACAGCGCCACGGGGCTGGGCATTGTGACCATCAGCTTGGCACTGGCCATCGGGCAATTTGTATGGGGGGCTTTTCAGCCCATCGCGGGGGCTTTGGCCGATCGCTTTGGTCCGCGCGGCGTCTTGATTGGCGGCATTTTGGTCTTGGCGCTGGGCACCGCCCTCACGCCGATGGTGAGTTCCAGCTGGGGCCTCATTTTGACCATGGGCTTGTTGACCGCCATGGGCTCGGGCTCTTGCAGTTTTTCTGTTTTGTTGGGCTCGGTGTCGCAACGCTTGCCAGCCGAATCCCGCGGCAGTGCCTCGGGCGTCATCAACGCAGGGGGCTCCTTGGGGCAATTCGTGTTTGCCCCTTTGACCCAGGTCATGATTCAAGGACTGGGCTGGATGGGTGCCATGTGGTCCACCGCCGGGCTGCTGTTGTTAACGCTGCCCTTGATCAACCGTTTGGTGCCCACAGCCAACGCTGAAGGGGCGGCCAAAGCGGTGACCACAGCCCCTAAACCCAACTCGGCGGGCCTAAAAGCCGCTGTGATTGAGGCCTTCAAAAACCCGAGCTATGTGTTGCTGCACTTGGGCTTTTTCACCTGCGGCTTTCACATTGCCTTTTTGGTCACCCACTTGCCGACCGAGGTTAATTTGTGCGGCCTCTCGCCCAGCGTGGCCAGCTGGTCTTTGGCCCTGATTGGTTTGGCCAACATTGCAGGCAGTTTGTGGGTGGGCAGCCGCATCAACACCCAACGCAGCAAAATGTTGCTGGCGGGCATGTATGCCTCTCGTGCGGTCTTGATTGGCCTTTATTTGATGGCCCCCAAAGTGCCGGCCGTGTTTTACTTGTTTGCCCTGGGTCTGGGCTTCACTTGGTTGGCCACCGTGCCGCCCACAGCCACTTTGGTGGGCAAGTTGTTTGGCATGCGGTATTTGGCCACCCTCTTTGGCCTGACCTTGTTGTCGCACCAGATCGGCGGCTTTTTAGGCGCTTATTTGGGGGGCTTGGTGCTGCAGTCTGACGGCAATTACCAACTCATGTGGTACTTGGACATTGGGCTTTCCTTGTTTGCCTGCTTGGTTAATTTGCCCATCAAAGAAGAACGTCCGGTGCTGGCCTGAGTCACAATCTGGGCTTCGTTGGCCATTCACGGACCCTGACTGCCATGGGATTTTTTCAGATCAAAAAATTAGTCTGCTTGCCCCCGCTGCTGTGTGCGGCCCTGACCTTGAGCCACTCGCTTAGTTGGGCCCATGGCGCCCCCAAAGAAGCGAAAGAAGAAGCTCCGGCTGCGGCAGAGGAACCCGCAGTCAAGCCCGGCTACGTGGCGGCACAAGTGGCACCCATTCCGTCACCCAAAGCCCCGCAACACCCGCTGCCTTGGAACGAAGCCAAGGTGACCGACCTGATCAAGCAGCTGGATCCTCAATCACTCAAAAAGAAACCCAAGAAAGGCGCGTTTCCCTTTGGCACGGTTGAACTGGCGATTGAATTCAAAGGCGACACCGACCAACTCGCCGACCGCAGTGCCCCTCTTTTGGACAGCCTCAGCAATGCCTTGAAATACAGCCGCTTGCTGGAATCCAAATACGTGATTGAAGGCCACACCGATTCAAGGGGCAGCACCCGTTTCAGCTTTCTTTTGAGCAAACAACAGGCAGAGGCCATCCGCAACGCGCTGATCCAAAGCGGCGTGGACGCGAACCGATTGCGCAGCGAAGGCAAAGGCTTCAAAGAGCCCCAGGACGAGCGCAACCCCTTGTCCAAAACCAACCGCCGCATCCGTGTGGTGCTGGTCAACGCCAATTAAAATCACCGCATGCCGACGCCCATCGACCCGGAATTCATCACCAACGGCATTCGCTTGGCCACCGCGCCGGTGTTCTTGTTAACGGCCGTGGCCTCCATGATCGGCACCGTGGCGGCGCGACTTTCCCGCATCATCGACCGGGGCCGCACCATCGAAGAACGCTACCTCACCAGCCAAAACCCCATCGACGTGGAGCGCTTTCGGCAAGAATTAAAGAACCTTCAATTCAGAGGACGACTGGCCAACTTGAGCATTGGCCTGCTGACGCTGTGTGCCTTTTTAATTGGGCTCACCATCATCTTGCTGTTCTTGGGCGAGACCACGCTGTTTGAAAACGGCCGCACCTCGGTGTGGAGCTTCTTGGGCGGCGTCGGTATGTTCTTACTGGCCTTGGTCTGCTTCTTGACCGAAACCATCATCGCCACCCAAGTGCTCGATTTCCGAACCCTTAAGCGCGATTAATCGCGCTTAATCGGGCTTCATTTAGAAAGAGAAGCGCTCGACCTCTTGGCGCGTCGCATTGGCGATCTTCGACAACTCCACCACCGTCGCGGTGATTTCTTCGGAAGCCGCTGCGTTGCTTTGGGCAATGCGATCGACGCTGGCCACGTTGGCGTTGATTTCTTCCATCGCCGTGCTTTGTTGTTCCAAGGCCGCGGCAATGCGTTGCAACATCTGATCGGTTTCTTGCGAA
>CAILKX010000020.1 GCA_903834975.1 uncultured Curvibacter sp.
ATGGATGCTCAAGAGCGACGCTCCCCTCTTGGTCAACCCCAAACCCAGTTGGCACAAGGTGTCGTGGTTTGCAGCCTTCATCGGCAATATCCCGAACTACCGACAAAACACCATCGAAACCACCCGCTTGGCCGTCGCTGCGCGTCAACATTTGTTTGCTTGGGCGCAAGCAGAAAACATCGATTTTGATTTGAAGAAAGAGGGCATCCTTCACATCTACCGCGACAAAGGCGGCTTTGACCACGCGGGCCGAGTTTCCAACATGTTGGCCGAAGGCGGACTGCCTCGTCGCGCCGTGACCCCCTCTGAAATGAAGGCCATCGAACCCACCTTGGCAGGCACTTATTACGGTGGCTATTTCACCGAAAGCGATTCCACCGGTGACATTCACAAGTTCACCACTGGCTTGGCGGCGGCGCTGGAGCGTTTGGGCGTGACCTGCCTTTATGAACAAGATGTGGTGGCCCTGAACAGCGATGGTCAACAAGCCAGCGTCACGGTGAAAAATGGCGCAGAACAAAATGGCCACAACACCGTCCATCACACCGTCCATCACTTCGACGGCTTGGTGGTCTCGGCAGGTGTCATGAGCCGCCGTTTTGCCGCGCAGCTCGGTGACCGGGTGAACATCTACCCCGTTAAAGGCTATTCGATCACAGTGAATTTATTGGACGAAGCCAGCCAAGCAGCGGCTCCCAGGGTCAGTTTGTTGGACGACGAAACCAAGTTGGTCACCAGCCGTTTGGGCGCAGACCGATTCCGCGTCGCGGGCACCGCAGAATTCAATGGCTACAACAAAGACATCCGCGCCGACCGCATTCAGCCTTTGATCAACTGGGTCAACGCGTGTTTTCCGGGCATCAACACGCGACAAGTCGTGCCCTGGGCCGGCCTGCGTCCCATGATGCCCAACATGATGCCCCGCGTGGGCAAAGGCCGATTGCCCAATGTGTTCTACAACACCGGCCATGGCCACTTGGGTTGGACGCTTTCGGCGGTGACGGCGGACATGGTGGCTGAAGTGGTCGCGGGCCAATTGGCTTGAAACCAGTCCAAATGGAGGGTTCAGGAAGTCCCGACTTGCCAATGTAAAAGTAACCTGATATGTTGTATTGTGTCTATTTGTATCAGCAATTCACACCAACACATTGATGCCCATGAGTGATACCCGTCCATTACCTTCAGCTTTTTCAGCTCGGCAATTTCAAATGACAACCCCCCTGGCAACGGTCGTGTTGTCTTTTTTAATGATCAGCTCATTCAACCTCCACGCCGCTGATTTAAAGGCTGGTGCAAAGGTTTACAACGACGCTTGCATCGAATGTCATTCCCTAAAGGAGGGCAAAAATAGAAAAGGACCTTCCATATACGGGATAGTGGGCCGTAAAGCTGCCACGGTTGCTGATTATGATTACTCAGAAGCGATGAAAAAAAGTAACATTGTCTGGTCTGAGCAAAAACTAGAAGAATACTTGCTAGCGCCTGAAAAATCAGTCCCCGGGGGCAAAATGAAATTCGAAGGGTTATCTGATCCTGAAAAAAGACAAGGCATCATTCAATACCTCAAGTTTGTCAGCGAGTAGTAAATGGAAAAAAAATGACTCTCACTAAGCGACTGGTTATTTCGACGTTAATCGTACCGATAATTATCTCAATTTTTATTGCCTATTTAGGTTTTAATCAATCTGAAGAGTCTAAAAAACGTTTAGATCACTTTATTGTCACTAGTGTTCCAAGTATTAAATTATTGGATCGCATTCGATATACTATAGCGATTAATCAAGCAGAAGTTATCAAAGCAGCGCTGGCAAATAGGGATAACAAAGGTATTTTTGATAACTTGTCTTCTATTCAAGACCAGATTGACATTCTTCAGGAAAAGTTTATCAACGAATATGTTTCTGACGACAAAGATGAACAACTCAGTCAAACCGAGAAAGTCCTCAAGAAGGAATATCAAGCGACTGTTAGAACGGCCTCCGAATTACTTCAAAAAGGTGATTTGGAGAATGCCAAGGTAGTCATTGCCAAAGAGGTGACGCCGGCATTTGAGAAACTTGATGGAGCACTTAATCAGCACATTGCTTATGCCACCAAGCTTGCCGGCGAATATCAAGAAAAAGGGAAAGAAGCAGCCCAGAATAATTTGTTTGTGCAACTTGTATCTGCTTTAACAGCGGTCCTAATTTTTGGTGTACTAGGTTATTTCAATTTTAGATTCATAATCAAAACTCTGGGAGGGGATCCAGTCGTAGCGGCCAATGCGGTGAAGATTATCGCGGATCGAGACCTTTCGAGGCCGATTTTGACTCAATACAAAGGAAGCTTGATCGCCAGGTTAGAAGACATGCGTATCAGTCTTAGTCATTCCATACAAAAGCTGGATGAGGACACCAAAAGCTTGGTGCTCTATGCTGAATCTTTGGCGAGTGCATCTCATCAAGTAGCAAGTGGTGCAAATAATGGCAGTGATAACGCTTCTCGCATGGCCGCATCTGCTGAAGAAATGACTATCAATATCTCCAATGTTTCAGAAAGTGCCAGCACAGTCGCTGCCAAAGTTTCTGAAGCGGGCGGTATAGCGATGCGAGGGGGAGAGAGCATCATGGCGCTAACCAACAGCATGGCGGCCTTTTCCTTAAGTTTTAAGAACTCCGTTTCCAACACACTTAATTTGGGTGAACAGTCCGATGAGATCAGATCGATTGTTGGGGAAATCAAAGACATTGCCGAACAAACCAATTTATTGGCGCTGAATGCAGCGATTGAGGCTGCTCGTGCAGGGGATTCAGGGCGCGGCTTTGCAGTTGTCGCAGATGAAGTGCGGAAGTTGGCCGAACGAACCAAGCGGTCCACTGAAGATATTGCAAACAAGATTCAATCCATCCAAACCAATGTTCAAAATGTTGTCACGGCAATGAACCATAATTTAGAGGAGGTCGCGCGCAGCGAGGCTCTGGCAGAAAAGGCTGACAGCGCTGTAAGGGAAATTCAATCTGCAAGCGAAAATACGGTTAAGCTTGTTTCCACCATCAGCCAGGCCATTTCGGTTAATTCCTCCACCAGCCGCGAAGTGGCCCGCTCAGTCGAAAACTTCGCCTCTTTATCCGAAGAAAACAGCGCCGCAGCCAAAGAGGTGGCGATCACAGCCAGCGAGTTGTCCAAGTTGGCTGAAAGCTTAAGTCAACTGACCAGCACTTTCAAGACGGCTTGATTGACAGACATAGAACCAGGCGTTTATGCAAGTCCCAGACGAACTCATCTCGGACTTCATTTCAGAAGCCTATGAGTCCCTGGACAAAGTGGACAGTGGCATTGTGCTGCTCGAAAAGAACACCAGCGATGAAAAAAACATCGCCAATATCTTCAGGGCCGTTCACACCATCAAGGGCAGCAGTGGTTTCTTCGCCCTCAAGCGAATTGAAAAGCTGACCCATTCAGCTGAATCGATTTTGGGTTTGATTCGCGACCGAGAGTTGGGGATTGACCAAAACAGCATCAATGTCTTGCTGAAGTTCACAGACCGTTTGCGCTGGTTAATCGAAGGGCTTGAACAAAACGGACAAGAGGCCAGTGGTGATGATGCGCCCTTGATTGCCCAACTGGGTGCTTTAAAAAATCCGCTGAATGCCGCCGATGAAGACATGGTGTTGAGTGTCTTGAATGAGGTGGAAAACGAATTGGCTCTCGAAGAAGAGGCCTCGGCGGATGATGAAGCGGTCGCATCGGCGAAGCATCTGCCCATCGAATCTGCGCCTTTAGAGGTGGAACCCGTGCACGCCACGGAGGAAGGCGCTGCTTGGGAACTCAAGGCCTATGACTCCCTCGCGCCCATCAAGGTGTCCGTGGAATTGTTGGACACAATGATTAACAACGTCAGCGAATTGGTGTTGGCTCGCAACCGCTTGATTCCCTTTGCAGAGAAATTCGTTGATAAAAATTTTCTTAATACCGTCTCGACCATAGACAAGCTGACCATCGAGCTGCAAGACAAAATCATCCGAACCCGAATGCAAACCGTGGGGCAGTTGTGGAGCAAATTGCCCCGATTGGTTCGCGATGTCTCCTTGCATTGTGAAAAAGAGGTTCAGATCTTTTTCACCGGAGAAGACACCGAGCTCGACCGCACCTTGTTGGATGCCATCAAGGACCCACTGACACACATTATTCGCAATTGCATAGATCACGGGATTGAGCCCGTTTCAGAAAGACTGGCGCGCGGAAAACCTCGGGTCGGAACCCTTCACTTAAAGGCCTCGCACGACAACGGCATGGTGGTCATTGAAGTGGACGACGACGGTCAAGGCATTGACTATGAAATTGTCAAAGCCAAGGCCATCCAAAAGAAATTCATCACCGAGTTCGAGGCCCATGCCCTCAGTGAAGAGGAGTTAACCCAGTTCATTTTCATGCCTGGGTTCTCGACCCGTGAGAATGTGACTGAAATTTCGGGCCGCGGCGTGGGCATGGATGTGGTGAAAACCAACATCACTTCGATTGGGGGGACCATCAAAATCAGCAGTCGCCGGCATCAGGGTGTTCAGTGCGTGATCCGAATACCGCTGACCTTGGCCATTATTCCGGCGTTGTTGGTTCGAACTGGAGGCGAGTATTACGCCATCCCCCAACTTAATTTGATGGAGTTGGTTCGACTTAAATCCAGCGCTGCGAATGATCTGGAGAATTTTTACGGCACCCCTGTTTTCCGACTCCGGGACATGCTGTTGCCCTTGTTCCACTTGAGTGACTTGGTTGATTTAGAACCCAAAGGCACCCGTCCCCTTGACGACCCCCTGATGATGGGGGCTTTGAACATCGCTGTGATTCAATCCTTGGGCACTCAGTTTGGTCTGGTGGTGGACGAGGTGTTGCGCTTGCAAGAAGTGGTCATCAAGCCCCTGCCTACTTTATTAAGACCTGGCTCTTTGTTCTCAGGGGCGACTATCTTGGGCGATGGCCAGATATCGTTGATCTTGGATATTGATCAGGTGGCACTTAAAACGCGTGTTTTCAGCCGGGTTAAACCCCTGATCCCGACACAAGAGGCGGCTCCCCTCTTAAACAAATCCGAGGTACCTAAACAAAAGATGTTGTTGGTCAGCATCAGTGGTTATGGGTTGTCGGCCATTCCCATTGAATACGTCAATCGAATGGACAAAGTGGCAGCCAGCAAAATTATTCGCAGTGCCCATAGGGATGTCCTGCAATACGACCAACAAGTCCTGAGGGTTCTGGATTTGAGTCAGATGTTGAATCAATCTTCGACCTCATCTCAAATTGAAATTTACGAAGAACAATTGAATCTGGTTATTTACTTCTCCCCACAAGGGCCACTGGGTTTTGTCGTTCAAGACATTGATCAAATTGTTGAATTGCCCAAAGAGCTGCACCGCACCAGCCCCTTTCAATATGGGCTGTTGGGGATGTCTTTGCTCGGAGATCGCCTGGTCAATGTGTTGAACATGCCTGAGTTGTTGCAACTTGAAGTGCTTCAACCTCAAACATTGCCTTTGTTCGAGAGCCTGACATGAATACCCTTTTGTTTTCATTCAGAGTTGGCGGTTATTTATTTGGTGCGCCTGCCAGCAGCGTGGTCGAGTTGAGTCGGGAGGTGGAGGTATTTCGGGTGCCCGGTTCTCCCCCCTTTGTCAAAGGGCTGATTAATCTCAGGGGCCAACTGGCCGTGGCAATCGATTTAAAGAAAAAAATGGGCCTGGATTCGACGACAGAATCTTCCGAGCGTCAGCTCTGCATCTTTATGGAAACTACCAATACCTTGATTGGTTTGATGGTGGATGATGTTCATGAAATGTTCAATGTGGGGATTTCTGATTTTGTCAGTAGCCCCGTGAATTTGGGCGAGCAAGTTGACGAGTTGGTTTCAGGTGTTTACAAATTACCCAATGGTTTGTTGCACGTCATTAATTTGGCTGGCTTGCTGAAGACCAACGAGCGAAAAAACTTTGTTCATTGATAACCCGCCCTTGTTAATTCTTTTCACCCAGGAGTTGCTTTATGGAGATCAAAGTCAATCAAAGGACTCAACAGTTCAACGGCGATCCCGAAACGCCTTTGCTTTGGTACTTGCGCGATCACCTCAAAATGCCCGACACCCGTTTTGGTTGCGGACAGGGATTGTGTGGCGCCTGCTCCGCCCACGTTGACGGCAAACTGGTGCGCACCTGCAACACAGCGTGCGACGAGGTGGTCGGTAAAGAAGTCACCACCATCAGTGGCTTGGCTCCCCATTTGGCTCAGGCCATCAAAAGTGCTTGGATCAAAGTCGATGTGCCTCAATGCGGTTATTGTCAAAACGGGATGATGATGGCGGCCGCGGCTTTGCTGAGCCAAACACCCCATCCCAGTGATGCTGACATCACCGACGCCATGAACAAAAACATCTGTCGGTGTGGCACCTACGCCCAAATTCGAAAGGCCATCCACCTGGCGGCCAAAAATCTCACTTCAAAAGCCGTTTAACCCGCCACCCGAAGGAGTCACATCATGTTAAGACGTTCATTCATTCAGTCCAGCGCTCTTTCTCTGGGTTATTTGGTTTTGGGTTTCTCACTCGCCGAACAAAAAGCGGCGGCCGCCCAAACGGGCTTTGCCAACGCGTGGATTCGGGTTGGCTCCGATAACTCGGTCACGATGGTCACCCCCCGTGCCGAAGTGGGGCAAGACATCTACACCACCTTGCCCTTGATCATGGCCGAGGAATTGGATTTTCCCGTGACGAAAATCACGGTCGAGCAAGCCACGGCAGACGCGGCCCACTACGGCAATCCCCACCCCATCATGGGGGGGAACCAGGTCACGGGGGGCTCGACTTCGGTTCGAGGTCATTGGGACCAAATGCGCACCATTGGTGCCAGTGCGCGATTCATGTTTATCCAAGCAGCTGCCAAAAAATGGGGCGTCTCCCCGACCGAGTGCAGCACTGCCGATGGCTTTGTGCTGTGCGGCGCCAAACGGGCCAGTTACGGTGAATTGACTGAGTTGGCTGCCTTGGAGACGCCGCCTGAAAATCCGGCCTTGAAAGACCCCAAAAACTTCAAATACATCGGTCAAAGAATCAACCGCTTGGATACGCCCATCAAGGTCAACGGGGGGGAAGTTTATGGCATGGACCACCACGAACCCGGCATGTTGGTCGCCAGCGTCGCGAGATGCCCGGTCATGGGCGGCAAATTAATCAGCTTTGATGATCAATCGGCCAAAGCGATCAAGGGGGTCTTGGGCGTCTACAAAATTGGAGAAGCCCTGGCCGTTGTTGCCGACGATTTTTATTTGGCCAACAAGGCTCGAGGGCTGCTGAAAATCAAGTGGGATTTTGGAGATACAGCCACTCGCAAAGACACTGCAACCATCATGGCCAGACTTCATGAGGCAGCCAAAAAGCCAGGCGTTGTCGTTGCGAAATCGGGTAATTTCGAGAATCCGGTGGCTGGCGCTGCTCAATCCATTCATGCGGTTTACGAGCAACCCCTGTTGGCACATGCATCTCTTGAGCCTGAAAACTGTTGCGCCATGATCAAGGATGGCGAGTGCCATGTTTGGGGTCCCTTCCAGTTGCCTGGATTTGCCAAGTCATCAGGGGCCGCCGCCTCTGGATTGCCCCCTGAAAAAGTCATCGTTCATTCGATGTTCATTGGCGGCAGTTTCGGCCGAAAAATGGGTTTCGATTACGCTTTCGAAGCCGTTGCCATCGCCAAGGCCAGCGGCCGCCCCATCAAATTGATATGGACCCGGGAAGACGATATTCAAAATGATTTTTACCGTCCACCCACCGTTCACCAATTGTCGGGCGCTGTCGATGCGAAGGGTAAATTGAGTGGCTTGATGGTTAAATTGGTCTCGCCTTCTCCTTCTATCAAAGCCGTGCCACCCTGGGTTCAAAATGGTGTGGATTTGTTCATGATCGAAGGCCTGAACAACTTAACGTACGAAATTCCGAATCACCGGGCTGAAACCTTGATTCAAGATGTCGATGTGCGGGTGGGCTACTGGCGCAGTGTCAGTAACGCCACCAATGCCTTCGCTGTTGAGTCCTTCATTGATGAGTTGGCCACTTTGGGGCAGCGTGACCCCTTGGAATTCCGCTTAGAAATGTTGGGCAAACAGCCCCGCGCACAGGCGGTCCTCAAGCTGGCTGCAGAAAAAGCGGGTTGGGGCAAGCCTCTCCCTCCAGGCCATTTCCATGGCATTGCGCACCAGGAATGCTATCAATCCTTTTTGGCTGTGGTGGCGGAGGTTTCTGTCAAAGACGGCGTACCGACGGTGCATCGCTTGACTGCTGCCGTGGATGTGGGCATCGCGATTCGCCCCAATCAAGTAGAGACTCAAGTGGAAGGTGGGCTCTTAATGGGTTATTGGACCGCGATGGTCAATCAAATCACCTTGAAAGACGGCCAAGTTGAGCAAGACAATTTTGACACCTACAAGATGCTGCGATTTGACTCAACCCCCTTGGTGGACGTGCATTTGATTGTCACGAACAACCGTCCTTCGGGAATTGGCGAGGCGGGGGTTCCCTTGGCTGCTCCGGCCATCGGAAATGCGATTGCTAAGGCGACCGGTGTGCGACCGCGCAAGTTGCCTTTCGTGGACGCATGAGCATCCGGGTTGTGATTGCCGATGATTCGTCGCTGATGCGGCGAATCATCATCAGTCAACTGGAGAAAGACCCAGAAATTCGTGTGCTGGCGGCTGTTGAGGACGGCAGTCAGGTGTTGAAGGCGGTGCAAGAGTACCAGCCAGATGTGCTGGTTTTAGACCTCGAAATGCCCGTCATGGATGGCATTCAAGCCCTTGGTGAAGTTCGCCAATGGGACCGTCGACTGCCCGTCATCATGTTCAGCACCTTGACGCACCGAGGCACAGAGGCCACCATCAAAGCCTTGGTCAGTGGGGCCAGCGATTATGTGGGCAAGCCAAGCCAGTTGGGTTCGGCAGACGAGGCGATGCAGGTTTTTGAAACGCTGCTGATCCCCAAAATCAAAGCCTTGGCGAAGAAAAAAGCAAGTCAAAAACCGGCCCTAAGACCGACCTCAGAAGGTCTTGTAAAGCCAATTGTTTCGCCCTCCCCAGGCCCCATGAAAGAAGTCCCTTCGAATGCCGTTCAGGCCGTTTGCATCGGGGTTTCGACGGGGGGGCCGGTGGCCTTGGTCAGCCTTTTCGAACGCTGGAAAACACCTTTAAGCGTGCCCATTTTTTTGGTTCAGCACATGCCGCCCCGGTTCACTGAAAAATTGGCCAATCGACTGTCTGAACTCGGTTCGACCTTGGTGAGTGAGCCTTATGACGGCGAGGAGCCCAAGCCGGGGCATGCTTATTTGGCGCCCGGCGGATGGCACATGTTGGTTGAAAAGCGTTTTAACAAAATCAAAATTCGCCTCAATGAAGAGCCGCCCGTTAACTCCTGCCGTCCTTCGGTGGATTTGTTGTTCCGATCGGCCGCCGAGGTCTACCAATCTGATCTGTTGGGCGTGGTGATGACGGGCATGGGCAATGACGGCTTGCAAGGCAGTCGTCGGATTGTTGAGTTGGGGGGGAGTGTGATCGCCCAAGACGAAGAAACCAGCACCGTTTGGGGCATGCCCGGCTCGGTGGCACAAGCTGGTTTGGCTTACAAACTGCTGCCCTTAGACGACATCGCGGCAGAAGTGGTTCAACGTGTCAACCCTTAAGCCCATGAATCGGATCAAGCCCGACAGCCAATTAAAAGCCGTGACGGATTTTTTGGCCCAGCTTCGAAAACACATCGGCTTGTCTTTTGGCGCAGAGAAGCGCTATTTGGTGGAATCCAGGTTGAGTCCGCTGGCCCAGAAAGCGGGCTTCACCAACGTACACGATCTGCTGATTCAACTGAACACCAGCGTGGTGGGCGAATTGCATTGGCAGTGTTTTGAGACCATGACGACCCAAGAGACCCAGTTTTTCCGAGATGGCTTTTTCTTCGAAACGCTGCGAAAAGAAATATTGCCCGCCTTGATTCAGAAGAGGCAAGGGGAGAAGAAACTGAAGATTTGGTCAGCGGCCGTCTCCACCGGTCAAGAGGCCTACAGCTTGGCTATTTTTTTGGAGGAGCAGTTCCCCGAATTGAAAAGTTGGAAGATTCAAATATTGGCCACTGATGTCTCCGACAAAGCCCTGCAAGTGGCGCAGCGGGGTGAATATGAAATTCAAGACCTTGAAAGGGGATTGAGCCCCGCACAAATCACGCGCTTTTTCACCAAAGGTCCGGTCGATTTTCAAATCGCACCTTGGCTGCGTGAGGCCATTCAATTTCAGAAAATCAACTTGATCAGCGCGTGGCCCGCCGAGTCGTCTTGGGATTTAATTCTGATGCGGAATGTGTTGATTTATTTTGACCAGAGTACCAAAAACAAAGTATTGGAAAAAGTGTCCCAAGCCCTTGCTGCCGATGAGGGTACGCTGGTGTTGGGTTCATCGGAGACCCTGATCGATTTCCCCAAGTTGGTCAGGCGCAGTGCTGCTCGGGGGTTCTTCTACCAACGCCAATCGGTGGAGGCATAACGCCATGTCCAACTCCGAAATTCAAAAATTAGAGCTTTCATCCATGAAGGTCTTGGTGGTTGATGACAGCCGCACGCTGCGCAAAGTATTGGCCAGAGAATTGGGAAAAATTGGTATCACGCAGATTGCAGAAGCCGAAGATGGACGCCAAGCGCTCGAACAATTGAATGTTCAGTCTTTTGACCTGATGCTGTTGGACATGGAAATGCCTGAATTGGATGGGATTGGTGTGCTGGAACACCTCAAGCAGCAAGACCGTTTGAAAAGCATCCCTGTCATTGTGATCTCGGGTGCTGAAGAACTTGAAAAAACGGTCAAATGCATAGAAATGGGCGCTGAAGACTATTTGCCAAAAAACTTCAACCCCGTCTTGTTGGCCGCTCGTGTGCTTTCTTCCTTTGAGAAAAAAAGGCTTCGTGACCGTGAAATTCAGTATTTAGAGCAACTCAAGTTAGACAAAGAAAAGCTCTTGCAAGAGCAACAAAAAACCGATCGCTTGATGCTCAACATTCTGCCCAGCCCGATTGCTGAACGGCTGAAGAACAACGAGGTGAACATCGCCAATCATTTTGAAGATGTGACGATACTTTTCAGCGATTTAGTGGGCTTCACCCAAATGGCGTCTCAACAATCGGCGATTGAATTGGTGACCAAACTGAACTTCTTGTTCAGTCGGTTTGACTTGCGAGCCAAAGCATTGGGGCTTGAAAAAATCAAAACCATTGGCGATGCCTACATGTTGGTGGGCGGCGTTCCCACCCCCCGCGCCGACCACGCGGATGTCGCGGCCCAAATGGCGCTGGGGATGTTTGAAGACTTGGCCGTCTTTAACCATGAGTATCAAACCCAGCTTGAAATGCGTATTGGGCTGCACTCGGGGCCCGTCGTCGCGGGCGTCATTGGTTTTACGAAATTTTCTTATGACCTGTGGGGTAATTCAGTCAACCTGGCGAGTCGGATGGAGTCCACCTCTTTGCCTGGGCAAGTTCAAGTTTCATCTTTTACCCGCTCAAAGCTGAGTGACCGTTTTACGGTGGTGGAGCGCGATTGGATTGAGTGCAAGGGCATTGGCAAGGTGTTGACTTTTTTCTTGCAGCGTCAGGCGCTTCAATAAGCTTTTAATACCCTCAGACTGTCAAACCCATTCTGGGTGCGCCTCGTTTATTGAACGTGAAAGGTTCACTGACCCAGGTCGTAAAGTGGTTTGCCTTTGTCGACGATGTGCACGGTGAAGAGTTTCAGCGTTTGGTCACCCACGATCACATAGCCACCGTGCATCACGTCGCGCAAATTTAAAACGGGCGCTCCAGTGGGCAAATCCATCGGCTCTTTTCCGGGCACTTGAACCTTGGCTCCCTGAACCACATACGCGGCTTCGATGCCGTGGTGCAAATGGCGCGGCAGTTTGTCGCCGGGTTTGTATTCGCCAAAAGAACTCACCACCTCCATGCCCGGTGCGCCGGTCAAGTCGACACGGCTGAGTTCCTTGCGGGTGCCTTCTTGCGCTCCCGCTGAAAGGGCCAAAGTCGCCAAGGCCACAGCCATCCAGAGTCGTTGAAAACAGTGCATAAAGTTTCTCCTGTTGTAGTCAATCTCAGGATTAGAGCAAAGATACCCCCATGTGGCTATGGGTGAAATCGAGGGTGCCAAACAAAAAGCACCTAGGCTGGTGACCTAAGTGCTTGATTTGCTTTTTAAATTTTGGCTCCTCGACCTGGGCTCGAACCAGGGACCTACGGATTAACAGAAAGCCAGGCTCGTAAAAAAACAATATAAATCAACAACTTACGTGTATTTTTGATGAACGTGTAATAATTCGTGTAATAAAAGACAATTTTTGCGTGTTTTTTGAGGGGTGTCTTTTTTGAAGGAACAAATTGTTTAAGTGCTGTTTGAAATTACAGACACTCTGTAAATTGGTCTTTTTTGTAATTTGGTTGTTTTTCAAATATTCAATAAAAACAACAAGTTACAGTCATAAAAAATTAGCGTGTAATAAAACGTGTAATAAAAATCGGAGTTTCATAAATCAACTGGCGCTGATTTTAGAGTGATGAGTAGGTTGAGGTAGTCAAATTTTTCTGAGTTTTTGACTGTTTGCGCAGTAAAAAGAACCGAAATTTGGTTCCCCATTCGGGAATCGAACCGATGCGTTAAAGCTTTCGATCCAGTGACCAGGAATCGAATTTAACTTTTCAAGCACAGGTGCGATTTGCCGAGGTTGTTTCCATCAAGATGATCTGACATCTACTGCTGTGCCAAACTGACGGCAAATGAACGGATAGCAAGTCGTGAGGTTAAAAAGAACTTCACTCAACCTTTTGGATCATTAAGACAGAAGCGCTAGTGCATCACCTTAATCGACAAGACTATTTTTGGGTAAGTCCTAGAGGGATTTGTGCTAATTTTTCATCAGCTTGTATTAACTTCAGCAACGAACCTAAGTCATCATTCAGTCTCAGTAAGACTTCTTGATCTAAAGCCGTTAGAGCGTGGGGCAATATTCCTGCATGAGGACCTGGAATTTTCTTTAGAAGCTTCTGTCCCTCAGGCATGATGAAAAGCTGAACAGCGCGACGATCAGTTGAGCTTTTTTCTGTCGTAATCAAACCTGCGGAAACTAGACTTCGTATCAAATTACTGGCTGTCGATTGATGGATGTCAAGTGCCCTGGCCAGTTCAGTGGTCCCCATGCCGGGGTGTTTATGGATGACACTAAGTGCCCATGATTGAGCACCCCCTACGCCTACCTTCTTTTCAATTTGCTGGAAATGCGATTTGACGGAGTTGAATACCTGACGGAATTGGCGCAACACCCGAGTTGAAAGTTCAATTTCCAAGTCTCGGTCGAACATCTCGCCTGCCTGAACCGATTCGTTCTGAGCAAGCGGTTCCGACATCTTTTTTTTCATCTGTGCGACCTCAAAAAATTCGTAATCGACCCGATACAGTGGGCGTAAGCTAAATTATATTTACACAAATATAAATTGGTTTCAAAGCTTAAGACGAACTATCTCTTTTTTCACTTTAGGGTTAAACCCTGATTGGTAGAGAGTCTCTCAAATCATTGAAAAATTTCTGTAAAATACATTTGTTCAAATGTAGTTACAGTTTTTGCATATCACGACCTTGTTTTTTCCTTGGAGTCTCGTATGAATTCAAAATTTGTCTTGGTGTTGATCGCCTCTGCTATTGCTGTTTTAGCCGGATGCAGCAGTGCACCCAAGAAGGAAGAACCCACGCCAGTGGCTGCTGTTGCGCCGTCACCCGCGCCCACACCTATTCCTACGACTCCTCCCGCAGAATCTGCGGTTGCTAAAGTGACTGTCCCTGACCACTTGGACCCCAATAGCGCTATTCGTCGCGAAAACAGTGTTTTTTTTGAATTCGACAAGTTTTCGATCTCCAGCAAAGATGTAGCTATTGTTGACCGCCATGCTAAATATTTGCTTGCTCATCCGAGCCTGATCATAAAAATCGAAGGCAATGCTGACGAACGCGGGGGACGTGAATACAACTTGGCTTTGGGACAGAAGCGTGCTGATGCAGTCAAGCAAGCATTGAAGTTGTCTGGCGTTAAAGATTCTCAAATGGAATCTGTCAGTTTCGGTAAAGAAAAGCCTGTTGCTTTGGGTCACGATGAAGCTGCCTGGGCTCAGAACCGCCGTGCTGATATTGTTTACCCAACTAATTAAATAGTTATTGCAAACAGCTAAAGGCTGATGACCTTTGCAATGTCATCAGCCTTTTTCTTTGGGACTTGAACAACTTGTCTCTAGCAGTACCCTTGCTGACAATTTCTAATGAATAGGGGACCAACTGATGGATATTGTTTTTATTTTGTTGGTTGGTTCAGTCGCAGGGCTCACGGTTTCGCTTTTTGTGACTGGCGTGAGATATTGCAACCTGCTCTGGAATTTACAACTGACTCACGATCTAGCAGCTGAAAGTCTAAATTGGTCGCCATATTTAGCTGTCAGCCTACTTGTCGCAGCTGTCTTGGCAGGTCAAATTCTCAAGCGCTTACCTGCAAACCGACAAAGAGGCCCGGCAGATTCATTGTGGGCTGCGCATGAGGAAAAACTTCCTGAAATCAAGGAAGGTTTTGCATCTAGTTTGATGGGTTTTATAAATCTTTGCGGTGGTGCTTCAGTAGGTATCTTCGGTCCAACTGTTCACTTAGGTGCTTGTTTGGCAAGCTTCCTCAAAGTGAGCTTTGAGCATTTTGGATTTAAATCCAAGTTATCAAACAGTCAAGTCATTGCGGCAGGAGCAGCGGCTGGATTGGCAGCACTTTTTATAGTTCCTCTGGGAGCCATGGTGTTTGCATTTGAAGGCGTTTTGAAGCGATTCTCTTGGCGTGCATCTATAGGAGTCATTCTGGCTTCTCTAGCCTCATATGGTTTTTCACGTTGGTGTTTTGACCGGCGTTCACCGTTGCCTACATTGACAAATTCTGTGGTCAGCTTGGAGTACTTTGCCGGCACCATTCTTTTTGCGTGCATCTGTAGCCTCGCCATCTTGGCTTACTTGCACCTGATGGTGAAATTGCCCGTACTAGCTTTTCCCAAAAAGATTCCATTGGCCTATAGACCACTCATCCCTGCTTTTTTGCTCTTTGTTATCTCTCCTTGGACTCCGCAGTTAATAGGCGCAGGGGGATCGTCTGCTGGAATGGCCATGACAGGGTCCTTTTCTCTTGGTCTTTTAGTGCTTTTAACGATGGGAAAAGTTTTACTGACACCTTTTTGTTTTGGCTTTGGTTTTGTGGGCGGAGTTGTTGGCCCCGCGCTCTTTATTGGAGCGATGCTCGGGGCTGTATTCGATCAATCAGGAATACTGGGAAACAGCACCCACTTTGCACTGATTGGTGCTGCTATCGGTGTCGGTGCCGTGATTGGCGCGCCTATAAGCGCTTGCATTATGTTGTGGGAGATGACATCTTGCTCAGCCGATGCGCTGTTAGCCTTGGTGGGGTGTGGAGTCGCTATTCCCATCATCAAAAAGTTTTTTGCCCCCTCGCTTTTTGCAAAACAACTTTCATTGAGAGGTTTGTTGCTGCCCGTGAGTCGGAGTGAAATTTAACTTTTCAAACACTATTGCAATCTAGAGAGGTTGGTTTCTTCGCTACAAAGCCCACCAAAGCCGACATGCCACTGTGACCAGCACCTTCTTGAATGATTCTTTCATAGGTTTCACAAATCTGAACATCAAAGTCTGAAAAGGAGTCGAGCAAGAGGGCTTCGTCATAGAGATGCTCCAGCTTTCCGGGTCCGCCAGTGTTAAATTTCAGTTGATTTTTTCCATAGCCCTGGATGACCAAACCACCGCCGGGTTTTAAAGACTTCTTGATTTTTTCAAACAGTTCACCTCGCTCATTAGGTGTTGCTGAG
>CAILKX010000021.1 GCA_903834975.1 uncultured Curvibacter sp.
CAACAACGTTTCTAACGGCTCAACCGCTACCGCCTATTGGGCCTATACGCCTTACAGCGGCACCACGAACGTCATCGACAACACCGGCGCAGCACCCCAAGCCACAAAAGTGGGCATTCAAATCACCGACCCGGCTGGCAATGCCATCGTGGCGAATGCCGTTAATTCGACCACGGCGTGGACCTTCAATGGCGGCACGTCCGACAACAAAACGTTCAATGCCATGTACTACACCATCGGCACACCCGTCACGGGGGGCAACGTGACCGGGGTGGTTAATTACACCTTGAACTACAACTGACCCGCAAAGCCAAGTGGCTTGAACCGCCGCTCACTTTGCCCAAGAATCCTTCAGTCCCACGGCGCGGTTGAAGGTGGGACGGCCGGCTTGGTGGTCGAGCCGGTCGGCCACAAAGTAGCCGTGGCGCTCGAACTGAAAGGACTGGCCGGCGGGTGCTTTTGCCAAGCTGGGTTCGACCACGGCCTGAATGACTTTCAGGCTGTTGGGGTTGAGGCAGCTCAAAAAGTCTTTGCCGCTGGCGTCGGGTTGCGCGTCTGAAAACAGGCGGTCGTACAAGCGCACCTCGGCGGCCACGCCGTCGGCCACGCTGACCCAGGTGATCACGCCTTTGACCTTGATGGCGTCCGCGCCGGGCGTGCCGCTTTTGGTATCGGGCACCAAAGTGGCCAGCACCTCAACCACTTCGCCAGCTTCGTTTTTGACCGCGCCGGTGCACGTCACCACGTGGCCATATTTGAGTCGCACGTTGTTGCCGGGGTAGAGGCGGTGGTAGCCCTTGGGCGGCACTTCTTCATAGTCACCGCGCTCGATCCAGAGTTCCGGGCCAAACAAAAATTCGCGTCGGCCGAGTTCGGCGTGGTGCGGGTGAATGGGGGCCGAGCAGGGGTCGAGTGTGCCCGCGCCCAATGTGACGCCCAAGGTCTCGTCCCAGTTTGTGATGCGCAGTTTGATGGGGTCCAGCACGGCCATGCCACGCGCGGCCTTGGTGTCGAGGTCGTCGCGCAGTGCGCCCTCTAGGGTGCTGTAGTCGATCCAGCTGTAGTCTTTGGTGACGCCGATGCGCTCGCAAAAGAGTTGCAGCGATTCGGGCGTGTAGCCGCGGCGGCGCAGGCCGACCAAGGTGGGCATGCGGGGGTCGTCCCAGCCTTGCACATGGCCTTCGGTGACCAACTGCGCCAGCTTGCGTTTGCTGGTGACCACATAGGTCAGGTTGAGGCGCGCAAATTCATATTGACGGGGCGGGGGAGAGGCCAACAGGCCGCCTTCGGTCAGACGGGCCAAGAGCCAGTCGTAAAACGGGCGTTGGTCTTCAAACTCGAGCGTGCAAATGCTGTGGGTGATGTTTTCCAGCGCGTCCTCGATGGGGTGGGCGAAGGTGTACATCGGGTAGATGCACCAGGTGTTGCCGGTGTTGTGGTGCTCGGCGTGTTTGATGCGGTAAATGGCCGGGTCGCGCAGGTTGATGTTGGGCGAGGCCATGTCGATTTTGGCGCGCAGCACCGCCGCGCCGTCGGGCAATTCGCCTTGGCGCATGGCGGCGAAGCGGGCCAGGTTATCGGCGACGCTGCGGGCGCGGAACGGGCTGTCGGTGCCGGGGGTGTTGAAGTCGCCTCGGTTGGCGCGCATTTGATCGGCGCTTTGCTCGTCGACGTAGGCGTGGCCGGCCTCGATCAGGTAGACCGCAGCGCGGTGCATGAAGTCGAAGTAATTGCTGGCTTGGTAAAGGTTGGGACCCCAGTCAAAGCCCAGCCATTGCACGGTGTCTTTGATGGCGTCGACGTATTCTTGGTCTTCTTTTTCGGGGTTGGTGTCGTCAAAGCGCAGGTGGCAAACGCCGCCGTAGTCGCGCGCCAAACCGAAGTTCAGGCAGATGCTTTTGGCGTGGCCCACGTGCAAGTAGCCGTTGGGTTCAGGCGGAAAACGCAAGCGCACAGGCTGTGGGTCGAGTGGCCCCGTGGCTTGGTGCGCGGCGTCGCCCGGTGTGCCTGCCCAGTGGCGGTTGGCGTGGGTTTTTTGGGCCAAATCGTTTTCGATGATTTGACGCAAAAAGTGGCTGGGTTTGGTCGCTGCGGTGTCGGGGGTAGAACTCATGCCTTGATTTTAGAGCAGCAAGAAAGGTGACCAGAGGTGTCAACGGCCCCGCCAGACCAAGCGTTTTTGAAGGGCAAGGTTTTATTTTTAAGTGATAGGAGACCCTCATGAGTCAAATTTCTAAAAAAGCGGTTGCCGCTTTGGTGTTCATCAGCATGGCGGCCACTTTTGTGACGCCCATGGCACGCGCGCAAACTTACTATTACCCCGCGCCGCAACCTTCCCCGATTTATTACCAAGCGTCGCCGCAGGTGGTTTATCAAACGCAGCCGCAGGTGATTTACCAAAATGACCCGCAAGTCATTTACCAACAACCCGTCTACCCCCAGCCTGTGGTGGTTCAGGCCCCTTACTACAACCCCGTTTGGCCCGCCGTGGCATTGGGCTTGGGCCTTGGGGCTGTGGTCGGTGGCTGGGGCCACGGGGGCTATGGTGGCTACGGTGGTGGACATGGCGGTGAACGAGGCGGCGGACATGGTGGTGGGCACGGCGGCGAGCACGGCGGCCACCATTGAGCTTGTTTTAAACTGGGGCTTCGTTAAAACGGCCCCAAGCCACAAGCCTCTATGAAAACCGTCTTTGTTCTGAATGGCCCCAACCTCAACTTGCTCGGCACGCGTGAGCCCGCGGTTTATGGGGCGCACACCTTGGCCGATGTGGAAGCGCTCTGCGCAGATACCTGCCAAAAGCTCGGCTTGAAGCTGGAATTTCGTCAAAGCAACCACGAAGGCACCTTGGTCGATTGGTTGCATGAAGCCGGCCGCCTGCACGCCAGCGGCGAGTTGTTGGGCGTGGTTTTCAACGCCGGTGCCTACACCCACACCAGCGTCGCACTGCACGACGCCACCAAGGGCACGGGCATCACGTTGATCGAGTTGCACATCAGCAACGTCCACGCGCGCGAAGCGTTCCGTCACCATTCCTACCTGGCGCCCGCCGCGCGCGGCGTGATTTGCGGCTTGGGCGTCGCCGGCTACCCGCTGGCAATTGAGGCGCTGACGCGGATTTAATCTGTCTCAATTCATTCTGGCGGCAAGGCATCCAGCGGGTTGGCGCAGGCCACGCCCAGCGGCTCAAAGTGTTTGAGGTTGCAAGTGAGCAGCAACAGCCCCGCGTGTTGTGCCAACGCCGCGATGGACACATCGGCAAATCCAGGGTGTTTGCCCAAGGCCGTGGCCGCGTCCGACATTTGACCTGCCAACCGAGCGACTGGCGCGTCAAAGGGCAAGAGGCGATCTTCGAAAGTGCTTAACAAACCATCCAACCAACGGTCGAGTCGGTCGGCGCGGTCTAAAGCGCCAGCGCGACGCAGTTTGCTGATGCCTTGTGCAATTTCTGCAACAGCAATCGACGGTAAATAAAGCGCATCATGGTGCGACCGAAGCCAGTCGCCCAAAGGCAGCGCTAATGAGGCTTGCCGACCCGGGGCCAGGGCCGACACCACGCTGGTGTCGAGCAAGTAGCCCTTTTTAGCCAAAATCAACTTCCCGCAGTGGCGTTGTGTCGCGCGCCACTTCAAAGTCAAAAGCCCCGGGAAGCGCCAACAGGTAGTTGGCGAGATTGGGCATTTCAGTCGGGTAGAGCCGTGCGCCGTCGGCCACGGGCACGATCATGGCGCAAGGCTGGCCGTGCCGACTCACCAAGGTCGGACGGCCGTTTTCAGCGGCGGCAATCAACGCAGAAAAACTGGCTTTGGCTTCGCGAATTGGCAAGGTTTCCATGGCGACTCCGTTGTGACTACATGAGGTCATTTTATCCTTTCGTCTGGATGAGCGCCATTAGAATCTGCGTAATGACCTCCGGCATCCCCCTCGATTTACTGTCTCATTCAGTGAAGTCGCCCTTTGAGCTGTTCACCACGCCTTGCGGTGCGGGTGAAATTGTTTGGCGTCGCTTTGGGGGGCAGTCGCATCGGCCCCCTTTGGTCATGCTGCACGGCGGTAGCGGGAGTTGGACGCATTTCATCCGCAACATCGACGCCTTGGTGTCCGAAGGATTTGTGCTTTGGATGCCAGACTTGCCCGGCTTTGGCGACTCGGCCCCCTCGCCCTTGGGGCCCGACGCCGATGCGATGGTGTGCCCTTTGTTGGAAGGCCTCGATTCGCTATTGGCGGGGCAGCCCTGCGATTTATTGGGGTTTTCTTTTGGCGGTTTAACCGCCGCCCTGATGATGGTGGCCCGGCCCACTTTGGCGCGCCAGCTGATTTTGGTGGGCGCGCCAGCCATGGGCGTGGTGCCGCAGCGTCAGTTTGAACTCAAGGGATGGCGGCACCTGCCCGATCCGCTTGAGCAAGCCGAGGTGCACCGCCACAATTTGTCGGTGTTGATGCTGCACGACGACCATTTGATTGGCCGCGCCGATGGCCCCCAGACGTTGGCGATGCAAGTGCACGTGGCGAATGTGGTGCGCGACCGTTTACCCCGTCGCCGCCTGGCGCACACGGCGTTGTTGGCCGAGTCGTTGCCCCAAATTCAGTGTCCGGTGAGCGTCATCTATGGTGAGTTCGATGCCTTGTACAAAAGCTATATTCACCAACTGGAAGCCGCTTACGCCCGCCTCACACCTGATTTTCGGGGCATGACGCTGGTCGAAAACGCGGGGCATTGGGTGCAGTTTGAGCAACCCGACGCTTTTCACGAGGCGGTAATGACTGCTTTGAATTCGAACGCTTTGAATTTGACCACTTTGAAAGACGCCCCATGAGTTTGCTTTTCTCGCCCACTGCGTTGGGCCCTGTGGCGCTAAAAAACCGCATTGTCATCGCGCCCATGTGCCAGTACTCGGCCGACAACGGCAACGCGTCCGATTGGCATTTGATGCAATTCGGGCAAATGGCGATGTCGAGCGCGGGCCTGTTCATCATTGAGGCCACCGCGGTCAACCCCGAAGGGCGCATCACGCCGCACGACTTGGGCCTGTGGTCCGACGAAAACGAAGCGGCATTGTCCAAGGTGATTGCTTCTGTGCAACGCTGGGCCAACGCCAGCAAGATGCCGCTGGCCATTCAGTTGGCCCACGCTGGCCGCAAGGCTTCAAGCGAAGTGCCTTGGCGCGGCGGCCAGTTGATGCTGCCCAGCGAGGGCGGTTGGGCAACGATGGCCCCTTCGGCCTTGCCACAATTGCCCAACGAGGCGCCCCCCAAGGCGATGACGCTGGCCGACATTCAGCGCGTCAAAAGCGACTTTGTGCAAGCTGCGTTGCGCGCCCAACGCATTGGGTTTGACGTGATCGAATTGCATGCCGCGCACGGTTATTTGATGCACCAATTCTTGTCGCCCTTGGCGAACCAACGCACCGACGAGTACGGTGGCAGCTTGCAAAACCGCATGCGCTTCCCCTTGGAGGTCTTTGACGCCGTGCGCGCCGCGTTGCCCGAAAGCACGCCGGTGGGCGTGCGCTTGTCGGCCACCGATTGGGTGGAAGGCGGTTTGGACTTGGCGCAAACCACCGAATTCGGTTTGGCCCTGAAAAC
>CAILKX010000022.1 GCA_903834975.1 uncultured Curvibacter sp.
CCATCGTTTTGGAGGCTGCCCGCTTGTGCCGCCAAGGCCGACTCAACAAGGCCTACATTGGCGAAAACGGTCAAATACCTTGGTAATTTGAAATGGCTCACTACCCCATTCAATTGTCGGTATTGGATGTTGGCTCGATTCGGACCCATCAAACAGCGCCCCAGGCCTTTGAGGCCATGCTGGCTTTGGCCCAAGTGGCACAAGCCGCTGGGTGCACCCGTTATTGGGTGGCCGAGCACCACAACGCGCCCAGTTTGGTGGCTTACAACACCCCGCTGATCACCTCCGCCTTGGCGGCGGCCACGCGCACCATGAAAGTGGGCGGTTATGTTTTATTGCCCCACTACCCCCCTCTGTTGCTGGCGGAGCAACTGAGCACCTTGGAGGCCCTTTATCCCCACCGAATCAACGCCTGCGTGGGCTGTACCGCGGGCACGGACGGCGTCAGTGCTTATTTGCTTCGCGGTGGTCGACCCGGCGCAGCGCCAGGGGACGCGTACGCGGCCGAGGTCCGTGAGTTGCTCGCGCTGCTCCAACCCGAAGGGGTGCAATTTCAGGTCAAAGGACCCGATGGCCAAGCTCAGCCTTTTTCCGTTAAAGCCATGCCGGGGGTGGCATCTGAGCCCGAAGTGTGGGTGCTCGGGGCCTCTATCGGCTCAGCACAATTGGCGGCCCAACTCGGGCTGCCTTATTCTTTTCCTTATCACGTGACCGGCGATGGGGTGAAGGAGGCCTTGAAGACCTACCGAAAAGAGTTTGTGCCCAACGAAAAACACCTTCAACCCAAACTGAACATGTCGGTGATTGCGATTGTGGCGCCGACCACCGAGGAGGCCGAACGGCTGGCCAAGGGCAAGTCGATTGGCTTGGCCGCCTTTCGATCGGGTGAAGTGAAGTCGGCCCAAATGCTGACCGAGGAAGTCGACGACATGCCCATCCCGCTGAAGTACGCCCCCATGGTGACGAACTTCAGAAAGACATGGATTGTCGGCACCCCGCCAGCGGCAGCGGCCAAAATTCAAGCCCTTGCGAATGACCTGCAAGTCGAAGAAATTTTGATCAACCCCAGCGCCACGGCCTACCGCAGCGACGATCCCAACAAAAGCCCCACCCGTGAATACACGGTGGTTTCACTGGCACAGGCCTTGGGGATTGAGGCGCCGGGTTGATTCGAATCGTTCAGCGGTCTTTGAACACCGGCACGCCCTTGCTCACGGCTTGGCCAATTTTGAAAAAGACATCGGTGTTGTCCATCACGCCGGTGAAGGCCCAAGCGCCCCGCCCCATGGCCGACAAGGGCACATCGGTGGCGGTGTGGACGGCGCTGTTGCCGGGCACTTGACCGGTCACCAGATAACGCCCAGCCACATCCCGCTTCAGCGGGTTGCTGGGGTAGGTGGATTGGGGCGCTTGATTCGCAAACGGCTGCTGGGGATCGGTGATGGGTTGTGGGTTCGTGCGCCAATCTTCATAGCGATCGGCATTGGCGCCGTAGCCGACCAAGAGGCGGAAATCAATGTCTTCGGTCTGCGGATAGCCATCGGCCGAGAATGAGTAGCGTGGGAATTTGGCTTGTTCATAAACGCCCACGACTTTGTCGCGAACGTTCTCGGTGCCGCCCGCTTGGATGAGTTCTTGCAGTTTTTGATCGGTCACTTTGGAGGCGCCAATCAACGATGCGCCTGCGGTTTCATGGTCTGCCGTTACGATGACCAAGGTGTCGGGATGCTTCAGCGCGTAGGCACGGGCCACGCCCACCGCTTTGTCGAATTCGAGGGTTTCCAAAATCCAACGTTCGGTGTCCATGTTGTGGGCCTGCTTGTCGATCGACGCCCCTTCCACCATCAGCACAAAGCCTTTCTTGTTTTTCTCCAAAACGGCCAGGGCCTTGGTGGTCATTTCGTCCAACATCGGTTGATCGGGGAAACCAAACGCCTCGACAATGCTGGCGCCGCTTTGACCTCCCCCCGCTGCCGTACTTGCCGTACTTGCTGCACCTGATGTGCCTGATGAACCTGTCGTTTTAGCGCGCCGGCCATTGATCTTGTCCAGTGCAACGTTCATGTTGGAATAAGAAAACAGGCCGAGCAGACGTTCTGTTTTGTCAACGGAGACCGCGTCCAATGTCGTCTTGTCTGGGGCGTAGGCAAAGCCAGCGCGTTCAAAGTCAGCAATCAAATCGCGCTCGGGGTCGCGTTGGCCGGGTGCAATGCCCCAGGCTTTCACCAAATGGGCGGTGTGGGCCAAAGCGGGATTCGCGTCGGTGGCAAAGGCATAGTCGTTGCTCACAGCGCGCGCCGAGCCAGGCACACTGGCGGGCAAGAACCATTTGCGACCGCCACCCATCAGGACCGACAGGCCCGTTAAGCCGCGGTCGTCCAAATACTGATCCACGATGCCAGTGCCGGCCCCTCGGTTGCTGGTGTGCACGGCATTGGCGGCGGGCGTCGCGTCAAACACATCGGCGGTGGTCACCAAGCCCAGCGACTTGCCTTGGGTGCGGTGCAGGTACTCGCTCAAATACTCCATGCGGGGGTTGTCAAAAGGGTCGATGGTGTCGTCCGGAAAAACGCCTTCTTCGTTGTTGTTGTGCTTGTTGCCGGTGACATAGCTCGACATTCCAGGCGAAGAGTCGGTCACCAACGCATTCAAAGACGAGGTTTTCACCATGCCGGTGATGGGCAACAAATCCATCTCCAAAGGCTGGTTGGCTTTGCCTTGCGCATAAGCGCCCGACACAATGCGGGCGGCGGTGCGGTGGGCGGCACCCATGCCGTCGCCCAGCAAGATGATCACGTTTTTGACCTTGGCCTTGGCGGACTCGGACTGACCCGACTTGCCTGGTTCAACGGCCTGCCAAGCCACCACTTCAAACTGGCCTTGGGCGGTGACGGTTTGACCGTCGTTTTGCTGGGCGGTGACTGAAAAATGGTGGACGCCTGGCTTTTCAACTTGCAAGGCGCGCAGCGTGGCAATCGTGGCATTTTTGGGCACAGTGGCCAAACAACCTTCCTCACAAGAACGCAGGCTGGTGGGGGCTTTAAGGGGTTGCCCGTCGAGCAGGAAGCGCGCATCGGCGATCTGTCCCTGCGCTGAATCGGGAACCAAGGTGGCTTGCAAGTCAAATTTTTGTCCCGGCAAGAAACGCGCAACCAAAGGGGCGTTGGGGTTGAAGTTGGCGTTGGTGGTGTTGTTGGTGTTGTTGGTGTTGTTGTTCGCTTGGCCTTGGCTGAACAACTCGCTCGGTGGCGAGAGTCTCGTGACGCTGGGCGCTGCCCAGGCGGCTGCACCGGCGCACATCAGCAACGCACCGAGGGTCAGTTGGCTGAGTTCAAAACGGGGGTTGACTAAAAGGGGGGGCAAGGTCAAAGACATGTTCATTCCTCAATTCAGGGGTTCATTCAATTGCAAAGAAAACCAATACGTTTGTCCATCGGGCGCCCGTTCGGCGCCCCAATGGAAGCGGCCTTTTAAAGTCATTCGCGCTGAGTCGCCATTCATGGGCATGGGCATGGGTAAAACCGACAACTCCTTTTGAGACGGGTGCGATAGGGGTGACGGGGGTGACGGGAGGGACAGGGGGGAAGGGGATGACGGGGCCAAGGTCACCAGCACGGTGTTGGCGGGCAAGTCGTTGGCGTCACCGTCTTCTTCGGGGCTGACTTGATTGGGCAAAGGGGCCAACAGGAACCAACCCACCGTGGGCACATCGGTTTTGACGCGGTAACCCGTCAGGGTGACAAACTGATCTTGAAGGGAGCGGGTTTTGTCGCTCAATGCCAAACCACGGGGGCCTATGGGGGTTTGAAAAAATTCTTGAAAGCTCAGAACTTCCGCTGGGGTTGCAGTTGAAGTCGAGGCGATTGGTCTTGGTGTCACCGATTGAGGCCCATTTTCGGCTGCGGCTCGGGCGGGCATCAAGGCCAGCAACGTCAGCAACATCGGCAGGCTCAACCTGGCCAGTGGGAAGGCCCGCAAGAAAAAGGCGCGCATATAAAAGGCGCGCATATCCCCAAAAGTTTCAGACCACTGCTCGTGGCGGTTGACTTGACGACTCACTGAGGGGGACCTTGTACTTTTCATTGGCTGGGCATTTAAAAACATCTAATCACCTTTGCGTGACAGGGGCATGAAAATCTTGAAATTGCGCCTTGCTGGACTATTATTTACGCTTCACGGTTTTTATCGGGGACTCCCACACATGCTATTCCAGCAACGCCTTATTTCTCGCCTTCTTGTCAGCGCCGGCCTTTGCAGCGGCGTTTGGGTCGTGCCAGTTCAGACCCTTCAAGCGGCCTCGGTCATGGGCTCGGGCATTGAAGCCAACGCCGCTGACCCCAGCGTTCGGGTGCAGGACAATTTGTTCAACAGTGTGAATGGCACTTGGCTGAAAAACACCGAAATTCCCGCTGACAAATCAACCTTCGGTACTTTCATTCAATTGCGCGATCAGTCGGATTTGCGCGTCAAAACCCTGCTGGACGAATTGGCCACCCAAACCCAAACAGCCCCTTCCGACAAAGCGTCCAGCGAAAAAGCCAAGGCCCCTCAGACTGTGGCTCAAAAAGTCAGCCTGTTTTATGCCAGCTACCTGGACACCGACAAAATAGACGCCCTTGGCGCCGCGCCCGTTCAACCCTTGTTGGCTGAAATTGAAGCCCTCAAAACCCGAGCTGAGTTATCAGAATTTCTGGGGAAAGCGCAAGGGCTGCTCATCGACACGCCCGTGGGCGTGGGCGTCGAGGCCGACCCCAAACACCCCTTGGCGAATCTAACGCAAACGTGGCAAGGCGGCTTGGGGCTGCCCGACCGGGATTACTACCTCAACACCGACAACGAGCGCTTCGCCAAAGCCCGCGCTGCCTACGAAACCTATTTGACCCAACTCATCGAGTGGGCCCAGCTGGCACCTGGGCAAAACGCGAAGCAAGCCGCCCAGCGGGTAATGGCCCTTGAGTTCAAAATAGCCCAAGCCCATTGGGACAAAGTCGACAACCGCAATCCGGTCAAAACCTACAACCCCATGACCGTGAAGCAGCTGCAAGGCTTGGCCCCTGAACTGGATTGGACGCTTTTCTTCAAGGCAGCGCAGCTCAAAGGCATCGACACGCTGTCAGTCTCACAGCCCAGTGAAGTGGCCGGCATCGCTAAACTCACCGCCGAGGTGCCCTTGGCAGACTGGCGTCTTTATTTGCAACTGCACGCCTTGGATGGTTTGTCGAGCGTGCTGCCCAAGCCGGTGCGCGAGGCCAGTTTTGCCTTCCATGGCACCGCCTTGTCGGGCGCCAAAGAAGAGAGGCCGCGTTGGCAAAAAGCCACGGCCGCTTTAAACGGGGCACTGGGTGAAGCGGTGGGACAGCTTTATGTGGAACGCTACTTTCCGGCGTCATCCAAGACCCGCATGGAGTCGCTGGTGGCCAACTTGATGGCCGCTTACAAAGAATCGATTGACAAATTGTCTTGGATGACGCCCGCCACCAAGGCCAAAGCGCAAGAAAAATTGTCGCAATACAGCATCAAAATTGGCTACCCGAATCACTGGCGCGACTACAGCCCGCTGCAGGTGGTTGCGGGTGAGGCGGCAGGCAATGAAATGCGCGCGGCCACCTTCTTATGGAACCGCACCACGGCCAAATTAGGCCAGCCGGTGGACCGCACCGAGTGGCACATGACACCCCAAACGGTGAACGCCTATTACAACCCGTCGGCCAACGAAATTGTGTTTCCAGCCGCCATTTTGGAACCTCCTTTCTTCAACAGCCAAGCCGACGATGCGGTCAATTACGGTGGCATTGGCGCGGTGATCGGCCACGAAATCAGCCACGGCTTTGACGACCAAGGCAGCCAGTTCGATGGCACCGGCGCTTTGAACAATTGGTGGACTCCCGAAGATCGCCAAGCCTTTGAAGCCCTCACCACCCAACTGGTGAATCAATACGAAGCCTATGTGCCCCTGCCTGGCACCCACCTCAACGGCAAACTGACCTTGGGTGAAAACATTGCCGACTTGTCGGGCTTGCAAATCGCCTACAAAGCCTATGTGCGGTCTTTGAAGGGCCAACCCGCACCCGTGATGGACGGGCTCACAGGGGAACAGCGCTTCTTCTATGGCTGGGCACAAGTCTGGCGTTCCAAGAGCCGCGATGAGCGCTTGCTGCAACGCCTGACTTCGGACCCCCACTCGCCCGAGCCTTTCCGGGCCAACGGCGCCGCCGTAAACCACGATGGATTCCATCAAACCTTTGGCACCCAGCCTGGCGACGGCATGTACAAGGCCCCTGCCGAGCGCATCCGACTTTGGTAAATTCGATCACTTTGGTGACCCTCGTGATAGAGGGTCACTAAGGGGCAACCTGGGGGCAACCTGGGGGCCAAGCCGGACACCTGAGCGACTCTCTCCCACCTGCGCCAGAGGGGGGCGTCGATTTCAACCCGCAAAATGGTTGAAAATAGATAATTAATTTGTCTTTGAAGCGGATATTGAGCCCATGTGGATCGTCAACATAGCCTTGCGTCGGCCCTATACCTTTGTGGTGATGGCGATCCTTATCTTGCTCGCCTCCCCTTTGGCGCTGATGCGCATGGCGACCGACATTTTCCCGGACATCAACATTCCGGTCATCAGCATTGTCTGGAACTACACCGGCTTGTCTGCCCAAGAAATGGGCGCCCGCATCACCTCAGTCAACGAGCGGGCGTTGACGACCACGGTCAACGACATCGAGCACATTGAGTCTCAATCGTTGTCGGGGGTTTCGGTCATCAAGGTGTTCTTCCAGCCCAACGCCAACATCCAAACGGCATTGGCTCAAGTGACCGCGGTGGAGCAAGCGGTGCTGCGCCAATTGCCCACCGGCACCGTGCCGCCCTTCATCATCAAGTACTCGGCCTCGAGCATCCCGGTGATTCAGTTGGGCTTATCGAGCCCGACGCTTTCAGAATCCACTTTGTTTGACACCGCCGTCAACTTCCTGAGGCCACGGCTCATCACCATCCCGGGGGCGGCGGTGCCTTATCCCTATGGGGGCAAAAGCCGCACCATTTCGGTCGATCTGAACACCCAGGCCTTGCAAGCCAACGGCTTGGCACCCGGCGACATCGTGGCCGCCATCAACGCCCAAAACCTGACGCTGCCCTCCGGCACCACCAAGATCGGCGGGACCGAGTTCACCGTGAATTTAAACGGCTCGCCCAGCTCCATAGACGAGCTGAACCGCATCCCCGTCAAAACCATCAACGGCGCCACGCGCTATTTGGGCGACATCGCCCATGTGCGCGATGGCTTTACACCCCAAACCAACATCGCCCGCACGAATGGCCAGCGCGGCGTGTTGATCTCGGTTCTAAAAAATGGCGGGGCGTCGACCTTGGACATCGTCAAGACCCTGCGTGAGATGCTGCCCGAAGCGGCCAAGACCTTGCCGCCTGACTTGACCATCACCCCGCTGTTTGACCAGTCCTTGTTTGTGAAATCGGCCATCAACGGCGTCATGCACGAAGCCCTGATTGCGGCGGCTTTAACGGCCCTGATGATTTTGTTGTTTTTGGGCAATTGGCGCAGCACCCTCATCATCGCGGTGTCGATTCCGCTGTCGGTGTTGTCGTCGATTTTGATCATGTTCGCGCTGGGTGAAACCATCAACCTGATGACGCTGGGCGGCTTGGCCCTGGCGGTGGGCATCTTGGTGGACGACGCCACGGTCACGATTGAGAACATCGAGCGTTACATGCAGCTGGGCAAGCCCTTGGAAGAATCCATTCTGAGCGGCGCTGGTGAAATTGCCATTCCTGCTCTGGTTTCAACGCTTTGTATCTGCATTGTGTTCGTGCCCATGTTCTTCTTGACGGGCGTGGCGCGTTACCTGTTTGTGCCTTTGGCCGAAGCGGTCATTTTTGCCATGTTCGCCTCTTATGTGTTGTCCCGGACCTTGGTGCCCACCCTGGTCAAGTTGATGATGTCGGGACACGAATATGGTTCGGCGCCCACGGCCAAGGTGTCTTTTTTCAAACGCATTTATTTGGCTTTTGACGCCGGCTTCGAGCGCATGCGCGGCGGCTACATGGCGATCTTGAGCGCCTTGTTGCCCCGACGCGGACGCTACATGGCGGGCTTCTTGGCGTTTTGCTTGGCCTCTTGCGGTCTTTACGCGGTCATGGGCCGAGACTTTTTCCCAACCGTTGATGCGGGGTTGATTCGCCTTCACTTCCGGGCCCCCACGGGCACCCGCATCGAAGAAACCGCCCGCTTGGCCGATGGCATTGAAGCGGCGATTCGGCGAACCATTCCCAAGGAAGAAATCGGCACCGTGCTCGACAACTTGGGCGTGCCCTACAGCGGTCTGAACTTGTCTTACAGCAATTCAGGCGTGATCGGTACGTTGGACGGTGAAATCCAAATTGCTTTGAATGAAGGCCACCACCCCACCGACGACTACATCAAACGGTTGCGGGCCGAATTGCCCAGCCAATTCCCAGGGGTTGAAATCTTCTTCCAACCCGCCGACATCATCACGCAGATTTTGAACTTTGGCCAACCCGCCGCGATTGACATCAAATTCACTGGCAACAAGGTCGAAGACAATTTCCGACTGGCGGCTTTGCTCCAACGTGAACTGAAAAAAATCGACGGCGCGGTGGATGTTCACATTCAGCAACGGCTGGATCAGCCGACCAAGAAGCTGACCATGGACCGCAGTCGCTTGCAGCAAGTCGGCTTGAGCGCCCAAGACCTGGCGCAAAGCCTGTTGGTGTCGCTGTCGGGCAGCTTTCAAACTGCGCCGGCGTTCTGGCTGAACCCGAGCAACGACATCGTTTACAACATCACCGTTCAAACGCCGCAATACGAAGTGGATTCGGTCGACAAACTCCTGCAAACCCCGGTCAGCAACGCCACGGCCACACCCCAAGTGGCAGGCAATTTGGTGACCATCACCCCCAGCCGTGAACAAGCCGTGGCCTCGCGCTACAACATCCAACCCGCGGTCGACATTTACGTCAGCGTGTCGGGCAAAGACTTGGGTTCAGTGGCCGTCGAGGTTGAAAAAGCCATCGACAACATTCGCGACCAACTGCCCCGTGGCACCACCGTGAACATGATGGGCCAAGTTAAAACCATGCAAACCTCCTTCACCGGATTGGGCGTGGGTTTGGCGATGGCGATTGTCTTGGTCTACCTGCTGATTGTGGTGAACTTCCAATCTTGGGTTGACCCCTTCATCATCATCACCGCCTTGCCTGCTGCGCTGGCCGGAATTGCTTGGATGCTGTTCTTAACGGGCACCACCTTGTCGGTACCGGCCCTCACTGGCGCCATCATGACCATGGGGGTCGCCACGGCCAACAGCATCTTGATGGTGTCCTTTGCGCGAGAACGGTTACTGGCCGGCGAGCCGCCCTTGGCCGCCGCCCTTGAAGCGGGCACCACCCGATTGCGCCCCGTGCTAATGACGGCGTTGGCCATGATCATCGGCATGCTGCCCATGGCCTTGGGCATGGGCGAAGGGGGCGAACAAAATGCGCCCCTGGGTCGCGCCACGATCGGTGGCTTGTTGTTCGCCACCTTGTCGACTTTGTTCTTTGTGCCGCTCGTGTTTGCCTCGATTCACCGCCGTTTGCAACTTCGACAAGAACGCAAAAACCGGCCATCGAGCCCAGCGGGCCACGCACTTAAAACAACAACATCCTGAGATTTGAGGAATCGTTCAATGTCCAACCGTCATGAATCCCTTGGCATCCACGGCCTGCAGTCCCACGCGCCCGCTCACCATTTGCGCCGCCTGACTTTGCTCAAGCGCACCCATGTATTTGCAGCCATTGGCGTTCTCTTGCTTGGCGCAGGGGCGCTGGGCATCCTAGGGCAGCGCGCCGCGCAGTCGAAAGAACTTCAAGGGGTGACGGCAGAGGGCGCCAAGATTTATGTGGTCGTGGCCAAGCCACAAACCGCCAAAAGCCAGAACGGCATTGAGTTGCCCGGCACTTTGCAAGGCTACATCGAAAGCCCGATTTTTGCGCGCACTTCGGGCTATGTGACGCATTGGTACAAAGACTTGGGCCAAGCGGTCAAAAAGGGCGATGCCTTGCTGGACATTGCCACGCCAGAAATCGAACAACAATTGACCGAAGCCCGCGCCACCCGTCGACAAATTGAGCAAACGGTGCAACTGGCCCGAACCTCTTTTGAGCGCTGGAAAGCACTGCGTCAAAAAGACGCCGTTTCGCAACAAGAATTGGACGAGCGTCAAACCACCCTGAAGTCGGCTGAAGCCAGCTTGAACGCCAGCCAAGCCAATGTGCAACGGCTTGAAGATTTGCTGAGCTACAACCACATCACCGCGCCCTTCAGTGGCATCGTGACCAAGCGCTTGGTGGATGTCGGTAATTTGGTCGACGCCGGCAACGGGGGCGCCCCCAAGGCGCTTTACACCTTGGCTCAAATTGACCAGCTCCGCATTTTTGTCGCCGCGCCTCAAACCTACTCACAAATCATCAAAGTGGGGATTCCGGCCGAAGTCCGACTGAGCGAATTGCCCGGCGAGGTTTTCAAAGGCAAGGTGGTCCGCACGGCCGGCGCCATTGACACCAGCACCCGCACGCTGCAAGTGGAAGTCAACTTGGCCAACCCCAAGGGCCAACTCTTGCCCGGCGCCTATGCGCAAGTGACCTTAAAGGGCTTGAAAGTGGACGGCACGGTGCTGACCATCCCCAACAATGCCCTGCTGTTCCGACCCGAGGGCACGCAATTGGCCTTGGTGAAAGACAACAAGGTGCATTTGCAAACCATCAAAATCAGCCGCGACATGGGCCAACGTCTGGAGGTGGCCAGCGGCCTGGCACCAGACGACGCCTTCATCATCAACCCACCCGACTCCATCAATGAGGGCGATTTGGTCGTGGTCAAAGCCACACCAACTGCCACACCAGCTGCCGCTCCCGTTGCACCACCTGCCAAAGCCGGAGGGGCCTCGTGATGCGCCAGGCCTTCAAATTGGGTTTGCTCGGGTTGGCGGCTTGCCTGCTGGCTGCCTTGAGCGCCTGCGGCTCACTGGCGCCCGAGTACCAAGCGCCCAAGGCGAATGCACCTGCTCAATGGCAAGAGGCTCCCACCGAGCCGGGCTGGCAAGCCGCTGAACCGCGCGACAGTGAAGCCAAGGGGGCTTGGTGGAAGATTTTCAATGACCCCGTTTTGAACGCATTGGCTGACGCCACTTTGGCCCACAACCCGAGTCTGGCGCAAGCGCAATTCAGGTTGGACCAAGCCAAGGCCCAAACCGCTTTGGCCCTGGGTGCCCAAAGCCCCACGGTCGGCCTTGGGGCTGGCACTTCGCGTTTTGAAACCTCGGCCGCTCGGCCTCAAGGCAATTACGCTGTGGTCAATCAACGGGTCACGCAAAACGATTTCAACGCGGCCTTCACGACGTCGTATGAAATTGACTTGGGCGGCCGCGTGCGCAGCCAAATAGACAACGCCAAAGCGCTGGAAGTCAAAAGCGGCGCTGATTTTGAAAACACCCGGCTGCTGCTGACCGCCCAACTGGCCACTGCGTATTTTTCATTGCGCGCTTTGGATGCCGATCTCGCACTTTTAAACCGCACCCTTCGCGACCAGAAAAAGCTGATCGCCCTGCTGGAAGATCGCCACCAACAAGGCTTGACTTCGGGTCTGGATTTGGAACAACAAAAGGCGCTCACCGCCTTGGTTGAAAACCAAATACTGAATTCACAAGACCAGCGCAGTCACTTTCAAAATGCCATCGCCACCTTGTCAGGCCAAGCCGCCCCCCGCTTTGAGTTAGCGGCTTGGGGCTCAGCTGCCGAATCGCTGCCCGCCGTGCCCCCAGTGCCAATAGACAGCCCGGCCGCCGTGCTGGAACGCCGCCCCGATGTGGCGAGCGCCGAACGGGCGGTCGCGGCGGCCAATGCGCAAATCGGCGTGGCCCGCAGCGCTTACCTGCCCAGCTTGACCTTGGGTGCTTTGCTCGGCACCGATGCCAACAAAACGCCTTTGCTGTTCACCGGTCCGGCGGGGCTGTGGTCACTTGGGCTGAATGCCGGCCTGACCTTGTTGGACGGTGGCCGCATCGACGCCAATGTCAGCAGCGCCAAAGCCGCCTACCAACAAACCGTGAGCGCTTACCAACAAACGGTGCTGAGCGCCTTTGAAGAAGTGCAAAACGCGATCAACACCCGTTACGCCTTGGCGCGCAGTCAAAGCACTTTGATGCGGGGCGCCCAGAGCGCCCGTCAGGCTTACGATTTGACCCAAGCCCGCTACGAGCAAGGCGCCTCGAGCTATTTAGACGCTTTGACCAATGAACAAGTCTGGCTGAGTTACGAGCGCCAGTTGTTGCAAAACCAAGGTCAGCAACTCATCAACACCGTTCAATTGGTGAAGGTGTTGGGCGGCGGCTGGTCCGGCTTTTAAAACGAAACCGGCAGCGCGTCCAAAACGCAGTCGCTGCGCGGCAGGGCCACACAGGGCAGGATCCAGCCTTCGCTTTTTTCTTCGGCACTGAGCCCAGGCCATTCGATGTCATAGGCGACTTGACCTGTTCGTAGGCGGCAAAGGCAGGTTCGGCACGTGCCGTTGCGACAAGAACTGGCCAGCGCGATGCCGGCCGCCTCGGCGCTTAAGAGCAAGGGCGTGGCGGCTTCGGCGACCCAACGCGCACCGCTGGGGGCCCATTCGATGAGCCAAGTTCCTGACGCCTTGGAACCCACACCAGCACCTGGGCTTTCAAGCACGCGCCTGCTTTTGAATGCGGCTTAAACCAACGCCAACGCCAGCGCGGTGGCTTCGCCGCCGCCGATGCACAAGGTGGCCAAGCCACGGCGCAAGCCACGTGCTTTTAAAGCATGGATCAAGGTCACGATGATGCGGGCACCCGACGCGCCGATGGGATGCCCCAAAGCGCAAGCGCCGCCATTCACATTGACGATCTCGTGGGGTAATTTGAGCTCGGCCATCAAGGCCATGGGCACGACGGCAAAGGCCTCGTTGATTTCCCACAAATCGACATCACCCACTTGCCAACCGGCTTTGGTCAAGGCCTTTTGCGTGGCACCCAATGGCGCGGTGGCAAACCAATTGGGCTCTTGGGCGTGGGTGGCATGGCTGACAATTTTGGCTAAGGGTTTCAGGCCTTTGGCGGCTGCGGTGCTGGCCCGCATGAGCACCAAAGCGGCGGCGCCGTCGTTGATGGACGAACTGGAAGCGGCGGTGATGGTGCCGTCTTTTTTGAAGGCCGGCTTCAGGCTGGTCATCTTATCGAGCTTGACCTTGCCCGGCCCTTCGTCGGTGCTCACAACGCGCTCACCGCTGCGGTCTTTGACCGTCACGGGGGTGATTTCTGCTTGAAAAGCCCCGTTCTCAATCGCCGCGCGCGCCCGTGTCACACTGGCGGTGGCAAACGCATCTTGGTCGGCACGGGTGAAGTGGTATTTCGCCGCGCAATCTTCGCCAAAGGTGCCCATTGAACGGCCGGGCTCGTAAGCGTCTTCAAGGCCGTCGAGCATCATGTGGTCAAAAATGCGGTCGTGGCCCATGCGGTAACCGCCCCGCCCTTTTTGCAGCAAATAAGGCGCGTTGGTCATGCTCTCCATGCCACCCGAAATCATCACGTCGTGGCTGCCAGCCAAGATCATGTCGTGGGCCATCATCGTGGCCTTCATGCCCGAGCCGCACATTTTGCTCAACGTCACCGCACCCGCTTCTTTGGGCAAGCCGCCTTTGAACGCCGCTTGGCGCGCTGGGGCTTGGCCTTGGCCGGCCATCAAGCAGTTGCCAAACAAAACTTCCCCCACGTCTTGCGGAGAAATGCCAGCGCGTGCGACCGCCGCGCCAATGGCGGCGCCCCCCAAATCATGGGCTGCCAAGCCTGAAAAATCGCCCTGAAACGAACCCATGGGGGTGCGCACGGCGCTGACGATGACGATGGGGTCATTTTGAAGGGGGAAAGTGGCAGTGCTCATGGGAAAAATCTCCGGCGATGGGGTATGGGGTATGGGGTGGGGGTTAGCCTTAACCGCGCGGATAGCGCTTGAAAGCAGCGCGGAAAACGGGCATGACTTCTTCTGGGCGGCTCATGCTGACTTTGAGGTCGTTCACCAAACCGTCTTTCAGCCCATAACACCAGCCGTGCACCGTGACTTTTTGGCCTCGGCTCCAAGCGTCTTGCATGACATTGGACAAGGCCACGTTGCCGACTTGCTCAATCACGTTCATTTCGCACAGCACGTCTTCTTGGTCCTTGACCGGCAAGTGGTCCAAGCGTTGGCGGTGGCGAATTTTGACGTCGTGCACATGTCGCAACCAGTTGTCGGCCAGGCCGACGCGGGTCCCGCGCAAGCTCGCCAAGACGCCGCCGCAGCCATAGTGGCCGACCACGATGATGTGCTCCACCTTCAAATGATCGACGGCGAATTGAATCACCGACAAGGCGTTCAAATCCGAGTGCACCACGACGTTGGCAACGTTTCTGTGGACAAAAATTTCCCCCGGATCGAGGCCAATGATTTCATTGGCGGGGACGCGGCTGTCGGCGCAACCAATCCACAAATACTTGGGCGTTTGTTGCTGCGAGAGCTTGTAAAAAAACCCGGGACGATCGGCCTCCATGCGGGCCGCCCAGTCGCGGTTGTTTTGAATCAGATTTTGGATGTTGGTGGTCATGGAAATAGTTTAGCAAGCGGCCTCATTTTTTCTAAAAATCCATCCACTTGAAAGGGTTTCAAAGCGTCTCGGCAAACAACTCTCTGCCAATCAACATGCGTCGAATTTCGCTGGTGCCAGCGCCTATTTCATACAACTTGGCATCGCGCCACAAACGGCCCAAGGGGTAGTCGTTGATGTAGCCGTTGCCGCCAAAAATTTGCACGCCTTCACCCGCCATCCAGGTGGCTTTTTCGGCGCACCACAAAATGACCGAGGCGCAGTCTTTGCGCACTTGGCGCACATGCTCGGTGCCGAGTAAATCCAGATTTTTAGCGACGGTGTAAGCAAATGAGCGACCGGCTTGGAGCACGGTGTACATATCGGCCACCTTGCCTTGGATGAGCTGAAACTCGCCAATGCTCTGGCCGAATTGCTTGCGGTCGTGGATGTACGGAATGACGTTGTCCATGACCGATTGCATGATGCCGAGTGGCCCGCCGGTGAGGACGGCGCGCTCGTAGTCCAAGCCGCTCATGAGCACCTTGGCCCCCAAGTTCAGGCCGCCCAACACGTTTTCTGCGGGCACCTCAACGTTGTCAAACACCAACTCGCCCGTGTGGCTGCCGCGCATGCCGAGCTTGTCGAGCTTTTGCGCAATCGAAAAGCCTTTCATGCCCTTTTCAATCAAAAAGGCCGTGACGCCACGGGCACCGAGCTCAGGCTCGCTCTTGGCGTAGACGACCAGCGTATCCGCGTCAGGGCCATTGGTGATCCACATCTTGCTGCCATTCAGCAAGAAGTAGCCGCCGCCCGAAGCGCTGGGTTCTTTCCATTCGGCCTTCAGCTTCATGCTGATGACGTCTGAGCCGGCCCCAGGCTCGCTCATCGCCAAGGCACCGACGTGTTCACCTGAAATCAGCTTGGGCAGGTACTTGGCCTTTTGCGCTTCGGTGCCGTTGCGGTTGATTTGGTTCACACACAGGTTGCTGTGCGCGCCGTAGGACAAACCCACCGAAGCGCTGGCACGGCTGATTTCCTCCATCGCGACCATGTGGGCCAAGTAGCCCATATTGGCCCCGCCGTCGGCTTCAGAAACGGTGATGCCGAGCACGCCCAAGTCGCCCATCTTGCGCCACAGGTCCATGGGGAACTGGTCCTGGCGGTCAATCTCAGCGGCACGAGGGGCTATTTCGGCTTGGGCAAAGTCGAACACTGCCTCACGCAAAGCGTCGACCTCTTCGCCCAACTGGAAGTTCAAGCCGGGTAATTGACTGGGGGTTGGTTGGCTCATGAAGGTCTCCTTTTGGCGGTTTTCAGGTGTTTGTTCAACAAGGCCAGCACTTCTTTTTCTTGCGCCTTGACTTCGTCCAAGTTGGCTTGCAGATCGGCCATTTGGGCTTGAAGCTGTTGCTTGTGCTGGTTCAAAATTTCGGCAAATTTCTCCAACTGCGGCACCGTGTCCCGCGGGCTGTCGTACATGTCCAAAATGGCCTTGGCGCCCAACAAAGACAACCCGAGCCGTTTGGCGCGCAGCGTCAACTTGAGCCGAGCCCGGTCACGGGCGCTGTAAACCCGGGTCCGTCCACCGGGTCCCGTTCGGTGGGGTTGCAGCAGGCCCATGTCTTCGTAAAAACGAATGGCCCGCGTGGTCAGGTCGAATTCTTGAGCCAATTCGCTGATCGAAAACTGAGGGGTCGGCAACATAGGGGACATGGAAAAGGGGAAAAATCGGAAAACGATGTGACGTTGACGTTAACGTCAATCATAATCGCCGGATGAACACTTTGACACCTGAACTTCATTACCCCTTAGAGGAAACCCTGCCCGAGCCGGGGACGACCCTCGAAGTGGCGCCCGGCGTGCGTTGGTTGCGCATGCCATTGCCGTTCGAGCTGAACCACATCAATTTGTGGCTGTTGGCCGATGAAATGGACGGGGTCAAAGGCTGGACGGTGGTGGACTGTGGCATTGACAACCCCACCACCCGCGCCCATTGGGAAACCATTTTCAACAACGAACTCCAAGGCCTGCCGATTCTTCGGGTCATTGCCACCCACATGCACCCCGACCACCTGGGTTTGGCGCATTGGTTTTGTGAACGCTGGGGTGTCAACCTTTGGATCAGTGCTGCGGAGTACCTGTCGGCCGCCAAAGCCACCCAACCAGCGGAACCCGCCAGTCTGCAAAACGCCACCGACTTTTGCAGCCAAAACGGCCTGACGAACCAAAAAGCGGTGGCGCACATGCATTACCGCGCCGCCTTTTATTCGAAACTAACGCCCCGGGTGCCGCCTCGTTATGTTCGCCTGCACGCGGGTGATGTGATCACCATCGGCAGCGATCGTTGGCGCTGCATTCCGGGTTTTGGGCATTCTCCAGAGCACATGGCTTTGTCCTGCGAATCGAGGCACTTGCTGATTGGCGGTGACATGATGTTGCCGCGCATTTCCACCAACGTCAGCGTGTATGAGACGGAACCCTTGAGTAATCCGGTGCAGCAGTTTTTGGACTCGATTGACTTGTTCAAACCCTTATCGGCCGAAACTCTCACGTTGCCGGCGCACGGCAAGCCATTTCAAGGCTTGCACCACCGAATCGAGCAACTTCACGCACACCATCAAGAACGTTTGGCGGAGTTGGAACAAGCCTGCCACGAAAAAGCCTTGAGCGGAATCGACGCCATTCCGATTTTGTTCAAAAGAAACTTGGACGACCACCAAATGACTTTCGCTTTCGGGGAAGCGGTGGCCCATTTGCACGCGCTTTGGTACAGCGGTCGGGTGAAAAGAGCCCAGGGGCCCGATGGGATTTACCGGTTTTCGGCCTGAATTTGAATGATTTTCAGAGACAAGAAGTTTTTAGAGTCAAAACCCTAAAATTGACCGTCGGTCTTTAAAAGACACACAAATACCATCTTTGTCGTAGACAATTTGATATCTACTTATACAAAGATGGTACAAATCATTAATGGCCAAAAAGGCGCCCCGTCGAACTGCCGAGCGCATTCTCGAAACCACCCTGAGCTTATTCAATCGGTTTGGTGAACTGAACGTCACCACCACCTTAATTGCCTCGCAAATGGGCATCAGCCCCGGTAATCTTTACTACCATTTTCCCACCAAAGAAGAATTAATTAATGTTCTTTATGAACATTTTGAAACCCGATTTGAAGATTTACTCAACAGTCCGCCCCCTTCCAATTTAGAAGAGGCCAAAACAATATTCTTTGCTTTGGTCAAACAGATATGGGATTATCGATTTTTGTTCCGCGACTTAAGTCATTTTCTGAGTAAGAACCGGCACCTTGAATTGGAATTCCCCAAATTAATTCGTCGGCAATCTGATTTTTTTAACCAGTGCTTGCAAAACCTCCATGAGCAAGGTTGTTTAAAGCTTCAATCTGAGCAGGCCTGTCAAATTGCCAAAGTGATGAGCCAGTTGTTAACCCATTGGATCAGCGAAGAATACGTTCACTCGCCTCGCCAAGCGCTGGAACCCGAGCAAGCCGAACCCTCACAGGCACGGGTCATCGCGTTGCTTTTTGAGCAGGTGGCGCCCTTTCAGGCCTGAACCCCCTGAACCTCCGGAACCACCGGAACCACTTCAAACCCGAAGTTGGCGGCATTGGGCGATGTCGAGCAGGCCATCAAAAATCAGGTGATCGACCAACTCGAACGACAAACCCATGCTGGGCGCCATCTTCCAGCCCGCCCCTCCGGTCATGAAACAGACTGGCTCTTGGCCCGTGTGTTCACGCAGATGCGCCACCATGCGGTGGACGGCGCCCGCAATGGCAAAAGTGCCGCCACTGGTCAATGCATCGCTGGTGTTGGTGGGAAAGGTCACGACCTCGCCCGTCGGCACATGCAGCCCCGAAGTGCCGGACTCCAAGGCCTTCAGCATGATGCCGTGCCCGGGCAAAATAAATCCACCCAGAAATTGCCCCTCGGCATCCACCGCCTCGACCGTGACCGCGGTGCCCACCATGACCACCACCAAGGGGCGTTTTTGGCCGCGTCGCAACAAACGGTGGCGCGCGCCAATCACGGCCACCCAACGGTCAGCCCCCAGGCGCCCCGGAAAGTCATAGCCATTTTTAACGCCCGCTTCGGCAGCCTGAGGCACCACCCAATTCGGCACGATGTCCCAAATTTCCATTTGGGCCTCGACACGGCGGCGCACGGCTTCACCCGCCACCACGCATCCGAGCATGCCGCGGGGGGTGGGCAGGTCAGCCCAGGCGCCCTCGGCCAAACGGTCGATGTTCTCTAAAAATTCGGCGCCGTGTTCCAGCAAGGTGGCGCCGGGTTCCGCGCCTTCGTAGAGCGCCCATTTCAAGCGCGTGTTGCCAATGTCAATGGTCAGAAAAGCCATGGGTTCTCCACGTGAATCACAGTCGGTCAGAGTTGACGCCAAGGCAGGCCGGCCTGTCGCCATCCGCCCAATTGGCCGCGGTGGCCCTCTGCGTCCAAATCGCCCTCAAAGCCTTGCAAAAGGTTGTAAGCCTCTAAGCCGAGTTCCGTGGCGCGCTTGGCAGCGGCTACCGAGCGCACGCCGCTTCGGCACAGCAACAAGACTTTTTGACGCCCATTTGGGGATTTTGGGGATTTTGGGGATTGCGCTGCGGCCAGAATTTGCGCGTCAAACTCGGGGTTCATGGCCATGCCGGGCCATTGTTTCCAAGCGACGTTGACTGCGCCTGGCACAAAGCCCACGTACTCCCGTTCCGCATCGGTTCGCACATCCACCAACACGGCTTCGCCCGATTGCCACCAATCAAAAGCGGTCTGTACCGTGATGTCACCGGCATAACTCATGGGAAGCTCCTTCAATTCATCTTAGGGGGTCAAGGCACCGTGCTGTCGCGCAACCGGCGACGCAACTGGTGCACATCGGGCAACACGCTGGCCACGGTGGCCCAAAACTGCGGGCTGTGGTTCATGACCCGCAGGTGAGACAACTCGTGCACCACGACATAGTCAATCAAATCGGGCGACAAATGCATGAGGCGCCAGTTCAGGCGAATGGCACCGTCCTGACGCGCCGTCCCCCAGCGGGTGCGCGCCTGCGACAGGCTGAGTGCCGTCCAACGGACCGCCAACTGAGGGGCGAAATGGTTCAAGCGCGAAACAAAGTAATCTTGCGATTGATCCCGAACCCAATTTAAAACCGCCTCGCGCAAGGGGTCTTCTGCCTTCTTTTTGGCTTTGCACTCCCAATGCTTGGGCAACACCAATTCGCGAGCCGCCAAGGCCTCTTGCCAAGTGGGCCATGAACCCAAGGAAACGGGCTTGGTTTTGAAAGTTTGAGACGCTTCTATGGCTTCTATCGCTTCTATCGCTCCTATCACTTCACGGGCTTCAGAAGCTTCGCTTCGCAAGACGATGGATTCGCCATGCAATTGAAAGACCGTGCCCGGTCCCCAGCTTGGGGCCTGGTTTAGCGAGGCCGTTTGCCGCTGCTGGGTTTCTTGCAGCTTCTTCAAAATCCAAGGGCTTCTTTCGCGCAAGGCCCCTTCCATTTGGCTCAAAGTGACCCATTTCGGGGCCCGCACTTCCAAGCCTTCGGCCCGAATCACAAAACCAATGCTGCGCCGTTGACAACGCACCAAGCGGTAGGCCACCGGAACCCCTGACAAATCCAACGTTCGATTGGCTTGTGGGTGCTGAAAACCAAGGCCGTTTTTAAATGCTGGGGCGATGGTGGGCGCAAGAACATCCCGGCCGAGCCAGTCGAGGGTCATCTGCCACCAACTTGGCATCAGGGGTAGGCCTCCGGATCGAGGCGGTGCATTTCCGCTTCAATCCAAGTCTCGACCTCCTGCATCATCTCGTCGGGCTTTCGTCCTTCAGAAGAAATGGGCAAGCCAATCGACACCTCCACCACGCCCGGGCGCAAGATAAACGATTTGAGGGGCCAACATTTGGCAGAGGTGACGGCGATGGGCACAACTTGGGCACCGGTTTCTATGGCCAATCGCGTGCCGCCAGATTTGTATTGGCCTTTTTGGCCACGCGGAATGCGGGTGCCTTCAGGAAACATGATGACCCAAACCCCTTGCGCCAACAAACGCCGACCTTGTGCGACCACTTTGTTGAAGGCTTGGGTTCTTTGCGAGCGGTCAATGTGGATCATGTCCAAACGGCCCATGGCCCAACCAAAAAAAGGCACACTCAGCAGCTCTTTTTTAAAGACATAAGCCAACGGATGCGGCATCAAGGTCGGCATCAAAAAGGTCTCAAAAGTGGACTGGTGCTTGAGCAACAAAACGGTGGGGTTGATGTCGCCCAGAGGCAAATTTTCACGCCCGCTGATGCGCACGCGCACCCCACAAATGACCCGAGCGCCCCAAATCGCCACGGACAACCAACCCGCCGCCACCCACCACAAGGGGGTGCCTCGGACCCGCAGTGACACCGACAACAAATAGAGGGCCCAAGGGATCACGGTGACCATTAACCACAGCGCAAACACAAGGGATCGGGCCCAAGCCAAAACGGTCGCCATGTTGTGAATCCTGTCCGTCTTAGGCGCCGGCTGGGGCCGCCTTGGCCTTCAGCGCGTCTTTGGCCACTTTGCTTTGTTTGATTTGCACGGCTTGTTTGGCCAAAAAATCATCGACAAAAGCGGGCAAGTCTTGGTGAACCTGGGTCTCCGGGGGGAAGCCGACCGCCAGGGGTTGATCGCGCCATTGAGCGCCCAGGCCGGTCAGGACCAAATGCGGCTCGCAACCGGCGACGCTGCCGGCTTGAACGTCACAAAGTTGATCCCCCAGAACGGGCACGCCCGCCAGGGAGATGCCCCAGCGCTCGGCAATTTGCTCAAACAAACCCGGGGCCGGCATGCGGCAGGCGCAAGCCTCTTCAGGCGTGTGCGGGCAGAGAAAAATGGCTTCGACTCGGCCCCCGACGGCTGCCAGCATTTTGTGCATCTTGGCGTGCATGGCGTTGATTTGCACCATGTCCAACAGGCCCCTTCCCAAGCCGGCTTGGTTTGACACCACGACGACCTGATAGCCCGCGTGATTCAAGCGCGCAATGGCCTCCAAAGCCCCGGGCAAGGGACGCCATTCTTCGGGGCTTTTGACAAACTCGTCGCTGGCCTCATTGATGGTGCCGTCGCGGTCCAGAATGACGAGTTTGATGGGCATGAAAGTTCCTTCTGCCAGTTTAAGCGGCCAAGCGGGACAAGTCAGCCACTCGGTTCATCGCCAAGTGCAAAGATTGCAACAAGGCCAAACGATTGCGCCGCAGCGCGGGGTCGGGTGCATTCACCATCACCCCCTCAAAGAAAGCGTCGACCGGCGCACGCAAAGCCGCCAATGTTTGCAAGGAGGCGGTGACTTCACCCGCGTCGAATTGTTGGTTCGCCAGGGGCACCGTGTTTTGCAGGGCGGCGAAAAGGTCTTTTTCGGCGGATTCTTGCAAGAGGTTGGCTTGAACTGAACCCGTTTCCTTGTTGCCCTCGCTGGCTTCTTCGGATTTTTTCAGGAGGTTACCGATGCGCTTGTTTGCCGCTGCCAAGGCCGGGGCTTCGGGCAAAGCCGAGAAGGCACGCACCGCGGCCAAGCGCTGAGACACCCAAGACAACCGTGCCGGACGCAGCGCCAACACCGCGTCCACCTCTTGTGCGCTGAAGCCTCCGCCGGCATGTTGCGGGTCACGCAAACTGACGGCCAAGCGGTCGTAGATAAAGTCGGACAAGGCTTGCACGGTCTGCGTCGGGTCGGTGATCTTGTCGCCAAAGACTTGGGTCGCGGCTTGGAGCAACGCGGGCAAGGCCAAGTCCAATTGGTTTTCGATCAGCAAACGCACCACGCCCAAAGCGTGGCGGCGCAGTGCAAACGGGTCTTTGTCGCCGGTGGGCAAGTTGCCAATGCCGAACATGCCGGTGAGGGTTTCGAGTTTGTCGGCCAAAGCCACCACCACGCCGACACGGCCTCGCGGCAAACTGTCGCCAGCAAAGCGCGGTTTGTAGTGGTCTTCAATGGCATCGGCCACCGACTCAGGCAAGCCGTCGTTGAGCGCGTAATAGCGGCCCATGGTGCCTTGGAGTTCAGGGAACTCGCCCACCATGTCGGTGACCAAATCGGTCTTGGCCAATTGGGCGGCCAGGTCCACTTGCTCGACCCCATCGGGCTCACCCCATTGATTGGTCAACGCCTTGGCGATCGACTTGGCGATCTCACGAACCCGTGTCACACGCTCGCCTTGGGTACCCAACTTGTTGTGATAGACCACTTTGCCAAGACCTTCGACACGGGAAGCCAGGGTTTTTTTACGGTCTTGGTCGAAGAAGAACTTGGCATCGGCCAAGCGGGGACGAACCACGCGCTCGTTGCCGCCAATCACCGCGCTGGCGTCGGCAGGGCTGATGTTGCTGACGACCAAAAACTGGTGCGTCAACTTGCCCGAGGCATCCAGCAAGGGGAAGTATTTTTGATTGGCCTTCATGGTCAAAATCAGGCACTCTTGCGGCACCGCCAAGAACTGCGTTTCAAACGCACAAATCAACACATTGGGGCGTTCAACCAAGGCCGTGACCTCGTCGAGCAAGGCATCGTCCTCGATCGGGCGTACCCCGTTACCGACCTGAGCGGCGGCCGCGGCGAGTTGGCGAACAATCTCAGCGCGGCGCTCGGCAAAGCTGGCAATGACCGCACCGTCCCGACGAAGGGTGTCGGCATAGTCGTCGGCATGGGCCACGGTGACGACGGGCTTGGCGGCTTCAAAGCGGTGACCCTTAGTCGTGTTGCCGGACTTCAAGCCCAACACCTTCAGCGGCACCACGCTGCTGCCGTGCAAGGCCAAGACGCCGTGCGCGGGACGCACAAAATTCACACTGCTCCAGCCGGGCAATTCGCAATCGGTTTCCAGCTGGTAGGTCATGACCTTGGGGATCGGCAGCTTGGCCAGAGACTCTTCCAGGGCTTTTTGCAAACCCGCCTCGAGCGAAGCACCCCGGACCACGCTGTCGTAAAACAAGGCTTCGGCCTTGCCGTCCATGGCGCGCTTGAGGCCGGGCACCGCAGCGGCGTCTGCGCCCAAAGCGGTGAGCTTCTTCAGCAAGGCGGGCGTGGCTTGTCCTGCCGCATCCAGACCGACACCCACAGGCATGAGTTTTTGTTGAACAGCCCGGTCGGCGGCTTTGTCGGTCACTTGCGTGACGTGCGCCGCCAAGCGCCTGGGCGAAGCAAAGGCGGTAACCACACTGGCGTCCGTGGCCAGGCCCTGCGCCTTGAGTTGCTCGGCCAGCACGCCGGCGAAGGCGTCGCCTAACTTCTTAAGGGCCTTGGGCGGCAGCTCTTCGACAAACAATTCAACCAACAAATTTTGTACGCTCATGGGGGTGCTCTTTGATTCAGGCAACTTGGTTTCAGGCGGCTTTTTTAGCCAACTGCGTGAGTTGTTCGACCCACTCTCGCGGGGCCATGGGGAAGCCGAGCCGCTCACGGCTCTCAAAATAAGCTTGCGCCACGGCGCGCGCCAAGTTGCGAATGCGGCCAATGTAGGCAGCGCGTTCGGTCACTGAAATGGCGCCACGGGCATCCAACAAATTGAAGGTGTGGGCGGCCTTCAGGACCTGCTCGTAGGCTGGCAAGGCGAGTTGCTGCTCAATCAGGTATTTGGCTTGCTTTTCATGCGCACCAAAGGCGGTGAACAAGAACGCCGCGTCGCTGTGTTCAAAGTTGTAGGTCGATTGCTCGACTTCGTTTTGGTGGTAGACGTCGCCATAATGGAGCGTCTCCGTCCACTTCAAGTCATAGACGTTGTCGACGCCCTGCAAGTACATGGCCAAGCGCTCTAGGCCGTAGGTGATTTCGCCGGTGATGGGGCGGCAATCGATGCCGCCAACTTGCTGGAAGTAAGTGAACTGCGTCACCTCCATGCCGTTCAACCAAACTTCCCATCCCAAGCCCCACGCGCCGAGCGTTGGATTTTCCCAATCGTCTTCAACGAAGCGGATGTCGTTCTTTTTCAAGTCAAAGCCCAAGGCTTCGAGGCTGCCCAAGTACAACTCCAAAATGTTGCTGGGCGCGGGCTTCAAGACCACTTGGTATTGGTAATAGTGCTGCAAGCGGTTCGGGTTTTCGCCGTAACGACCGTCCTTGGGCCGACGACTGGGCTGGACATAAGCGGCCTTCCAGGGCTCGGGGCCCAAAGCGCGCAAAAAGGTGGCGGTGTGCGAGGTGCCTGCGCCGACTTCCATGTCGTAGGGTTGCAACAAGGCGCAGCCCTGGGCGTCCCAGTAAGACTGCAGTTTCAAAATGATTTGTTGGAAGGTCAACATGGGGTCTTCAAGGAAAAAGAGGGCACACCGGGGGGTCCAAAAACAAAGGCCTCAAGGCTGTTCTCACAGTCAAATTGGGCGAATCGCTGATTTTAAGCCGCGCTGAGTCCCGAAAGCCACCAAACAAATCAACAGCGCCAAGCCCGCCAAAGGCAGCAAGCCCCAGCGCGAAACCCACCAAGCGTAAGGCGTGAGGCCGTTGCCACCGGTCACTTCGGTTTTTAAGAGGCCCCGTGTGAAAGGGGGCAGAAGGTCGGTCACTCGACCTTGCGCGTCGATCACGGCCGTCGCCCCGGTGTTGGTGGCGCGCACCACCGGCCGCGCAAACTCCATCGCTCGTAAGCGGGAAATTTGTAAATGTTGGGTGACGGCCGTGCTGTCGCCAAACCAAGCCAGGTTGCTCATGCTCACCAAGATGGTGGGGGCCTTGTCACCCGATTCAGGGGCTGGGTTTTCAAATAGCGGCCCCAATTCTTCGCCAAACAAATCTTCATAGCAAATCAAGGGCGCCAAACGTTGACCTTGCCAATCGAATGGGGGCTGCGACAAGCCCCCCCGTTTGAAGTCGCCCATGGGCATGTGCAACAGGTCTGTGAACCAGCGAAAGCCGAAGGGAATGAACTCTCCAAAAGGCACCAGGTGGTGTTTGTCATAGCGGTAAATGGCACCACCCTGAAATCCCAACACCGAATTGCTGTAACCCCGCTGCCAATCGCCCAAAGGAAGCCCCAGCAAAAGCGCTTGATTCGGGGGCAATGTCGTGAGGCTCTCCCAATAACCAGCGGGCAAGTCTTGCGGCAACAAGGGCACCGCCGTTTCGGGTGTGATGACCAAGCTGGGCTTGCCCATGGCGGCGGCCGAAGTGACGGCTGCTTGGATTTGTTCTCGGTACCAGGCCAGTGCCCGTGGTACACCTCTGTTGCCCTCAAACTTTTCGTCTTGGGGAATTTGGCCTTGCAACAAGGTCAAGGTCAAAGGGACGCTGGGTTTTTCTGGGGCGTTGGGGTGTGCAGAGGCGCCTCCCATTTTGGCAATGACGACCCAGCCACAAAAGGCCAGAAAGAGCCCCATCCACCCCCATCTCCCTTTTTGAGGGGTGAACCCATTGGCCAAGCCAAGGGCACCCGCCGCCGCCCAGAACGCGACCACCGCGCCGACACCGTAAACCCCCACCCAGGGGGCCAGTAAAGGGGCCAACCCATCGACTTGGGCGTAGCCCCCGGCACCCCAAGGGAATCCGGTGAACCAAGTGCCCCGCGCCAGTTCAGCCAAGGTCCAAGCCGAGGCGAACACCAAAGCGGCCCAAAGGGGGCTGCGTGGCCCCTGGGCGTGGCTCGCTTGACTGATGCGTCCAATAGCAAAAGAAAAAGCAAAAGTCGCCTTGGGTTCAGCAAGGGGCAAATGGGCAGCGCGCCAGCGGACATAAAACGCGGCCGCCAAGGCGTAATAAATCGAAAGCGCTGCGGCCAGCGCCAGCACCGCCAACGCCGCCAACGGAGCGGCCAGGCCGCCAAAACGGTTCATGGAAATGAAAAGCCACCAAAAGCTGCC
>CAILKX010000023.1 GCA_903834975.1 uncultured Curvibacter sp.
CCCAGCCCATCGACCAGACTGGCGGCCAAAGCCCCCAAGGTGCCGTAGCCAACCAAACGGCCCAGTTGAAACACCCATTTGCGTTGTGTGGGCCCCGCTGAAAGGCGCGCTGTTTGCGCACCAGCATTCAAAAAAATGGGGGTCGAATGAGATCGGGGTTCGGGGGGTTCGGGAGGTTCGGATGTGGCCCCCCCCGTGACTGCGGCGCATGCGACGCCACACATGGCCATGCAATGGGGGCCACCGACCAAGCCCAAGACCAAGGCGCTCCCAAGCAATCCTAAAAAAGTGCCCATCAAACTGGGCCCTCAAACAATCCGAGAGAACCGGTTTCGGTTCAAATCACGTTGCAGGTACTGGTCAAACACCATCGCCACGGCGCGAACAAAGTACCAGCCGATGTCGGTGACTTCAAGGCTGCTCGGTGTCAAGCGCACCAAGCCTTGTTCAGCCAAGGCGGTGAGTGCCGACAACTCTGGCCCAAAGGCACTGGGAAAGTCGATCAACCAAGCTTGCTCAAAAGCCTCGTACTGAACCTGGCCTTGGCACATCAAAGCCATGATGACGGCGCGGCGCATCAAGTCGTCCCGCGTCAAACTGAGGCCTCGAACAATGGGCAAATGACCTCGGTTCAGGTGATCGACATATTCATCCAAGGTCTTGGCGTTTTGACTGTAGGTCGTGCCCACACGGCCAATGGCGGAGACGCCCAACGCGATCAAATCGCAGTCGGGTTGGGTGCTGTAGCCTTGAAAGTTACGGTGCAGGCGCCCTTGGCGCTTGGCCACCGCCAAGGCATCGTCGGCCAAAGCAAAGTGGTCCATGCCCACGTACACATACCCCGCCTCTTGGAAGGCGCTCAAGGCTTGCGCCAGCAAACCCAGCTTGATGGCGGGGAGAGGCAAGTCGGCGTCCAAAATACGGCGCTGCGGCTTAAACCGTTCGGGCAAATGGGCGTAGCCATACAAAGCGACGCGGTCGGGTCTCAAAGCCAAGGTTTGCGCTAAGGTTTCACGAAAGCTTTCGAGTGTTTGCTTGGGCAAGCCATAAATCAGATCGACGTTCATCGACTCAAAACCGATTTCTCGGGCGCTCGCCATCAGCTCGAAAATTTGCGCTTTGGATTGAACCCGGTGAACGGCTTTTTGCACTTGGGGGTCAAAGTCTTGAACGCCAAAACTCAGTCGGTTAAAGCCCAACTCGGCTAAGAAACGAAGTCGCTCCGGACTGACGGTGCGGGGATCGACCTCAATGGCGTATTCGCCTCCAGGCACCCACTTGAAATGGGATTTGAGCAAATTCAGGAGCCGCGTCAATCCCGCATCGCTCAAAAAAGTGGGGCTGCCACCCCCCAAGTGCACCTGACTCACCGCCTGCTGGCGACCGATGTGTTGGGTCTGCAGAATCAGCTCTTTTTCGAGGTAATCCAGATACGCATCGCCCCGCTCCGGGTGTTTGGTGATGATTTTGTTGCAAGCGCAGTAATAACAAAGCGACTCACAAAAGGGAATGTGCACATAAACCGACAAGGGCGGATTGGCGGCCCGGTCGGCCCTGGGCGCCAGCGCCAACAGATAATCGGACTCTGTGAAGGCTTCCACAAAACGGTCCGCCGTGGGGTAGGAGGTGTAACGAGGTCCTGCCACGTCAAAGCGGCTCAAGAGCTCAGGGGTTACAGGTCTCATCAAATGTTACTAAATGCGTTTTAAGATCAGGTTTGAACTTTGCCTCTTTGTCAGGGATGCGTATTGATTTAGGTCAATACTCTCAGGGTGTTTTGAAAAGGTGTTTTGATGTCTGCTGTTTTATCGCCCACGTTATCGCCCACGCCCGTGGTTGATTTGGGGGTGGCCACGTTGAATCCTCAAACCTTCAAAGTCGCCTGCTCCAACTGCAACCTGCGCGAACTCTGCATGCCCGTGGGTTTAAGCGAGGCCGAGCTGACCCGGGTTGACGAGTTGGTCGGCGCTCGGCGACGCATCAAACGAGGTGAGGTGCTGTTCCGAAATGGCGAAAAATTCAGCGCCCTTTTTGCCATTCGTTTGGGCTTCTTCAAAACCTGTGTCGCGTCTGAAGATGGCCGCGACCAAGTCACCGGTTTTCAAATGGCAGGGGAAATCATTGGTCTGGACGGCATCGTCAATGACCACCACACTTGTGACGCCGTGGCGCTGGAAGACGCCGAAGTGTGCGTCATGCCTTTTGACAAAATTGAAGAACTGTCTCGTGAAGTCAACGCCTTGCAGCACCATGTGCACAAAATCATGAGCCGTGAAATTGTGCGTGAACACGGCGTCATGTTGCTTTTGGGCAGCATGCGCGCCGAGGAACGTTTGGCCGCTTTCTTGCTGAACCTGGTGCAGCGATTGCATGCCCGCGGTTTTTCACGTTCCGAGTTGGTGTTGCGCATGACCCGCGAAGAAATCGGCAGTTACTTGGGCCTCAAGCTCGAAACTGTGAGCCGCACCTTTTCTAAGTTCGTCGAAGACGGCATCATCGAAGTGAAACAAAGACAAGTCAAGATTCTTGAGCCCGAGGCCCTCAAGAACATCGTGAACTCCCAAAGTTGCCTTTAACTGAAAGTCATTTCACCTCAAACGGTGACTTCGACAGCAAGGTGGTCAATCCACTGGAGACGCAGGTGCAGGCCCAAAAGATAAAAAAGCTCACGGTGTAAATAGCGTGTCGCGACGCGTTAATGGGTTCGCCCAACCAAGTCAGGTCTTGCGGATCGACCATGCCGAACACCAGCACCTCCAGCACACCGGCCACCAAAAAGGCGGGCCATGCAATCCACATCGCTCTTTGCTTTCCCATTGAAGTCCCCTTTTTGTATAACGCTTGAATCTGATTTTCGTTTGTAAAAGCGTTGGGCTATTTGGTTTCAGGCACGTCCTCTGCCGGCAAATTGGCCAAGTTGCGGCCGCGCATCGCCGGCAACATGGCCTTGCTGGCACCCAAGGTTTTGTTGATGTCCAGACCGTGTTGGTAGTACTGCACATCGACCACCGGGTCGGGTCGGGTGATCGCCAAATACAAGGTCACAAAGGAAGCCACGACGACCACAGCAGGTCCCCCAAAAACCATCCACACCAGGGGAAAACGCCACCACGCTTGGGGGTTGGGTTGTTTCATTGCGAGCATCCTTTCGGTATTTTTAGATTCAGCGAGGCACCAAGAAGGTGGCTTTTTCGGTCACGTGAATGGGTTTTCTCTGGTCAGCGTCGACCTCCGTGACCATGAACCTTACTGAATGTGAACCACTGTCGGCCGAGCCGTCTTCAATTTGCAAACGCACCGGCACCCACCTCGATTCGGCGGGCCCCACTTGAACGTCTTGCTCCGAAGCCACGCTCAGACCCGGCAAACCCTCAGCGGCCAAATGGTAGGTTTGTGGCATTTCGGTGGCGTTCATGATTTGCAGCCGGTACACGTTTTCCAAACGACCGCCCTCGGCCAAGCGCGCCAAAACGCCTCGGTCTCGAACCACATCGACCTTTAAAGGCATTCGGCTCAATAAGCCGCCCAAAACCCCCGCGGTCAACGCCAACAAGACCAGTAAATAAACCCCCACTCGCGGACGGAAAACGTGCTGCAAAATGTTGTCAGCATCCCCGTGCTCGGCCTGTGCATTTTGCGTGGTGAAGTGAATCAGGTTGCGTTGAAAATTCACTTTGTCCATGACCTCATTGCAGACATCAATACAAGCCCCACAGCCAATGCATTCGTATTGCAAGCCATTGCGAATGTCGATACCGGTGGGGCAAACCTGGACGCACAGCGTGCAATCGACACAATGGCCTTTTGATTTGTGAGGGTCTTTGGCTTGGTCATCCACGTGCTTAGACAACTTGCCACGGGGCTCGCCGCGCTCGGCGTCGTAGCTCACGATGAGCGTGTCCTTGTCAAACATCGCGCTTTGGAAGCGTGCATAGGGGCACATGTATTTGCAGACCTGCTCCCGCATGAAGCCCGCATTGCCATAGGTGGCAAAGCTGTAGAACAAAATCCAGAAAACCTCCCAACCGCCCAGTTGGTGGCCCAGCGCTTCGGCCCAGAGACCGCGAATTGGGGAAAAATAGCCCACAAAGGTGATGCCTGTCCACAATCCGACCAGCAACCACAAAGCATGTTTGGTGGATTTTTTGACGGCTTTATCCAGGGTCATGGGGCCCGCGTCGCGACGCATGCGGGCTTGACGGTCGCCTTCGACGTGGCGCTCTATCCATAAAAATATTTCGGTATAGACCGTTTGTGGACAAGCAAAACCACACCACAACCGCCCCGCTACGGCCGTGAATAAAAACAAAGACAATGCACAAATGACCAAAAGACCGGTCAAATAAATGAAGTCTTGCGGATAGAGCACCAGGTTAAAAATATAAAACCGGCGCGCACCCAAATCAAATAAAACCGCTTGGCGTTGGCCCCAATCGAGCCAAGGCAAGCCATAAAAAACCAGTTGCGTGATCCAGACCAGCGCCCAGCGCCAGCGCGAGAAGAGCCCACTCACCGAGCGGGGGTAAATCTTCTCTTGGGCCGCATACAGCGGCACCAACACCTCTTCGACCACTTCAACAGTGGCGATGGGGATGATTTTTTTAGGCGAGTCGGTCACTGCGCGGGTCGGTTACTTCGCGGGTCGGTTACTTCGGTCTGGCATCACTTGTTGGACAAGCCCCACACATAAGCGGTCAACACATGAATTTGCTCGGGGCTGAATTTTTCATTCCAAGCGGGCATCACGTTGTTTTTGCCGTTCTGGATCATGGCCATGATGGCCTTTTCACCGGCGCCGTGCAGCCAGACGTTGTCGGTCAAATTGGCCGAACCGATGGCGGGGTTGCCTTTGCCATCAGGGCCATGACATGCGGCGCACACCACAAACTGCGCTTGACCCGCTGCGGCCCGGGTCGCATCGTGTTGGCTGCCTGACAGGCTGAGCACATAGTGGGCGACATTCTTCACGCCCTCATCCCCCCCCAATGCGGCGGCCATGGGGGGCATCACCCCGTTGCGGCCGTTGGTGATGGTGGCCTTGATTTGCTCGGGCGAGCCGCCGTAAAGCCAGTCGTGGTCGGTCAAGTTTGGAAAGCCCTTGGAGCCCCGGGCATCAGAGCCGTGACACTGGGAACAGTTGTTCATGAAGAGGCGCTCGCCAATCGCCAAGGCTTGTGGCTCTTTGGCCACCGACTCCACGGGCATGCTGGCGAACTTGGCATACAAAGGGGCTTCCTCGGCGGCGGCGGTGGCCATGTCCTTCTTCAAGGCCCCGCGGGAGGTCCAATCCAAAATGCCGGGGTTGCTGCCCAAACCCGGGTAAAGCGCCAAATAAATCGCACTGAACACAATCGTCAGCACAAACAAGCCGACCCACCACAGGGGCAGCGGGTTGTTCATTTCGCGCAGGTCGCCGTCCCAAACATGGCCGGTGGTGTTGTCGGCACGGGCCACGACTTTTTTGCGGCCAGTCACGTACAACAGCACCAAACAGCCCACCATGCCCAAAAGGGTGGTGACGGTGATAAAGACGGACCAATTGTTGTTGATGAAGTCACTCATGATGGGCTCTCAGTCATTCTTGAAAAGGCAGCTGGGCAGCTTCTTCAAAGCCAGCCGCATTGCGGCGCGAATACGCCCAAACACAGATCACCACGAAAGTGATGAACGACGCCACGGTCGCGATCGCTTGCCAAGTGGTGATGTCGGTCAAATGGTCAATCAAAGACATCGGGGTCTCCTTATTTGAGCGAGCGGCCAAGCACTTGCAAGTAGGCAATCAAGGCGTCTTGTTCGGACTTGCCCTTGACCTCCTCGGCGCCTTGCTCAATTTGCGCGTCGGTATAGGGCACGCCCACTGTGCGCAAGGCTTTCATGTGCGGGGCCACATCGCTTGGGTCCACTTGAGCCTCGCTCAGCCAAGGGTAAGAAGGCATATTCGACTCGGGCACCACGTCGCGCGGGTTGTTCAAATGAATGCGATGCCACTCGTCTGAGTATTTACCGCCCACACGGTGCAAATCGGGCCCGGTGCGCTTGCTGCCCCATTGGAAGGGGTGGTCATACACAAACTCGCCGGCGACCGAATAGTGGCCATAGCGAAGCACTTCAGCGCGCAAGGGGCGAATCATTTGTGAATGGCAGTTGTAGCAGCCTTCGCGCTGATAAATGTCACGCCCCATCAACTGCAAAGCGGTGTAGGGCTGTAGCCCTGCAATCGGTTCGGTGGTTGATTTTTGAAAGAACAGGGGCACGATTTCCACCAACCCCCCGATGGCCACCACCAACAGAATCAGAAAGATCATCAAACCATTGTTGGTCTCGATGCGGTCGTGGCTCAAACCACGCGGGGTCACCTTGTCATCACTCATTTTTTACTCCTTGTGGCTCAGGCGTGTTGGGGAATACGGACTTCAACCACGTGGCCGGTGGACGCTGTTTTCCAGACGTTCCAGGCCATGATCAACATGCCGCCGAGGTACAAAACACCACCTGCCACCCGCACCATGTAGAACGGCAAGGTGGCCTTGACGCTTTCTACAAAGGTGTAAGTCAAAGTGCCGTCGGGGTTGATGGCGCGCCACATCAGGCCTTGCATGACGCCGGCAATCCACATCGCAGCGATGTACAAAACGATGCCGATGGTGCAAACCCAGAAGTGGATTTCAATGGCCTTGATGGAGTACATCTGCTTTTGACCAAACAGACGAGGAATCAGGTAATACAGCGTGCCCATCGACACCAAACCGACCCAACCCAAAGCACCCGAGTGCACGTGGCCGATGGTCCAGTCGGTGTAGTGGCTTAATGAATTGACGGTTTTGATGGCCATCATCGGGCCTTCAAAGGTACTCATGCCGTAGAAAGACAAGGACACGATCAGGAAGCGCAAAACGGGGTCATCGCGCAACTTGTGCCAAGCACCCGACAAGGTCATGACGCCGTTGATCATGCCGCCCCAGCTGGGCGCCAACAAAATCAAAGAAAACACCATGCCAAGTGACTGCGTCCAATCGGGCAAAGCGGTGTAATGCAGGTGGTGAGGGCCCGCCCACATGTAGGTGAAGATCAGCGCCCAAAAGTGAACGATGGACAAGCGATAAGAATAAACAGGCCGCTCGGCTTGTTTGGGGATGAAGTAATACATCATGCCCAAGAAGCCCGCCGTCAAGAAAAAGCCCACGGCATTGTGGCCATACCACCATTGCACCATCGCGTCTTGGACTCCCGCATAGGCCGAGTAAGACTTCATCCAACCCGCCGGCACTTCCGCGCTGTTGACGATGTGCAACAAAGCCACGGTGATGATGAAGGCTGCAAAAAACCAATTGGCCACATAAATGTGCTTGACCCGACGGATCGCCAGTGTGCCAAAGAAAACCACGGCATAAGCCACCCAGACCACGGCAATCAAAATGTCAATGGGCCACTCGAGTTCGGAATATTCTTTGCCTGTGGTGTAGCCGAGTGGCAAGGTGATTGCAGCGGCCACAATGACCGCCTGCCAACCCCAGAAAACAAAAGACGCGAGCTTGCCGGCAAACAACCTCACCTGGCAGGTGCGTTGCACGACGTAAAAACTGCTGGCCATCAAGACACAGCCGCCAAAGGCAAAAATCACCGCGTTGGTGTGCAGAGGGCGCAAACGGCCATAGGACAACCACGGAATGCCATTGATCAGCTCCGGCCAAGTGAGCTGGCTGGCGATGATGACGCCAACCAACATACCGACCACGCCCCAAACGACGGCCATGACAGAGAACTGTCGGACGGCCTTGTCGTCATAGACTGCATTTGAAACAATTGAATTCATTAAGCACCTCAAAGTTACGCTTTGAGTGTGCTTGAAGACGTCACTGAGGACCTTGATTCAGATCAATCGTCTTGCAATATCCGGCTGGCTTCTTGTTCGATGCCCTCGAATTGGCCCCGCTCCACGGCCCACCAAAGCCCCGCCAAAATGGCCAAAACCAGCACGACCGAGAGAGGAACCAGCAAAAAAAGGATGTCCATGGGACGAAGCTTAACTCAGTGCTTCATTCAATCAGTGCTTTAGTGGGTGCTCAGCCCGACCCGGCCAAGACAAGCGCGCCGCGTTCAGCACCACCACCAAAGAGCTCGTCGCCATGCCCAAGCCCGCCAACCAAGCGGGCAAATACCCCAAGATGGCCAATGGCACACAGAGGGCGTTGTAAAGCGCCGCCCAAATCAGGTTTTGCTTAACCACCCTCAAGGTGCGCCGGGCCAAATGGACGGTTCTGGGCACCTGCAAAAGTTGTGTGCTCAACAGCACCATGTCGCTGCGGGCGCGGGCAATGGGCACCGCCTCGCCAAAGGCCATGGACACTTGGGCGCCAGCCAGAACGGGGCCGTCATTAAAGCCATCGCCCACCATCAGCGTGCGGTGACCGGCCTTTTGCCAAGCTTGTAATTGGGTCAATTTGTCCTCAGGGGTACAGCCGCCAAAGGCCAAATCGGGCGCAATGCCCAACTCGGCCGCCACTTGTTTGGCGGCTTCGGGGCGGTCACCGGACAACAAGGCCACGCTCAGGCCCAGCGCTTGCAAGGCCTGGATGGTGGCTTGGGCATCGGGGCGCAGCAACTCGGCGCCTTCAAAAGTAGCCAACCAGCCTTGTGCATCGCTCAAATAAACGCGGTGACGTCCGGGGGCAACCGGCCCACCGGCCAGAGAGCCAGGGCTTAAATCGACGTGGCACCAGGCCGCAGAACCCAAGCGCCAGCCCCCTGCCGCAGACAGCCCTTGACCGGCGGTTTCGCTGACGTCTTTGATTTCCATCGGGGCCGAGACGCCATGGCGCTCCTTTTTTGAATCCGAGCAGCCACTGGATACGGGGGTGGATGCCTCGGAATATTTGACCAAAGCGCGGGACAAGGGGTGCAATGAATGCGCTGCCAAAGCCGCACCCGCCGACAAAGCTTGCTCGCGGGTCACGCCCGGACGGACCCAGATTTGATCGATGTGCAAAGCGTCTTGGGTCAGCGTGCCGGTTTTGTCAAACACAACGCGGTCGACGCCGGCCAAAGTTTCAAGGGCTTGAAGGTGTTGCACCAAAACGCCGCCCCGAGCCAATCGCCCGGCGGCCGCCAACATGGCCACGGGCGTGGCCAACGACAGCGCGCAGGGGCAGGTGACGATCAGCACCGACACCGCCACCATCAAGCCGTGGTTCGGGCTGACGCGCCAGCCAAACACCGCGGCCAACAAGGCGGCCAACAACACCAGCCACAAAAACGGGGTGGCCACGCGGTCGGCCAGCTGCGCGAGGCGGGGTTTTTCCAAGGCGGCTTGCGACATCAAATCGACAATGGCCGCCAATCGCGTGTCTTTGCCCAAGCGCAGCACACGAATCCAAACGGCGCTTTGCAGGTTGTGTGCGCCCGAGGTGGTGCTCGAGCCGGGGGCGTAGTGCACCGGCGCGGACTCGCCGGTCAGCAAGGCTTCATCGGCCCAAGTGTCCCCACTCAGTACCTCACCATCGGCCGGAAAAGCCTCACCGGGCAAGACCCGTACTTCGTCACCCACGCGCAACTCGCGCAAGGCCACGCGTTGGTTGGGCTCGCCGTTTTGACCCCGTCGCTCCACGCTTTCAGGCAAGCGGTTCATCAGCACATCCAAGGCGCCCGCCGTTCTGTTTTTGAGGCGTTGTTCCAACCACCGGGCGCTGAGCAAAAAGAACACAAACATGCTCATCGAATCGAAATAAACCTCGTCGCCAAAGACACCGTTCGGATCGAAAGTCGCGGCCGTGCTGACACCAAAGGTGACCAGCAAGCCCAGCGCCACGGGCAAGTCCATGCTGATGCTGCGGTGCGTGAGGTCGCGCCAAGCGCTTTCAAAGAAGGGCCAGCACGAAAAGAAAAGCAGCGGCAAGGTCAGCACCCAACCGGCCCAATGCATCAGGTGCAGGCTGTCGGTGGACATGTCACCGGGGAGCGCTGAATACGTCGGGTAGGCGTACATCATGACCTGCATCATGCAAAGCGCGGCCACCAACCAACGCCACAAAGCGCGGCGCTCTTCGGTTTTACGCTGGTCCACCAAGCTGGCGTCGTTGGCGGGCAAGATGCCGTAACCCGCGGCTTGCACCGCGCCCATCCAATCCGAGGGCTTGATTTGCCCCGAACGCCATACGACTTGGGCGCGGCCCGTCGCGGCGTTGACCTGCGCTTGAACCACCCCCGGCAAGGCGGTCATGGCACGCTCGACGGTCAAGGCACAGGCCGCGCAGTGCATGCCTTGAACCGTGACCTGCGATTGCCACGTGGCTGAAGGCGAGGTCGAATCAGGGAAGGGTTCGGAAGCGTCGACAGACGCGTCCAAGGGCTTGCCAAACGCCAACCACTCTTGCGGGTCGTCGAGCACCGCAAAGTCGGCCGTTTGGGCGGCGCTAACGCCGTCTAAAGGGTTGACTGAAGAGGAAGAAGCGGGGGAAACGGAAGAAGCGGGAGGTGGACTGGGACTGGAATGGGCCATGCGATTGAGCTTAAGCCAAATACCCAGCCCCTTCTTTGATGTGGGTCAAGCGGTTTGGTGACCCATCACCTTGCTCAAAAAGACCTGGGTGCGCTCAGCGCGCGCGGCTGGATTGCCAAAGAATTCAGCGGTGGTGCAGTCTTCCAGAATGGCGCCTGCATCCATAAAAATAACCCGGTCACTGACCTGGCGCGCAAAACCCATTTCATGGGTCACGACCATCATTGTCATGCCGTCGTGGGCCAAGCCCACCATGACTTCCAGCACCTCGCCGACCATTTCCGGGTCCAAGGCCGAGGTGGGTTCGTCAAACAACATGGCCTGCGGGTCCATGCACAACGCACGTGCAATGGCCACGCGCTGTTGCTGTCCCCCCGACAACTGGGACGGAAATTTGTGGCTGTGCGCTGCCAGCCCGACCCGGTCCAAGTAGGCCAGGGCCTTGGCTTTCGCCTCGGATTCAGATCGGTTCAAGACCTTTTGAGGGGCCAGCATCAGGTTGTCTAAAACGCTCAAATGCGGGAACAACTCAAAATTTTGAAACACCATGCCAACGCGGCTGCGCAAAGCGGCTTGGTCGGTTTTGGGGTCATGCACTGAAATGTCACCCAACAAAATCTTTCCTTGCTGAATCGACTCCAAGGCGTTGACGGTTTTGATCAAGGTCGACTTGCCGGAACCTGAGGGCCCGCAAACCACCACCACCTCGCCTTTGTCGACCCGCGTGGTGCAATCTTTGAGCACCTGAAATTGGCCGTACCACTTGGAAACATGTTGGATTTCAATCATGCCGCGCTCACTCTTTCTTTTGTCATGGCTTTGACCGCACGCGACAAAGCAAAGCAGATCACAAAATAAACCAAAGCCGCCATCATGTAGACCTCAATTGGACGCCCATAATTTTTGCCCGCGGTCTCAAAACCTTTGAGCAAGTCGTAAGCCCCAATGGCATACACCAAGGACGTGTCTTGAAACAGCACAATGGTCTGCGTCAACAGCACCGGCACCATGTTGCGAAAGGCCTGCGGCAACACCACATAACGCAGCGCTTGCGTGTGGCTCAGGCCCAAAGCCTTGGCGGCGTTGGTCTGCCCAACGCCCACCGACTGCAGGCCGGAACGCACGATTTCACTGAAATAAGCGGCTTCAAAAGCGGTGAACGTGATGAAGGCCGACCACTCAGCGCCAATCGGTTTGCCAATCAAAAAGGGCACCAACAAATAAAACCACAAAATCACCATGACCAAGGGCACACTGCGCATGACGTTCACATAGGTCGCGGCCGTTATGCGCATCCAGGCCACGGAAGAGCGTCGCATCAAGGCCAGGCCCGTGCCAAAGAAAGTGCCCCCCACGGAGGCAACGAGCGTCAAGGTCAGGCTGAACAACAAGCCCTTGAGGATGAAGTCGTGGAACAAACCCCAGGTGTAAAAAGACAGGTCGAGGTTCATGGCTTGGTTCATGCCCATTTCGCCTTGGCGGCAATGCCCGTCATCAGCGCGTAAACCATGAAGGCCGTGAAGGCATACAAACCCGTCACCAACAAGTAGACCTCAATGCCGCGGGAGGTCTCTTCTTGGGCTTGCATGGCAAACAGCGTCAACTCCGACACCGACACCGCAAAGGCGACCGAAGAGTTTTTAACGATGCTCATGGCCTCGCTGGTCAGGGCCGGCCACATGATGCGGCCCACTTGGGGCAACAACACATAACGAAAACTTTGGCCCGTCGACAAGCCCAACGCCGTGGCCGCCGCACGCTGGCCCTTGGCCAAGGCCCCCATGCCTGAGCGCACCTGTTCAGCAATGCGGGCCGAGGTGAAGAGCCCAATCGCCATCACCGCCAGCAAGAAGGGAGAAAAGTGCCGAAACACCGGGAACAGCATCGGCAGGACGTGGTACCACAGGAAAACCTGCACCAACAAGGGGATGTTGCGAAACAACTCCACCCAAGCGGTCGCCAAACCGGCCGCCCACCCTTTGTCATCGCCGCGCCAAGTGCGCACCAAGCCGATGGCCACGCCGACCACCAGGGCCACACACCAAGCAAGGCCGGCCACAGCCAGCGTCCAGCCCCAGGCTGAAAAAAGCCATTGCCAATAGGTGGGGTCAGCGCCACCAGGGTCGTCGAATAAGAATTCCCAGTGCCAAGACATCAGCGCCGTTTGGAGGTTGGCTTATTTCTTTTGGTAGGCTTCGGCCGGCTTGTCGTTCGGGCTGGCCCAAGCTTGGCGGGTGTTTTCGTTGGCGGCCAAATTCAGGCGTTGGCCTTTGGGTGGGATGGCCTGCATGAACCACTTGTCATACAACTTGGCCAACTCGCCGCTTTTGGCCATGGCGGCGATGGTGTCGTCACCAATTTTCTTGAAAGCGGGGTCGTCTTTGCGCACCATGATCGCAATCGGCTCGACGCTTAAAACTTCACCGGTAATTTTGAAATTGGCGGGGTTTTTAGACAAAGCAATGTTGCCGGCCAAAATTTGACCATCCATCACAAAAGCGTCTGCCCGACCGGATTCGAGCAACAAAAAGCTGTCCGCGTGGTCTTTGCCAAAAATTTCATTGAAGTTAATGCCGTCAGCGCGCTCGTGTTTGCGCAGCAACTGAACCGAGGTGGTGCCGGTGGTGGTGACCACGTTTTTGCCGGCCAATTGGGCAATGGAGTTGATGCCAGAGTCGGCACGCACGGCGGTGCGCACTTCTTCCACATAGGCGGTATTCAAGAAAGCCACGTCCCGTTGGCGCGTGGCGTTGTTGGTGGTGGAGCCACACTCAATGTCCACAGTGCCGTTTTGCACCAGCGGCAAACGATTTTGCGAAGTCACCACTTGGTACTTCACTTCCAATTTTTTGCCGACGGCCTTTTCAACGTTGGCAATGATGGCATTGCACAACTCCACGTGATAACCGGTGTAAACGCCGTTACCCAAGGTGTAAGACAGCGCGCCCGAAGAATCGCGAACGCCCATGGTGATGGCGCCGGCGGCCTTGACCTTGGCCAAGGTGTCGGTGCTTTGGGCCTGCGCCACAGAACCGGCGGCACAAAAGCCAGCCGCCAGCAGCACGCTGACCCACTGGCGGTGAAATCCAACAAATGAAGGGGGTTTGAGCCAATGGTTCATGACAAGATCCTTAGAGAGGTACCGGGAAGCCTCAAATTTAGCAGAAGCCCAGCGGTTGTTACAAGAAGCATTAAAAGGTTTCTATGACCACTTGACGCAAGGTCGGTGTGATTTCGGGCATGACACCAAACCAAGCCTTGAAAGCGGGACGGGCCTGGTTGAGCAACATCCCCAAGCCATTCACCACGGGATTGCCCCGCAAACGAGCGTTCTTGAGCAAGGCCGTTTCTAGCGGGATGTAAATCGCGTCTGAGACCAAGGCTTGCTCAGGCAAAGCGGCCAAGGAAACCGCCAACTCAGGTTGGCCGTGCATGCCTTGGTTGGTGGTGTTCACCAACAAAGCCACGCCGGCCATGGCGTCGTTGCGCTCGGCCCAATCGAGGACCTTCACGCGGGGGCCAAATTCGTCGGCCAAGGCTTGGGTCTTTTCGCGGGTGCGGTTGACCAAACGCACTTCAGGCGCGCCTTCGTTGAGCAAGCTCAGCACGATGGCGCGTGCAGCGCCACCGGCGCCCAGCACCAAGGCCGGCCCTGCGTCGCCACGCCAATCGGGTTGGGCATCACGCAGGCTTTGGATATAGCCAAAACCGTCGTTGTTATACCCATGCAGAGACCCGTCCAGCTGCACCACAATGGTGTTGATGGCGCCCATGGCCTTGGCCACAGGGTCCACAAAGTCCATCATTTTCATGGCGTTGACTTTGTGCGGAATGGTCACATTGCAACCCGAAAAGCCCAAAGCGGGCAAGCCCCGGATGGCGGCTTCAAAATTTTCTGGCTGAACCGGCAGCAGCACATAAGCGCCACGCAAACCATACTGCGCCATCCAGTGGTTGTGAATCACAGGGGAACGCGAATGGGCCACGGGCCAACCCATGACGCCAGCCAACACGAATTTTTGATCTGCCATTTATTGCCACGCTGGGTTGATGTGAATCGAACAACAACATTCAGTTTACTTTTATTACTGAAGGTTTTCATTCATCAGATTGTGAAAAGTGAACCCCCTCAAAATGAGTGCCGCATCCCCACACCAATTGAGAGGTGTTTGGGGTAGGCATTCGACCACGCTGGACCGGCCAACTGCCAGAAGGTGGCATTGAAATAAACGTCGGTTCGCTTGCTCAAACTGTCGATGATTTCGCCCACTTCGTATTTGGCCATGCTGGCGTCAAAATGGCTGCCTGTCGGGCCGTTGATGCGGGTGGTGCGCTCATAAAAACCGCCGTTCAGGGTGAGAGAAGGCTTGAGCAAATAGCCGGCGCCAATCCAGACCATGTTTTCTTGGCGCGGCAAGGTGTCGTCAAAGTTGTTGTTGCCCAAGGCGGCCCCGCCGCTCAAGCCGTTCATGGACTCGTCGATCGTGAAATGGCCTGGCGATGGCGCCAACGCCAGGATCCGCTCCCAGCCCCCTTTGAGCGTCAACGCGGGCGTAACGTCCCACGATGCCAACCCACCCAGCGTCTTGGTGTTGGCAAATTGAACGGTCAAAAAGCCTGCAAAACTTCCCATGGGGGGCAACTGCGCATCGTTGTCCCGACCGCCAATCCAGGCGAGACGGACGGGGCTCAAATCCAAATAAACCGCCCCCGCATAGGCTTGCCGAACGGTGCCCGTGTCGGGTACTCGGTACATCACAGAGGCTTTGAGGCGCTGATTCGGTTCCAGCGTGTATTTGATTGAATTTTCCCAACGCGACTCCGAAGTGAAACCACCGCCGGCGGAGCCGCCGTTAAAAGCCAAGGGGTCCATGAAGCCGGAGTTGACGTCAAATTGCGACAACGCCGTGGCCATGGGGTTGGCTTGAAGACCCAAACGGACCTCTCCCCAAATGGCGTTCTTGAGGCCGACGGTGGATTCACGGGCGAACAACTTGCCGTCAAAAGGCGCCGAGGGCGAATCGGAAACCGTGATGCGGCCATTCGGCGCCTTGCCGTTGGCGGCGTTAAAGCCGGACTCCAAAGTGAACACGGCCGACCATCCGCCGCCCCAAGGCTCTTGGCCTTTGAAGCCCAGGCGCGAAGGCGACAACCCCCCGCTGAGCAACGCTGCATCGTTCGTTTGTTCTTGCTCAGGCCCACCACCGTGCCTTGGTGTGACACCCCATTCAGCGCCAGGTCCATCGTGCCGTAAATCTGGCTTTCAGCTTGCGCCAAGGGGGAGAGGCTCCAAATGGCGAAGCCAAACACCAGGCCCAAGTTCAGGCCCGTCTTCACGGCAATGGCCGAAGCCTGTTGTGGGGTTTTCATGGGAATCAATCTCCGTGGACCTGTTAAGTCCAGGAGCGAGGGCCCCTGGCAAGAACGAAGCATCTTGCCCGCTTGGCCAGCGCTCACAGTAAGGATTTGTAGCCATCGACGCCCAAACGAACTTCAATCGGACTTCAATCAGGCGACGGTTTTCAAGGACACCCTCTGCGGACGGTTTAACATTTGCAAGGCATTGACCTTGGTGACTTGGCGTCAACCGCACCAAATTTGAGCCCAAAAGTGCTGAAATATGCTGCTGAAATCAGGTGCTAAGCCGCCTCAAAGCATGAAGGACCTCCCCTTGAAAGCCCATAAAACCAAATCGCCCCTAAAGCAAAAGCAAAAGCAA